>NZ_JBVAYG010000002.1:0-318636 GCF_055413365.1 Pseudaeromonas sp. HNCC25DJ182 | reverse complement strand
GATATTCTTCAAATTATCCGCCCCCCTGAGTCAACCGCCCACTAATCGAACAAAAACATCCTATTTGATGAGATATTGACCAACCCAAGGCTATTGTCAGCAATCGCAAAGCCACTTCGAACAGAAAGTTCGAACGCAGAGACGTGCCTATAGACAACATGTCGAATGACAACAGACGAACACCGAATCCGATTTGGTGCTTACGGTAAGATTCGTTATGTGTAGGGATAGCGATGCGCAGGGGTTTCTATGCTCGGCTGTATATGAGTTATTTGAGTTGGGCATGGCTGGGTTTTTCTTGCATAAAAAAACCCGCGACAGGCGCGGGTTTCTTTATTCCACAAACAAGGTCAACAGTTACTTGGCAGCAACTACATTGATCTTGACGGTGGTCTTGACGTCAGCATGCAGCTGAACAGCGATTTCGTATTCGCCGGTGTAGCGCAAAGCGCCTTCTGGCATACGAACTTCGCTCTTGGCAACAGCTACACCGGCAGCAGTGATGGCATCAGCCACATCACGGGTACCGATAGAACCGAACAGCTTACCTTCGTCACCGGACTTGGACTCGATGGTCACATTTTCCAGCGCTTCAACTTGGGCAGCACGAGCTTGCGCAGCAGCCAGAACACCAGCCAATTTGGCTTCGAGTTCGGCACGGCGAGTCTCAAACACTTCCAGGTTTGCCTTGGTAGCCATTACAGCCTTGCCTTGCGGGATCAGGTAGTTACGAGCGAAACCGCTCTTCACTTCAACCGTGTCACCCAGACCGCCCAAACGAGCGATTTTATCGAGCAGAATTACTTGCATTACCTTTCCTCGGTCAATGTTGAGTTAGGCCAAACGCCAAATCACTTGTTGTGCAGATCAGTGTAAGGCAGCAGAGCCAGGTAACGGGCACGCTTGATAGCGCGGGCCAGTTGACGCTGATACTTGGCGCGAGTACCGGTGATACGGCTCGGTACGATCTTGCCAGATTCAGTAACGTAGTTCTTCAGGGTCAGAGTATCTTTGTAATCGATCTCGGTAACGCCTTCAGCGGTAAAGCGGCAAAACTTACGACGACGGAAATAACGTGCCATTTGCGGTTATCCTCTTAATAGTCTCTGGAATTACTCAGCGGCTTCAGATACGTCATCAGCGCGATCGTCACGACGACCACCTTGACGTTCTTCGCGGGCCTTAGCCATCGGAGAGGCTTCGGTCACAGCGTTCTTAGTGCGCATGATCAGATTGCGGATAACTGCATCGTTGTAACGGAAGTTAGATTCCAGTTCGTCGATAACAGCTTGCTCAGCTTCAACGTTCATCAGAACGTAGTGGGCCTTGTGCAGCTTGTCGATTGGGTAAGCCAGTTGACGGCGGCCCCAATCTTCCAAACGGTGGATCTTGCCGCCAGACTTCTCGATGGCGCCGGTATAGCGCTCGATCATGCCAGCAACTTGTTCGCTCTGGTCCGGATGAACCATGAAGACGATTTCGTAGTGACGCATGGATTGCTCCTTACGGTTTAGTAGCCCCCGTCTTGGCTCAGTCAAACCATCGAGGGCAAGGAACTTAAAAGTGTGTTTTTGACTGACTTTTGAGGCGCGGAATTGTACGCAGAGGAACGGGGTAACGCAATCAATATTTAACCGTCTCGTATGCGGGATAGTGGACATAGGCTCAGAAAATCATAGCCATAAAAAAGGACGGCCCAGCCATCCTCTTTATTGTCATGGTAATACCGCCCGTTATCCGCGACGTTGTCGTACCGCCTCGAACAAACAAACCCCGGTTGCCACCGAGACATTGAGGCTGGAAACTGCACCGGACATAGGAATACTGATCAGTTCGTCGCAGTGCTCTCGTGTTAAACGACGCATTCCTGCCCCCTCGGCTCCCATCACCAGGGCCAAGGGTCCGGTGAGCTTGCTCTGGTACAAGTCATGGTCCGCTTCACCGGCGGTACCGACGATCCAAACCCCACGCTCTTGCAGCTCCCGCAACGTACGCGCCAGATTGGTGACCTGGATAAAGGGAACCGTTTCTGCCGCGCCGCACGCGACCTTGCGTGCCGTACCATTCAAGGTCACCGATTTATCACGCGGTACCACCAGTGCATGCACACCGGCAGCATCGGCGTTCCGCAAACAGGCACCAAGATTATGGGGATCGGTGACGCCATCCAGGATCAGTAGGAAAGGTTGTTCCTGTTGATCCAGCAAGGCCCATAAATCTTGCTCATCATATTTTTTGCCTTCACGAATGCGGGCAATAATGCCTTGGTGGATCGCCCCTTCGGCTTTGTCATCCAACGTCTTGCGGGTTACCAACTGAATGCTGACGCCACAGCGTTGCAATTCGTTGAGTAATGGCAGCAGACGCTCATCTTCACGCCCCTTAAGAACCCAGGCTTCAAGAAATCGTTCAGGCTGGCGCTCCAGCAAGGCGGTGACGGCATGAATGCCATAAATCAATTCATTACTCACGAGTGGATCCTTTATGTGTTGCAGAGGCTCAATGATTCATGAGCCTATGTCGGGGCTATTCTAGCTCAGCTCGAAGCGATAATCCTGCCTCTTACCCCACCCTCAGCGGCAGGCAATCCGCAAATACAAAGCGCTCTATCCAGAGCGCCTTGTCTGAGCGGTCAGAATGAAACTCAAGGTTTCTTCGGGGCCTTGCTGCGCTTGGATTTACTGCGACGATTCTTTTTGGCAGCCGGCGCACTGGCGGTAGACTCTTTACTTCCCGCTTTCCGGCCGCCATTTTTGCTGTGGCCGGACTTTTCGGCATTTTTTTGCTCGGCCTTGTGGTCTCGACGCCGGGCAGCCTTTGCCTTCTCTCCCTTGATCTCTTCGAGGCGCTGAAGCTGTTTCTTTGCGTCTTTGCCTTTAAACAGGAATGGATCCTCGATCAGTTGGAAATCAATTTTGCGATCATCCAGATTAACGCCCATGACCTTGACTCGCACCTTGTCGCCCAGACGGTGAACTCGGCGGAAGTTTTCACCAATCAGAGTCTGCCGAGCTGCATCAAACTGGTAGTAATCATTGCCCAGCGAGCTGATGTGCACCAAACCATCGATGTGCAACTCCGCAAGGCGGACAAACATACCAAAGCCGGTGACACCGGAAATGACTCCGTCCATCTCGTCACCGACATGGTCCAGCATGTATTCACACTTAAGCCAATCCGCCACATCTCGTGTGGCATCATCAGCCCGGCGTTCCGTCATCGAACAATGCTCACCCATGGGCTCGATTTCGTCGTACAGGTAATTGTAACCGCCGCTCGGAGTCCACTTGTGCTTGGGGTTACCTTTCTCTTTGGCCAACTGGTACTTGATTGCACGATGCAGCAACAGATCTGGATAACGGCGAATTGGGGATGTGAAATGCGCATAAGATTTCAACGCCAATCCAAAGTGGCCGACATTATCGGCGCAGTATTGCGCCTGGGACATGGAGCGCAGCAACATGGTGTTAATCAACTCCACATCCGGACGGTCCACCACCAGGGCTGCCAGCTCGGCAAAATCTTTAGGCTCCGGCTCCAGCCCTCCCTTCAGCTCTAGCCCCAACTCGCCCAGGAATTTGCGGAAGGTATCCAGTTTGAGTTCACCGGGCCGCTCGTGGATACGGAACAGCGTCTCGGCTTCACACTTCTCGATGTAACGCGCCGCGGCGACGTTTGCCTGGATCATGCATTCTTCAATCAGCTTGTGCGCATCGTTGCGCACCAGTGGCACAATCCGCTCGATCTTGCGTTGGGCATTGAAGATGAAGCGGGTTTCGTCGCTTTCAAATTCCACAGCCCCACGTTGGTGACGCGCATGTTTTAACGCCTGATAGAGATGGTGTAACTCCTCGATATGCCCCACCAACGGCTCATATTGCTGGCGCAGTTTCGGATCGCCGTCCAGGATCGCCGCTACCTTGGTATAGGTCAGACGGGCATGAGAATTCATCACCGCCTCGAAGAATTTGTAACCGGACATGCGGCCATTTTCGCTAATGGTCATCTCGCAGACCATACACAACCGATCGACCTGCGGATTCAGCGAACAGAGCCCGTTGGAGAGCACCTCTGGCAGCATGGGGATGACGTTCTCCGGAAAGTAGACCGAATTACCCCGGTTATGGGCTTCGGCATCCAGCGCCTTACCATGGCGGACGTAATAGGAAACGTCGGCGATCGCCACCCACAGACGCCAACCGCCAGAGCGTTTGCGTTCGCAAAACACCGCATCATCAAAATCTCGCGCATCTTCACCGTCTATGGTCATCAACGGCAATTGACGCAAATCGAAACGACCAATCTTGGCCTGCTCCGGCACCTCTTCGGTCAGGGATTTGATCTCTTCCAATACCTCGGCAGGCCAGACATGAGGAATACCGTGGGTGCGGATGGCAACCTCGATCTCCAAGCCCGGATCCATGTGATCGCCCAGGACTTCCAGAATTTCACCGACTGCATTCATGCGGCCAGACGGGCGCTGGGTAATGCGCGCCACCACCATCTGGCTTTGCCGGGCGCCCTTATTCATGCCTGGCGGGATCAGAATGTCCTGACCAATGCGGGTATCATCAGGCACCACAAAACTGACATCATTTTCGACGAAGAAACGGCCGACGATATCCATGTCCCGGGACTTCAACAAGCGAACCAGACGAGCCTCGCGGCGCCCCCGTGGATCTAGCCCAGTCGGCTGGACCAATACATAGTCGCCATGCAGCAACCGATCCATCTCACGGGGAGCAAGAAACAGATCTTCACCACCCTCTTCCGGACGCAGAAAGCCAAAACCATCCTTATGCCCCAGTACCGTTCCCTTCACCAGATTCATCTTCTCTGGCAGCGCATAGGCCTTGGCACGGGTGAAAACCAGTTGACCATCACGCTCCATGGCGCGCAACCGACGCCGCAACGCCTCTTCCTGCTCTTCACCTTGAAGCTTGAGCAGCTTCATCAAATCATCTCGGGAGACAGGAGTGCGTTGTTTCTCAATCAGCGCCAGAATGGCTTCACGACTCGGGATGGGGTTTTCATATTTTTCGGCTTCGCGTTCGCGAAAAGGATCCGTAATGGACATAGGCGGGCCTTGTTTAAGGAAATAGGAGAAGTGTCGTGAAAAGTATAACGAAAGCCCATCACAAATAGCACGGTATGTTTCATTCCCCCCGTGCCACAGACTATGATGAGTGCAATAACGACCCTAATTGCTGTGCGAGTCGCCAATGTCCAAAGAGAATTTTACGCAAACCACCGCCTACCTGAAACAGGCGGTCCCTTTGATGATCAAGTACCAGATCCCGACAACACCGACCAACTATGCTCTCTGGTATACCTATGTCGCACAAACCAACCCGCAATTAACGGATGCCGTTAACAAGACAATTGAGGATTCCGGGGTTTGTACTCCGCTGACCAGCGAGTTGTTGTATCAGCAGCATGTCGCCGCCCAGACTGAGCGGAATGTCGAGATCATGAAACAGAGCCTGGAAGCCATGGTCACCGAAATAAACAACAGCATGCAGGATACCCTCAGCGGCACGGGCGAGTTTCAAGCCATGCTGGACAAGAGTTTTTCCCGGCTGATGAAGATCGACGATGAGGGGCTGTCGATCGAAGAGACCATGTCTCTGGTTCGCGAGCTGGTGCAAGGATCCCGGAATATCAGTCTGTCGACCCGCCAGTTTCACAGTCAGCTCAGTGAGGCAGAAAAAGAGATCGCCGAGCTCAAGAGCAAGTTGGAGCAAAGCCGTGAGGAAGCCTTCCACGACTCCCTGACCGGGCTGCTAAACCGCCGAGCCTTCGACCAGGAGATCCACCATCAACTCTCGGTACAAGCGTCTTTTGCCCTGATTATTCTCGATATCGACCGCTTCAAGAACATCAATGATGGTTTCGGCCATGTCTTCGGCGATCAAGTTCTCAAAGCCATTGCGCGCCGCGTCAGGGATAGCTGCAAGAGTGGCGAGCGCGCGTTCCGGATTGGCGGTGAAGAAATTGCCATCCTGTTGACTGGCCGCAATCTGCTGATCGCCCGTCAATTTGCCGAATCACTGCGTCGGGCCATCGAAAAAATCAGCGTCATGGATCGCAAGAGCGGACAACATCTCAACACCATCACAGCTTCGTTTGGCGTCACCGAATATGTTGCAAACGATAATTACGAGAACATCATGCGCCGGGCCGATGAACAGCTTTATCGTGCCAAAGAGCTGGGTCGTAACCGGGTCATGCCGATGTCGCTGTAATGATCAACCGCCAGAGTCGCTAGCAGGGCGCGTTGAGCACCTTGCTGGTTAACCACCCAGCACTTGCAACATCTGCGAGCGCACCCAGTCGGCTAACTGCTCATAACGAGCACGCAAAGGTGAGCCCGGGCGATACACCAGCCCAATGGCCCGATTGGGCACCGGGTCGCAGCAAGGAACATAACAGACGCCATCGCGACACCGTTCATTCGGCACCGCCAACTCCGGCAACAAGGTAACACCGGCACCTGCCGCCACCATGTTGCGCAAAGTCTCCAAGCTAGTGGCGCGGAAGTGTCGATCCTCTGTCGCTCCAGCAGCAAAACAAAAGCCGAGCGCTTGATCGCGCAAACAATGACCATCCTCCAGCATCAGCAAACGATGACCAGCTAACTCACGCAGTGGAACCTGCTCCCGGTCATGCCACTCATGTTCGAGTGGTACCGCCAGGACCATGGCTTCATCGAATAGCGGCAATTCGACAAAGCATTCGGTTTCCTTGACCAAGGCCAGGATGGCACAGTCAATCAATCCACTTTCCAGCTGGGCCACAATCTGCTGGGTCTGTGCTTCGTGGAGATAAAATTCAAGCTTGGGAAACGCATGGCGCAACCCCGGCACTACATGGGGCAATAAGTAGGGACCAACCGTCGGAATAAGCCCCAGATGCAAGGGGCCACTCATGGCCTCGCCATGGCTACCGGCCATTTCGCGAAACCGCTGGGCCTCGGTCAACACCTTGCGCGCCTGCGCCACCAACTGTAATCCGGCCTGAGTAAACAGCACCTTACGGCTGGTGCGCTCCAAAAAGATCACCCCCAGCTCCTCTTCGAGCTTCTTGATCTGCCCGCTCAAGGTAGGCTGACTGACAAAACAGCGCTCTGCTGCGCGCCGGAAGTGCTCCTCCTCCGCCAGCGCGACCAGATATTCCAGATCCTTCAGATTCATGTGCTATTCACCATTGATAGGAGTTACCTATCAAAAGAATAGCAAGCAACGATTGGCGCTATCAATCCATATCCGCGATGATGGCTCTGTCGACGGGGCAAGAGTGAATGCCCCGCAAAAATCCAAAACCATAGCGAATACCATTACCCAAGGAGAACCACCATGTTCCAGAACCACGAAGGTAAAAAAGTTCCTCACGTTACGTTCCGCACCCGTCAAGGCGATCAATGGGCCGATGTCACCACTGAACAACTGTTCGCCGGTAAGACAGTGATTGTATTTTCACTGCCAGGTGCCTTCACCCCGACCTGTTCCTCAACCCACCTGCCGCGTTACAACGAACTGCAGCCGGTATTCAAGAAACTGGGCGTCGATGACATCCTGTGTGTCTCCGTCAACGATACCTTTGTCATGAATGCCTGGAAGGATGATCAGAAGGCCGACAAGATCACCTTCATTCCCGATGGTAACGGCGAATTCACCGATGGCATGGGCATGCTGGTTGGTAAGGAAGACCTGGGCTTCGGCAAGCGCTCCTGGCGCTACTCCATGCTGGTGAAAGACGGCGTGGTCGAGAAGATGTTTATCGAGCCGAACGAACCAGGCGATCCATTCAAGGTTTCCGATGCCGACACCATGCTCAAGCATCTGGATCCAAGCTTCAAGGTTCAGGAGTCTGTGGCTCTGTTCACCAAGCCAGGCTGCCCCTACTGCGCCAAGGCCAAACAGTTGCTGATTGACCGCGGCATCCAGTACGAAGAGATCATCCTGGGTAAGGATGCCACCACCGTCAGTCTGCGTGCCGTTACCGGCCGCACTAGCGTGCCGCAAGTCTTCATCGGTGGTCAGCACATCGGTGGTAGCGACGACCTGGAAACCTACCTGGCCAAGTGAGTCGTTCCTGGGTGAGCCGATGCGTTCCGCTCACCCATCGTTAGTATCAGTGCCGTTTTTGTGGGAAGTTCGCTTCCCACTTTTTTCGGGAATCACTGCAAGCCCGCTGCTCCTGGTGAGGAGATCTCCAGTCGGCTTTTACTGATTTCCATACCAGTTCAAGGAGCTTTCATGAAGAAGATTACAGTCGATGTTGCAGTGATTGGTGGTGGAACGGCCGGGCTTGGCGCCTATCGTGCTGCCAAGGCGCACACCAAAAAGGTGGTGATGATTGAAGGTGGCCCTTATGGCACCACTTGCGCCCGCGTCGGCTGCATGCCCTCCAAGCTGCTGATTGCGGCAGCCGAAGCCGTGCACCACATCCAGAAAGCTCCTGGCTTCGGCGTCCACCCGGAAGGTGAAATCCGTATCGATGGCCGCGAAGTCATGGCCCGGGTCAAACGGGAGCGGGATCGTTTCGTCGGCTTCGTGTTGGAAGGCGTCGACAGCATTCCGGATGAGGACAAGATCCAGGGCTATGCCCGTTTTGTCGATGCTCATACCCTGATCGTCGATGACCATACTGAAATCCATGCCGAGCGTATCGTGATTGCCACCGGCTCCCGCCCGAGCTGGCCTGCCGCCTGGAACGAGCTGGGCGATCGGCTGATCATCAATGACGATGTCTTCAACTGGGATGACCTGCCCCATTCGGTGGCGGTATTTGGCCCAGGAGTCATCGGCCTCGAGCTGGGTCAGGCGTTGCATCGTCTCGGTGTGCAAGTCATCATGTTCGGCATGGGGGGTCTGGTCGGCCCGCTGACCGATGAGGCGGTTCTCGATTATGCCGCCAAGACGCTGAATGAAGAGTTCTATCTGGATGCTGATGCCAAGGTAGAGCAGATGTTCCGCGATGGTGACAGCGTCATCATCCGCTACCTCGACAAAGCCGGTCAGCAGCAGGAAACCCGTGTCGATTATGTATTGGCTGCTACCGGGCGTCGTGCCAACGTCGACAAGCTGGATATCGCCAATACCGGTGTACAACTCGATAACCGGGGGATCCCGGTCGCCGACCGCTTTACCCTGCAGACCAGCGTACCGCATCTGTTTATTGCCGGGGATGCCAGCAATCAATTACCCCTGTTGCATGAGGCGGCCGATCAGGGACGCATCGCCGGTGATAATGCCGGTCGCTTCCCGGATATCCGTGCCGGTCTGCGTCGCTCCTCAATCTCGGTGGTGTTCTCCGATCCGCAAATTGCCATGGTCGGTAGCACACTGCGCGAGTTGAATCAGAAGTACAGCAGCTGTGGTTGTTTTGAAATCGGCGAGGTCAGCTTCGAAGATCAGGGACGTTCACGGGTTATGTTACGCAACAAAGGCTTGCTGCACGTTTATGGTGAACACGGTACCGGTCGTTTCCTCGGCGCCGAGATGATGGGACCCAATGTCGAGCATATCGCTCATCTGTTGGCCTGGGCTCATCAGCAACAGATGACCGTCAGCCAGATGCTGGATATGCCGTTCTACCATCCGGTGATTGAAGAGGGCCTGCGGACCGCGCTGCGGGATCTGAATGCCAAGTTGCATCTGGGACCTGAAATGGTCAAACGCTGCCTCGATTGCGGTCCAGGCGCCTAAACCCCGGTAATTCGTTAGATTCGTTAGTAAACAACAAGCCCGTACTCGAGTTGCGGGCTTGCTGTTTGTGCTCTGCTCACCATGTGGCAATGATGCAATTCGAAAAAACTCCGCCCTATTGAGGCTGCTCCGCGCAGACCTGATCCCGTTGTTGCCGTAGGGCCGGATCATCCGACAGCATGGCCTTGAAGCGCAGGCGATTGCACTCCCTTCGGCCTCGTTGCAATTCAACCTCTGGCGTCGCCGGAGTCGGATCCGCAATGGGTGCTGTCGGCTCGGTCGCTGAAACGGCCGAGGTTGACGATTCAGCAGCCGCACAATACATGGCCCGCCGTGGCGACTCCCGCTCCTCGGAGCTACCGCGACTCAGGCGCTGGCAATAGTCGGTAAACAACGCCAACGCCTGTTGCCGGCAGGGCGCATAATCCGGCTGCTGTTGCCGATCGGCACAAATCGAATCCGGTTGGATACGCCAGTATTGATGGATGAAGCGGATATTGTAGCCCTGATATGTTTCCTGCTCCTGCTGAAGCTCCCGGTCCACCCCCTCTCCGAGCCGATCTGCAACCTGTTGCGCCATAAACTCGGTCAACGAGGTGAGTAAAACCAGCGTGGCTAACATGGTCGATCCCTCACCTGTCGTGGATGAATGAGTAGGAAGCTGCCGTCAACGCTGAGGTAAACGGGCACTTTCAAGCAATAGTCGCTTAGCGGATCACCTTGAGACGCAGCGTATAGTAGTTGGCGACATCATCTTGCCCATTCACCGGACGATAGGCCAGTGTCAGCACCCCTCGCCCTTCGCCCTTGGCAGTAAACTGCAAATGTTGCATGCCACAGACTTCCCTGGGTGGCGCAGGTTCAAAGCTGCTGGCCTGTTTTTGCAAGAATGGACCGGGAGTCTGCTCTACCTGCCATTGATAGCCGGATTGTGGCGAGCCCGGTAAAGCGACAGCAACCTGTTCCCCAACTTTGAGCGTCAGACTGCTGCCATTTTGTGCCATGGTTAGCTGATTTTGGGTTAATGGTGGAGCCGGCTCGGGCTGGCGGCTGGCTTGCGGCTGCTGACAACCTTCGAGCCCGATAACAGAAATGATCACCACTGCCAGCGATAGAGAGGTACGCATCTTCAAAATCCTGTGTTGCGAGTCGGGCCTGAGAAGCCCGGAATAGCGTCATGCTACTGCCTCCGGCTTCTGGTGTCATGAACTGTGAACGCCATCGGCTGCCGTTGTCGGATCACGGCTCTGGTGGTGTGCTTTTTTTGGTTTTGGCTCGGGATGCCGTTATGATTGCCGCCATCTACATCATGGAGTACGCAAGATGAACCGATTGGTATTGGCCACTGGTAATAAGAAGAAAGTGGCTGAACTGAATGCCATGCTCGAGGGAATGAATTTCAAGGTCATGCCGCAGAGCGACTTTCTGGTCGAAAGCGTTCCAGAAACCGGCTCGACCTTCGTGGAAAATGCCATCATCAAGGCGCGCCATGCGGCTCGCATCACCGGGTTACCCGCCATCGCCGATGACTCAGGTCTGGAGGTCGACGCCTTGCGTGGTGCACCCGGGGTTTACTCCTCGCGCTTCGCCGGAGAAGAGGCCAGTGACGACGACAATGTGACCAAATTACTGGAAGAGCTCTCCTTTCTGCCCCCCATTTTGCGTACCGCCCGCTTCTGGTGCGTGCTGGTATTTATGCGCCATGCCGATGATCCGACGCCGATCATCTGCCAGGCCAGCTGGGAAGGGCACATAGTGACCGAACCCAAAGGTGACAACGGTTTTGGTTACGATCCGGTATTCTTTGTTCCGGAAACCGCCTGTACCGCCGCTGAGCTACCTAGCGAGCAAAAGAATGAGCTCAGCCATCGCGCCAAGGCCCTCCAGCAACTGATCTCCCGTTTGCAGGAGATTTTTTAAGCGTGGTCATCTCCCCGGTTTCCTCGTTGACACGCTCGCAGCCCCCTTTGGCGCTGTATGTGCACATCCCCTGGTGTGTTCAAAAATGCCCCTATTGCGACTTCAACTCCCATGCCCTGAAGCAGGGGCTGCCTGAAACTGCCTATGTGGATGCCCTGCTGGAAGACCTAGAGGCCGATCTGTTCCGGGTACCCGGCAGGGAGCTCAGCTCCATCTTTATCGGCGGCGGCACCCCCAGCCTGCTGTCCGCGGAGGCCATCGGCCGCTTGCTGGCCGGGATCCAGCTCCGCATCCCGTTCGTCGATGATATCGAGATCACCATGGAGGCGAACCCGGGTACCGTCGAGGCAGGTCGCTTCGCCGGATTCCAAGCCGCGGGGATCAACCGGATCAGCATCGGGGTGCAAAGTTTTGACCCGACACAATTGCAGAAGCTGGGGCGGATCCATGATCCCGAACAGGCCAGTAGCGCGGCCCGCCAGGCTGCCGGGCTCGGCTTGCGCAGTTTCAACCTGGATTTGATGCATGGCCTGCCCGGTCAAACTCTGGAACAAGCGCTGGATGACCTGCGGCAAGCCATTGCTCTGGCGCCCCCCCACCTGTCCTGGTACCAGTTGACCATAGAGCCCAATACCGCCTTCGGAGCCCGCCCGCCACAACTGCCGGAGGACGAAACGCTATGGGATATCCAAGAACAAGGCCATGCACTCCTACTGGCGGCCGGCTATCGGCAATATGAAATTTCGGCCTATGCCAAGCCCGGGTTTGAGTGTCGGCACAACCTGAACTACTGGCGCTTTGGTGACTATCTGGGCATCGGCTGCGGCGCCCATGGCAAGCTGACGGACAGGACGACCGGAATCATTCAGCGCACAGTGAAAATCAAGCATCCCAAGGGCTATCTGGACCCGACGCGAGCCTATCTGGATGAGTGCTGGACCGTCGGAGCCGATGAATTGCCGTTCGAATATTTCATGAATCGTTTTCGCCTGTTCGAGGCCGTGCCCAAGCACGAATTCTCTCTGCGCACCGGCCTCAGCGAGACATCCGTTGCCGCCAGATTACAAGAGGCCATCCAGGACGAGCTCTTGCTGGATAACGGTGAGAGCTGGCAAGTCACCGAACTGGGCCATCGCTACCTGAACCGACTGCTGCAATTGTTTATGGATGACTGAAACGCCCGCAAAAATAGTGGCGCGATATCAGAATTGGATAAAAGTTTGTAAAGAGCACAACAGCGCTGGATATAAACTTGCAACCACTACCTGTAGATCCAATACTGAGTAAGAACACAATTAATAGTGCCACTATGAGTGGCGGGAGTAGCGGATGGCCCTACAGACTGAGCTGGCAGCGCAGAACGCTTGGCGTGCAGCACATTTCCCCCCCGATCTGCGCCAGGCGATGGAGCTCTCGATTGCCAGCCTGAAACGCGCCGGATGGTCCGAAAAAGCCCTGCAGGTAGGGGATGATTTTCCCGCGTTGGAGTTGATCGATAGCGCCGGTGCTCGTTTTTCACTATCTCGGATCCTGGGGCGAACCCCACTCATCGTCTCTTTTTTCTGTGGTCACTGGTCGCCCTATTGCAATCTGGAACTGCGAGCCTTCAATGCCTTACTTCCACAAATCCAGGCGTTGGGAGCCCGTTTTGTGCCAATTGTCGGCCAGGATGTCGAGCTGAATTTTTCGACCCAACGCTGTAACCGCTTGAACTATGCCCTGTTCAGCGATCCGGAACTCAAGGCAGCGCGCGCCTGTGGACTGGTGATGACCTTGCCCGATGTAATGACCGATGCCATGGAGCAGTTGGGGATTGATATGCCCGGCTATGAGGCAGGAAAGAGTTATGAGCTGCCGATGCCCGCCAGTTATCTGATCGATACTCAGGGCAAGATCGTCTATGCCTTTGCTGATGAAGATATTCGCCACCGCACCGAGCCCGAAGCACTGCTTAATGCCTTGCAATTGCTGCAGACCGTCCGTTAGTTAGCCGCAGCCATAAAAAAAACCGCCAGTTGGCGGTTTTTTTTATGTAGAGGAATCACTTAGCCGGAGATGACATCGCCATACCAGATATCAAACAGGTTGGAGTGCTTGATATTTTCCATGCCGTTTTGCTTGAGCCATTCGCAGCAAGCCTTGATATCTTCCTCGCTGCACTTGCCAATTTGCTGGGTGCAGATCAAGCCTTCCCACCCCAGATGACCATTACCGGCAAATGCAAGGTTACGAGGCTCGACGACTTCCAGGATCATGGCATCGATGACCTGATCGATTTTTTCTTCAGCCGTACCGGCCGGGAAATTCCAGCTCAGCTCGAAACCCAGTTCCTGAAACTCCTCAAGACGAAGCTTCTTGCGCAGACGGCGGCTACGTTGTGCCATATCGAACTCTCCTGGTGGTAAATAATAAAAATCAGTTGGTACGTTTGAAAACCAGATCCCAGACACCATGGCCCAGACGATGGCCACGGCGCTCGAATTTGGTCAGCGGGCGGCTATCCGGGCGGGGAACGTAGTCACCAAAATCCGAGGTGTTGGCAAACCCGGGGGCAGCCTGCATCACTTCCAGCATATGCTCGGCATAATTCTGCCAGTCAGTAGCCATATGGAACAGGCCATCGATTTTCAGGCGTGGGCGCAGCATCTGCACGAAGGCTGGCTGTACGATCCGGCGTTTATGATGGCGAGACTTGTGCCAAGGATCCGGGAAAAACAGCTGCAGGGTATCGATGCTCTGCTCCGGGATCATCTGCTCGAGCACTTCCACGGCGTCATGGCAGAACAGGCGCAGATTGGTGACGCCCGCCTCTTCTGCTGCAGACAGACAGGCGCCGACACCGGGGCGATGCACTTCGATGCCGATAAAGTTTTTCTCGGGCGCGGCCTGAGCCATCTCCACCAAGGATGCTCCCATGCCAAAGCCGATTTCCAGAACGACAGGCGCCTCACGACCAAACAGCACGGCCAGATCCAGCATTTCACCACTGAATTCAACGCCCATAACCGGCCAGAGCTGGGTCAAAGCCCGCTCCTGTCCCTTGGTCAGGCGCCCTTCACGGCGCACAAAGCTGCGGATACGGCGCATAAGTTGGCCGGCTTCGGTCATCTCAGGCTGGTTACTCTCGGTCATCGACTTGTCTCTGGATCAAATAGGGAGAGCGAATTATCCAAAGATAGGTCGCCGGTGCAAGTGCGCAACCGCTCTGGCGAGAAATAAAGTGGGTAAAAAGCAGGCAAAGCTCCCCTTTGCTGACTTTCTGCACCATGAAACCGTGGTTTACAGCAACGGGCAGCTATGATGCAATTCATTAACATATCCTTTGCTCTACATGTTTTACGTATCGGACGGGGATAGCTCGGCCGTCCGCTCCCAGGACAAGTGCGGTCCGAGGCATCCCCCCTCCTGGCATCTTGCAATCCAGATGAGAACCACATGATCAGCCCTCCCGCTCCCGCGCTCTTCAACCAGTTGCTGCTGACATGGCATGCCCGTGATGGCCGCCATGATTTACCCTGGCAGCAGGATCCGACTCCTTATCGAGTGCTGGTTTCAGAAGTCATGCTCCAGCAGACCCAGGTTGCTACCGTCATCCCCTATTTCAATCGCTGGATGGCCGCATTCCCCGATCAGGAGACACTCGCCGCGGCGAGTGACGATCAGGTCATGGCCCTCTGGCAAGGGCTGGGCTACTACTCACGGGCGCGCAATTTGCAAAAAGCAGCACGCTTTATTGTCGACGAGCGTGGCGGTGTATTCCCCCGCTCACTGGATGAACTGCAGCAGATCCCCGGCGTCGGTCGTTACACGGCCGGGGCTATCGCCTCGTTTGCCTATGACGAGTTTGGTCCTATCGTCGATGGCAACGTGAAACGCCTGTTTTGCCGGCTATTTGGCATTGAAGGCCAGCTCACCAGCAGTCTGGTCACTCGTCAATTGTGGGATTTGGCTCATCAATACACACCCGAGCAGCATAATCGAGCCTTTGCACAAGGTTTGCTGGATATGGGGGCCACTCTCTGTACCCCTAAGTCTCCGGCTTGTACGCGCTGCCCCTTCAACCAGCACTGCGTAGCCCGCCTCAGCGATCGGATTGCAGCCTTGCCTTCTCCCAAACCGAAGAAGCAAATTCCGACTCGGCGTGGTCACTTTTTATGGCAGGAGCGTGACGGTCAGTTACTGCTGGAAAAACGCCCCGATGAGGGCATCTGGGGTGGGCTCTGGTGTCTACCGGAGCTATGCTCACCCGAGCTCCAGGAGTCAGTCGCTGACAGCGAGGATGCGGATGCTTGCCCCTCGGTCGATGGCCATTTGAAAGGGAGCTTTGACCATACCTTCAGCCATTACAAATTGAAGGCCGAGGTGTGGCAAGTGCAGAGCCGGGAACCCTCGGCGCGCTATCAAGCCTGGTTCTCGGTTGACGAGTTACAGAGCATTGGTTTGCCAGCCCCGATCCGTAAATTTTTGAAGAAAACTTGAGCCTGACGAGCGCCGCTGGGCCGTCACTAGGCAGCAGACAGCCAAGACCTCACGTTTTGTGGCGTGGAGCCGTAGCGCCAACTCTGGTATAACCATGGGCAACGCTCGGGCATTGGCTCCTCAGGAGACCATGCCCCGTCACAGCCGATTTTTGAACTGCAATCCTAACGAGGTCCTCATGAGCCGCACCGTATTCTGTCAACGCCTGAAGAAGGAAGCGCCCGGCATGCCCTTCCAACTGATCCCCGGTGAGATCGGAAAACGTATCTTCGACAACATATGTCAGGAAGCCTGGAGTGAGTGGCAGAAAAAGCAGACCATGCTCATCAATGAAAAAAAGCTGAACATGATGAATGCGGATCACCGCGCTCTGCTGCAGGCCGAGATGGTCAAATATCTGTTTGAAGACGGTGATGTGCAAATTGATGGCTATGTGCCACCGGCTCAGAACTAAGAGGCTAGTTGAGTAAAAAACCGGGGCGGATCCGCGATCAGCCCCGGTTTTTTTCTTGGGCCCAAAAGTCAGTGCACTGGCTTAGTGTTCGCCGCCACCACCGCCGGCCTGGAATGGTGGTTTAGCCAGCCAGATAAACCCTATCATCAGGATAAACAGTCCCGCCGAGACATAGAAAATCTCGTTGCTGCCCATCACGAACCCCTGGCGCGTGATTTCGCGAGCCAGATAAGCGCCGCTTTGCGCTTCGCTCATTCCAGCCTGCTGCAAACTATGCAGCGCCTGCTGGCTCACCGGATTGTAGGGATTAATCACCTCGGTCAGCGTTTCGTGGTGCACCGCCTCTCGTCGCTCCCAGATGGTGTTGATGATCGATGCCCCAATCGAACCGGACAAGGTGCGTAAAAAGTTCGACAAACTGGAGGCACTGGCCAGTTGGTGAGGTTTCAATCCGGCAAAGGAGATGGTGGTCAACGGCATAAAGAAACAGGCTACCGCCAATCCCTGCAGGAACTGGGGCCAGATCACGGCCGCAATATCCATCTGCACGGTAAAAAAGGTCCGGGCATAGAAACAGGCGGCATACACCAAAAAGCTGAAGGTGACCAACATGCGCATATCCAGCCGGTGGGCATTCTTACCTATGATGGGTGAGAGGATCACCGGCAAGATCCCCACCGAGGCAGCCGCGAGCCCCGCCCAGGTCGCGGTATAGCCAAGCTGGGTCTGCAGTAACTGGGGCAGCAACACTATGGTGCCGAAATAGAGCATGTAGGCCAGGCTGATACAGCCAACCCCGATGGCAAAGTTCCGATGCTTGAATAGCGACAAATCGATGATCGGATGCTTGTCTCCCAACTCCCAGACGATCAGGAACGAGATGCCGACCACGGCCGCTACCGCCAGCACTATCACCTCGTTGGAAGCAAACCAGTCCAGCTCCTTGCCCCGATCCAGCATCAATTGCAAGGCACCGACTCCTAGCACCAATAAGGACAGCCCCACCAGATCGATGGGGTTGCGCTGAGTTGCCGTCTCCCGGCCACGCAACATGCGAGAGCAGAGGAAAAACACCACCACACCGAGCGGCACGTTGATGAAGAAGATCCAGCCCCAGTGATAGTTGTCGCTGATCCAGCCCCCCAGGATCGGACCGAAGATTGGCGCCACAATCACCGTCATGGACCATAGTGACAGCGCCATACCCCGCTTTTTCGGTGGATAGCTACTCAGCAACAAGCTCTGGGAGAGCGGGATCATGGGACCCGCCACCAAGCCTTGTAGCACCCGGAACAGGATCAACAGTTCCAGGCTTTGCGCCATACCACAGAGCCAGGAGGCGATGACAAACAGCGCGGTTGACCAGAGAAACAGTCGAACCTCGCCAAAGCGCTTCGCCAACCAGCCGGTCAGCGGTAATGAAATGGCATTCGCCACCCCGAACGAGGTGATGACCCAGGTGCCTTGAGAGCTGGAGGCTCCGAGGTTGCCCGCAATGGTCGGAATGGCAACGTTGGCGATGGTGGTATCCAGCACCTGCATGAAGGTGGCCATGGAAAGCGCCAACGTCAACAGGGCTAGTGCGATCCCCTCCAGTGGCCGGGGCGGCGCAACGGATTGCGACATGCAATTCCCCTTCAGTCGGCTTGACGGTTGGCAGCGATGATCTGGCGAACTCGCTCATCGGCACCGGTCAGATCCACATTCAGGGAGTGGGTCGTAGCCAGAGTCGCCTTGTGCTGCGCCTCGGTGAGTAAAGGACCATCGGTATTGCTGACATCCACAGTCACCAGCATGGATAACCCCAGTCGCAACGGATGCTGCTGCAACTCCTCCGCGCGCAGCTTGATACGCACCGGCAAGCGCTGCACCACCTTCAACCAGTTGCCGGTAGCATTTTGCGCCGGTAACAGCGAGAAGACGCTACCGGTTCCCGCCGCCAACCCTTCCACTTCACCGTGGTAAACAATTTTATCGCCGTACAGGTCGGCGCTCAGCTCCACAGGCTGGCCAATACGCAAGTGCTCAAGTTGCACCTCCTTGAAGTTGGCATCGACCCAGAGTTGATCCAGAGGAACAACCGCCATCAAGGGGGCGCCCACGGCGACATGGCTGCCGACCTGAACTGAACGCTTGGCGATGACGCCACTCACCGGGCTAAGAATGGTGGTGCGTTGCAGATCCAGCCAAGCCTGACGAACCTGTTCGGCCGCCTGGCGCACTTCCGGCTGCTCGGCCAACGGCGTGTTTTTCAGCTTGGCTTGCAGGGTATTCCGTTGCTGGATTGCCACCTGTAGGGCGGCCTTGCTGGCGACCACGTTTTGCCGGGCATGCAGAACCTCCTCTTTACCCACCGCATTGGTCATACCGAGGACTTCCCGTCGATTCTGGTCGCCCGCCACCCGATCCAACTCTGCCTGACGTAACGCGATAGTGGCGTCAAACTGCTTGAGCTCGGCCATTTGCTGCTGCACCTGGCGCAGAGTCTGGGCTAACTGGATCTCGCTGCGAACCAGAGCCAGCTTGGCATCGGTAGGATCCATCTCTACCAGTGGCATTCCCGCCTGTACCAGCTGGGTGTCATCGGCGTGCAAGGTCACTACATTCCCGGCCACTTGCGGCATCACAGGGACCACATTCCCCGCGACATAGGCATCATCTGTGGTTTCACTGCCCCGTAACACCTTGAACCACCAGGCTCCGGCCCCCGCCGCTACAGCGATAAAGAACAAGCTCAGCAACAGTATGTTTTTCTTGCGGGAGGAATTTTCGGCACTCATAGGATCTCCATCGTGTTCTGCGGCTGATAGTCGACTATCAGCTCTTGCATTTTTATTAATTACTTTAGTGATGATTTCATGCGTTACTATCTGGGTGTAACAAACCCGCAGGATGCACTGTGGATCCCGCCCGGTTATTCAAGAAGTAATTACTCCGGCATAACCTCAAGAACTTTGCGCAATAAGCGCAGCAATTGTTCACGCTCCTCGCTGGTGAACGGCTGCCAGATCTCGCGCAGGCGATTACGCTGTCGCGGTAACATCTCGGACAAAAACTCTTGTCCATTGGCTGTCAGTTTTAGCAACTGACAGCGACGATCACCAGCTACCTCCTGACGGCTCACCCAGCCACGAGACTCCAGCTCATCGGCAATCCGCGTCCCGCTGGTCCGCGAGGCGCCCAACATCAGACTCAATTCCGAGGGTTGAATACCCTCATCGGCGGTCAGCAGCACAATCAGGGCATGAAACAGGGTTTCGGTCAGCCCTTCCTCGGCCAGTGAACGACTCTTGGTTTCAGCAAAGCGATGTTGTGCCGCGTTGAGCAAGCGCCCGAGGAGTAACTCTTCGACCGGAGTGCCAGGCCTGAGCTCCTCGCAGCGGGCAATCATCTTCTCAATGGGCAATTTGCAGGAACTCATGATCGCGGGATCCTCTGAAACTAGTAACAGAAAGAATAATAACGCGTGAAACTATTATCGCAACCATCGCCACATAATTTTTCATCTACGGATAAATGCCCTGGAACACGAATAGCGATGAGAAAATAACCGCAGATGTGACCTTATTCGCCAATTCTGCACAAGCTTTCAGCAATCAGTTCAACAGTAAAGATTATTGGGAAAAAGAGGGTTGACTTGCCAGGGACGAATCGGTTTAATAGCGCCCCGTTGCCCAGATAGCTCAGTCGGTAGAGCAGCGGATTGAAAATCCGCGTGTCCGTGGTTCGATTCCGCGTCTGGGCACCATTTTCAGGCAAGTTCGCAGTAGCGAATTGGCAACAGGTTCAAGGTACGAGAGTACAACAAGATAAAGTGTGCCGGCTTAGCTCAGTAGGTAGAGCAACTGACTTGTAATCAGTAGGTCACCAGTTCGATTCCGGTAGCCGGCACCATTCTTCGCCCAGATAGCTCAGTCGGTAGAGCAGCGGATTGAAAATCCGCGTGTCCGTGGTTCGATTCCGCGTCTGGGCACCATCTGCAACGAGGCCTCACAGCAATGTGAGGCCTTTTTGTTTATTGCCTCCCCCAGCGCCCCTCATTCATCGAGTCGCAACAATCCGCGATTCAATGCGTTGCGTACCCGCTCGCCTTCGGCATCACGACGGAAACAGGCCACTAGCTGCATCTGTCCGAGCAAGCGGGAGACCATTCGCAAGCGCCAGGATAGCGCTTTGATCTCGGGATCGTGGCGCAGCAAATAGCGATATAAAACCGGATCAATAACCGCCAGTTCGATCCGGCCCCGCAGTAGTTTCTTCAGGTTGGCGATATCGTTTTGAGCCTCATCGATAACCAGCGTTTTGCGAGCCACCAAAGCATCGAATTCGGGAGTATTGATGTAGCCTGCAACCGTACCAATACGATAGTCAGCCAAATCCTCCAAGCGTAGCCAATCAATAGGAGGCAACCGAGCATCCTGAATGAATGCCAAAGGCGCCTGCAATATGGGATCCGAACAGTAAAATTCCTGCTCCCGTCGAGGTGACGCATACTCGGGGAAAACACCGACATATAAGGTGGAGTGCTGAACCATGGCGACCGCCCGTTTCCAGGGTAAAAAACGGATCTGCAGTTGGTAACCTTCACGCGCCAATGCCATCCGCACTCGTTGGCTGATGATGCCCTGGCCCGGAAGCTGTTCACTCACGTAGGGAGGCCATTCGAGCGAGGCCATCAGCACAACGGGCTCTGCAGCCCAAGACCCGGCACTCAAACAGATGCCAAACAACATCCATAGCGTCTTTAAATGCCGATTCATCACAGCCCCTTGTGGCTGCATCTCCATACTGAAGACTGTACCAGTCGGCTCAAGAATTGCCCACAAACACCCGAATTCACTTTGTGAGGGCACATGATGACCGACCAAATTAGAGGATCGGCTGCGGTTAACGATTGCAGATGGTCGGTAATAGAGCTAGCGAGAGTGAGTACTAAAGGCTGCGAGCATAGCGCCTTCCTTGGCATAAAAGTCTGTAAATTCTGTACGTTATCTATTAACCATCACCCGAGAACAATTCATGCCCCTTCAGGATGCTACATCTTTTTTACTTAATTTAAGATATTTGATTGCAATGCCGGAAATTTCCGCGTAAGTTAGCCGACATGTCTTGTGAGAGACAGAGAAAAAGTAACAAACAGTTGTTCCTTCTTGCCTTACGCACTTCTTACGAAGTTCCGTCATTCCAGAATACTCCTTCATTGTTAACTCCTTTATCTTTGTCCACTCCATAGAACGTCACACAGAAACACAATTGCATCAAATATTCAGGAGACATTATGTCTAGCACCACTGGTACCGTTAAATGGTTTAACGAAGAAAAAGGTTTCGGTTTTATTTCTCAAAGCAATGGCGGCCCGGACGTATTTGTTCACTTCCGCGCGATTGTTGGCGATGGTTATAAGTCACTGGCCGAAGGTCAGCGCGTAACTTTCACCGTTGAAAACGGTCAGAAAGGCCCGCAAGCTGCGAACGTAGTTCCAGCCTAAGCCAAAAAAGGGGGATGCTCCGCATCCTCTTTTTCTTCCCCAGCTCCGTATTAACCCCTCGCCATAAAACCGCTTCAGTTAATCCGTCTGTTTTTATTCATTGCCATTCGGCAATCATTCTATTTTGAAGAGAAAATATGTTAGTCAATATCAGCAATACACTTTGTGTATCCAAGCATTCTGCATTGCAGAATGAAAAATGGATCTGTTATGAACCCTGTGAAAATATCAACAACAAAAAGCGCCAAGCTTGGAAGCGAATTACAGGACTGATGTCAGCCTGTGGAATGCACTCCTGGTTAGCAGAAAACTATCCGGAGTCTGGTCATGCCAATACATTTTTAACCATAGCCAAATGTTAAGTTAAATTTCAGATCCATTCTGTTTTCTGCTTTTATTTTTACATTCCACTCATCTGTTTCAATATATGTCAGTTGGTTACTTCGTTTTTCAGCCGCTACGTGCTACGTAAAACCCTATTAAACCACTGACATTTATATCGCCTGCTTCGAACTCGATACCGTATCGTCGTACCTCTTGATTAAAAACTCGCTCCTCAGCGCATGAGCCGTGGACAACGCTAAGCGTTCCCGTTGTAATGAACAGCACCGCCAACCCATGATAGCGTGATTGCGCACTTCAGAGTCGAGAGGTAACTTCCATGGATGCAGGCTCCCAAGCTTCCACCCTGAACGTCAATGAACCCTGGTCACAGGCCATTTGGCGCCACATGCGCGCTCATCCCCTGACCGCAACCAGTTTAGTCCTGGCCTTGGCCGTTGTGCTCCTCCTCCTGTTACAGAGCGTCATCATGATCCTCAGTGGCAACATCAGTCCGGGAACTCGTTACGGCATCCTGGGTGGGTTAGCAGGCTTTGCAACCACAGCGCTCGGAGCATTACCGGCGCTGGTACTACGTTCGGTCCCCCAGCGTATTGAAGATGCCATGTTAGGCTTTGCGGCAGGCATGATGCTGGCGGCCAGTGCGTTTTCACTACTACTACCCGGGCTCGACGCCGCCGAAGCATTGACCGGTAGTGGCGGCTGGGCAGCGGCGATCGTGGTCACAGGTATGGCACTAGGGGTACTGCTGATGCTGGGTCTGGATGAGTTTACCCCCCATGAACATGACAAAACTGGCCCTTGTGGTCCAGGCTATGAGCACTGCTCGCGGGTGTGGCTGTTCGTGTTCGCTATCGCGTTACACAATTTGCCCGAAGGAATGGCCATCGGTGTCAGTTTCTCGCAGGGCGATATGTCAGTCGGCTTACCTCTGACCAGTGCCATTGCGCTACAAGATATTCCCGAAGGGCTCGCCGTCGCTCTGGCCCTCTGCGCGGCGGGTTTCAAACCCCCGTTTGCGGTTCTGGTGGCCATTGGTAGCGGCTTGCTGGAGCCACTAGGTGCCTTGCTGGGGATTGGTTTGGCAAGCGGCATGCCTATGGCTTATCCGATTGGCTTGGGATTGGCCGCCGGTGCCATGCTATTTGTCGTCTCCCACGAGGTGATTCCGCAAACCCATCGCAATGGGCATCAGACATTCGCCACCCTCGGATTAATGGCCGGTTTTGCCCTGATGATGACGCTGGATACCGCGCTGGGCTAGCGCCACAGCTCAGTCTGCAGCAACCAGCGCCTCCAATTCGAGGCGGCTGGTTTCCCGGGTATCCACCTTGATAAACGCCGCCTGTTCCTGAGCTACGAATGCCACTTCCTGCACTCCAGGTTGTTGCCGCAAGCGCAGTTGCAATGCCTCCAGTTGGTCGGAGGATGCAGCAGGAAGCATCAGACGTATAGATTTGACATAGGCAGGCTCGGGCATAGACCGGGCAATCGTCCACCACAGCAGAGCCAGCATCGCTGCAAATAAAAACACACCGCTGCTCCCAGCCATGCCTGACAGGTATCCGCCCAGACTGCCGCCGATACCAACCCCTAAAAATTGCGCGGTGGAGTAGATGCCCATGGCGGTGCCCTTAAAGCCGGCTGGAGCCTCCTTGCTCACCAGGGAGGGCAACAAAGCCTCCATCAGGTTAAAAGCAATGAAGAATAGTTGCATGCCGATGATGAGCCCAAACCATGAATCGCCACTGCCCCACAATACCAGTTCACATCCGAGCAACAGCAGAATGGTTCCCAGAAAGACCCGCCGCATACGTCGAAACTTTTCGGCATAAATGATGATGGGCAGAACCGGCAAGAAGGAGATCAGCATGGTCCACAAATAGGCCTGCCATTGTTCACTCCGTTCCATACCGGCTGATTCCAGTGCCACCGGCAAGGCAATAAAACTGCTCATCAGCAAGACATGCAAACAAAATATACCCAGATTCAGCCGCAACAAACGAGGTCGAGTCAGAACATGCAGAACACCGCCGGGAACCAGGGCGGACTCCCGATCCAGCTGATGAGTGGCGGGTTGCGGTACCAGAAACAGCACCACGCCGATGGCCAGAATGGCCAGAACCGTAATGGCCCAGAACAGGAATGACACTCCGAAACTGCGCGCTAAAATCGGCCCCGTGACCATGGCAACGGCAAACGTCACGCCAAAGCTCATACCAATGACCGCCATGGCTTTGGTTCTATGCTGTTCACGAGTCAAATCGGAAAGTAATGCCATGACTGCAGCCGAAATGGCACCCGCCCCCTGCAAGGCGCGGCCGAGAATAATGCCCCAGATGGAATCGGCCAGTGCGGCGACCCCACTGCCCAACGCAAACAGCAGCAATCCGCCAACGATAACCAATCGACGGCCTTGTCGATCCGACAGAAATCCAAGCGGGATCTGGCACAGCGCCTGAGTAAAACCGTAGATCCCGATAGCAATACCGATTAATGCTGGCGTAGCGCCCGCCAGTTCATGACCATAGGTCGTCAACACCGGCAACACCATGAACATACCCAGCATACGCAAGGCAAATAACAAGCCCAGGCCCCAGGTTGCGCGCAACTCGCGGCCAGTCATTCGATCATCATGCATATGAATCAATCCAGGTTCACGGCGGAGCTTTCACCTCGTACCGGTTACTCGCAATCGGCTGCGTCGCTATCTCGGTAACTATCGATGGCGGTAAAACAACAGGCGGCCCCGGGGCCGCCTGGCAAACAAACTAGCGTGTTATTTCAGTAAGGTAAACAACTCGCCACTCATCCCTGTCCCCTGCACATCGACGGACATCATCAGGCTCAGGCTGGTGATGGCCACAATCGAGAAGATAAACAGCTGACGGGCCCATACGCGATCATCCACCACACGGAAGCCCTTGAGTGCCATGACCAGCCAGATCACACTGACCAAGGCGGCGACCGCGAAATAGAAGAATCCGGCATGACCGCTGAAGGTCAACATGACGGTAGCCAATGCAAACGCCATTATGTAGCGGATGATATGATTTTTGGTCAGCGCGATACCCTTCTTCACCGGCAGTACCGGAATCGCCGCCGCCTGGTAATCCTTGAAACGGAAAATGGCAATCGCATAGGAGTGTGGCATCTGCCACAAACTGAAGATCAGCAACAGAATCAAAGCTCCAGCATCGAATTCATTGCTGACCGCACAATACCCGATCACCGGCGGTGTTGCCCCGGATAAACTGCCGACCAGGGTTCCGTAGACTGAACGACGCTTGAGCCACAGCGTGTACAAACCGACATACACCACGAAGCCCAAACCGCCGAGTGCCGCCGATAATGGATTCACCCAGTAGAGCAACGCCACGCCGGCTACTCCCAGACAGGTTGCATATCCCAGCGTAGTCCGAGGACCAATCAATCCCTGCACCAGCACCCGGTTGCGGGTGCGCTCCATCAGGCAATCAATATCCCGGTCGATGTAGTTGTTAAACACACAGCCGGATGCAATGACCAATGAAACCCCGACCAGGGTGGCGAGGAATATATCCAGTTCCAGGCTTCCTTTGGAAGCCAGGAAGAAACCACCCACCACCGAGATGAGATTGCCAAAGATAATTCCAGGCTTGGTAACCAGCAGGTAGCGTTTTAGCATAGTGATCGCCTTATGGTTCCATCATGTTGCTATTCAGATGGAACATAATCCACATCGATCCAACCACCAGAATGGCAATAATCAGTACCGTAAAGACAAAGGCCAGCATGTTCCAGCCTTCATCCGATTTGGTATTCATATGCAGGAAAAAGCCCAGTTGAACCAGGATCTGCAATAAGGCCAACCCGATGATCGCCATCAGCAATACACTGCTGGAGAACGCTGGATACATCACCAGACCAAAAGGGATCAGTGTCAGAATGACCGACAGGATAAAACCAATCACATAAGAACGCGTGGTGCCATGACCGGCACCGGCGCGATGTGCATTGCTATGACTCATGGCAATACTCCCATCAAATAGACCACAGTGAAGACACAGATCCAGATCAGATCCAGGAAGTGCCAGAACAGACTCAGACACATCAAACGGGTGCCGTTCTTCGCAGTCAGGCCATTTTTAACCAACTGGATCATCAGAACCGCCATCCAGATCAGACCGCTCAGCACGTGCAGACCATGGGTACCGACCAGAGTAAAGAAGGCCGAGAGGAACGCACTGCGATCCGGTCCGAATCCTTCGCCAATCAGATGGGCAAATTCGTTGATCTCCATGCCGATGAAGCCGAGTCCGAAGACGAAGGTGATTGCCAGCCAACCCAATAGCGCCTGCTTCTGCTGCTTGTAAAATGCCAGCATGGCAAAGCCGTAGGTCACGCTGCTGAACAGCAGCAGGAAAGTCTCGACCAGAACATACGGAAGTTCGAAGATCTCCTTGGCCGAAGGGCCATCGGCAATATTGCCCGCCAGAACCGCATAGGTTGCAAACAGAGTTGCAAACAGAATGCAGTCGTTCATCAGGTAGATCCAGAAGCCGAAAATCGCATTCCCGCCGGCATCATGATGATGTTCGGTGTGATGTTCAGCATGGGCGGCCTGGGCCGCCGGGTGATGTAGAATTTCAGCGGCCATGGTTTACCCCTGCCTTGGCAATTGCAGCAAAATGTTCATTTTCGGTCCGCTCGACCACCTCGACGGGAACGTAGTAATCCACATCGTCATTAAAGGTATGTTTGATATAGGTGGCGATCATGCCAACTAGACCAACAATCGCCAGCCACCAGATATGCCAGACCAGAGCAAACCCCATCACCAGACTGAAGGCGCTGATGATAAGACCGGCGCTGGTATTCTTCGGCATATGGATAGGCGCGTAGTGAGTGGGTTGCTGGAAGGCAGAACCATCCTCCTTCGCGGCCCAGAAGGCATCCCGATCCTTGACCTCTGGCAACTTGGCAAAGTTGTAGAAAGGTGGTGGTGAAGAGGTAGACCATTCCAGAGTGCGGCCACCCCAAGGGTCCCCCGTCAGATCCCGGTTCTTTTCCCGATCCCGGATACTCACCGCCAGCTGCAACAGTTGGCAGATAATGCCGATCAGGATCAATACTGCGCCCCCTGCGGCAATCGCTAGCAGCAGATGATACTGGGGATCGATCTGGTTACTGACCCGGCGGGTCATGCCCATAAAGCCGAGAATATAGAGCGGGACAAAGGCGAAGAAGAAACCTGTGATCCAGAACCAGAAGGAGTATCGTCCCAGGCGCTCATTCAGAGTGAAACCAAACGCCTTGGGGAACCAGTAGTTGAAGCCCGCCAGATAACCGAACACCACACCGCCGATGATGACGTTATGAAAGTGGGCAATCAGGAACAGGCTGTTATGCAATACGAAGTCAGCACCTGGCACGGCGAGCAACACGCCGGTCATCCCCCCAATCGAGAAGGTCACCAGGAAGCCCAGGGTCCAGAGAATGGGCACACTGAATTGGATACGGCCGCGATACATGGTGAATAGCCAGTTGAATATCTTCACCCCTGTGGGTATCGAGATAATCATGGTGGCAATCCCGAAGAAGGCGTTGACGTTAGCTCCTGCGCCCATGGTGAAGAAGTGATGCAACCAGACGATAAAGGACAAGATAGTAATCGCCGCGGTGGCCCACACCAGCGAGGTATAGCCAAACAACCGCTTCTTACAGAAGGTCGCCACCACTTCGGAGAAGATACCGAAAGCAGGCAGGATCAGGATGTACACCTCAGGGTGCCCCCAGGCCCAGATGAGGTTCACATACATCATCTGGTTGCCACCCATTTCATTGGTGAAAAAGTGGGTGCCCAGGTAGCGATCCATGGTCAGCAAGGCAACAGTCGCGGTCAGGATCGGGAACGAAATGATGATCAGCACGTTGGTACACAAAGCTGTCCAGGTAAAGACCGGCATCTGCATCATCTTCATGCCCGGGGCACGCATTTTCAGAATGGTGGCGAAGAAGTTGACCCCGGTCAGCAGGGTACCGATCCCCGAGATCTGCAAGCTCCAGATCCAGTAATCGACCCCGACCCCGGGACTGAATTGTTTACCTGACAACGGCGGATAAGCCAGCCAACCGGTCTGGGCAAACTCACCAACCCCCAGAGAAATGTTCATCAGCGCTACGCCGACCACAAACAACCAGAAGCTCAAGGAGTTCAGGAAAGGATAGGCCACATCACGAGCACCAATCTGCAGCGGTACCACAATGTTCATCAAGCCGACCATAAACGGCATGGCCATGAAGAAAATCATGATGACACCGTGAGCGGTAAAGATCTGGTCGTAGTGATGGGGAGGCAGGAAACCCTCGGTGCCGGCCGAAGCCGCCGCCATATGCATCCGCATCATGATGGCATCGGCAAAGCCGCGCAGCAGCATCAGCATGGCGACAATGATATACATGACGCCGATCTTCTTGTGATCGACCGAGGTTAACCACTCGGTCCACAGCCACTTCCATTTCCCGAAATAGGTCAAGGCTGCACACAGCGCCAAACCGCCCAAAATCATGGCCCCGACCGCGCCCATGATAATGGGCTCGTGATACGGAATGGCCTCAAGCGTTAATTTGCCAAACATGATTATTCCCCATTTCCTGAATGTGCGTCCATGTGCTCACCGTTTCCATGGCTCATCGGCATCGCATCCTCGTGACTCATCTCCATCATCTGGCGCTGAGTTCCCCCCGGGAGCCCATGCCCCATGAACTGGTTGACGATCCTGTCATACAGCTTGGCTTCGACCGTGGAATAGTAAGCAACCGGATTGTTCTGACTCGGCTCGACCAGTTTCTGATAATCGGTAAATTGCAAACTGGAAGGCGATGCCTTGACTTGCGCCAGCCATTGCTCGAATCCCTCCTGGGATCGCGCTTCGGCCGTGAACTTCATCCCCGAAAAGCCATGCCCGCTGTAGTTGGCGGAAATGCCCTGATAGCTCCCTTCTTCGTTGGCGATCAGGTGCAGCTGATTGCGCATCCCGGCCATGGCATAAATCTGGCTACCCAGTTGTGGAATGAAGAAGGAGTTCATGACTGAACCAGATGTGACCTTGAATTGCACCGGCACATTCACCGGAAAGGCAATCTGGTTCACGGTGGCAATCCCTTGCTCGGGATAGATGAAGAGCCATTTCCAGTCCAGCGAGATGGCTTCAATCACCAGCGGCTTGGCCGGACTGGCAATCGGCTGACGCGGGTCCAGAGCATGGGTACTGCGCCAGGTGATGACGCCGAGGATCAAGATAATGATGCAGGGAATGGTCCAGACCACGAACTCGATCTTATTCGAGTGCTCCCAATCCGGGGCATAAGTAGCCTTGGTATTGGAGGCGCGATAGCGCCAGGCGAACCAGAAGGTCATCACGATGACCGGAACCACCACGATCAACATCAATGCAATGGCGGTGATAATCAGTGATCGCTGCTCCAGCCCGATCTGCCCTTTGGGATCGAGCAACGCCATGTTACAACCGCTCAGGAGGAGTGCCGCAAGACACAGTAACCATCCTGGTTGGATTTGTTTATTTCCTCTCATCATCTAACTCCCTTGAGGTCCCGCACTTGCACTTCAGGCCAATCGGCATTCAATTCTGCAAGGGTAATGATTTTCTACAACTTGTTAACAACCAAGTTCAAATTTTTACACTTTGATCCGGGAAATGTCTGTTTTTGCGGCTTTTATGGTCAATTCGTCGCCATCATAGCCTGCCACTCCCTATTCGCCGGGCCGACTGAGTTTGCGAGTTTTATCATCACATGGCTCAGTGAGTTACCATGGCTGACGTCAAACGGCTATGGTGATTGACCCGCTCACAGCCTTCTTGTACATTCCTGCGGCGTACTCATATGCAACCGATAAACCTTACATAAATTCAGGGATAATACTGACGATGAAAAATATCACCCTCGCCGCTGCCTTACTGATCACCTTGGTGGGTTCAGCCCAAGCAGGCCTGCTGGATGCAGTCACTGATACCGCAACCGCGATCAATACCGCAACCGATAGCGGCGCATCGACCGACAAGGCCGTCCTCGAACTGGTCAAGAGCAAGGTTCAAGAAGGCGCGACCAAAGAGCAGGTTAAAACCAAGCTGGGCGCTCCCAAGGCCATCGAAACCATCAGCGGCAACGAAGTCTGGAAATATGACATCAGCAGCATCAGCGATAAGGCCAGCGGCGCCATGGCTCTGGCTAACGCGCTAGGCACCGATACCAAAAAAGCCGAAAAGATCGTGACCCTGAAATTTGAAGGTGATGCGGTCAAATCCTATGAGCTGGTTGACGGTACCCTGACCAACTAAGTCCTCATCTGCTCCAAAAAACCAGCCGCCGTCATTGGCGGCTGTTTTTTTGCACCAACGGGTCTAAAACCGTCCCCATCAGGGGTAGTTGCTCACTTCGCGAGTTACCCGGGATATTCTTGACGCTCGGTTTGATGCAATAATGGCCATATCCCACTTTTTGAGTCCCGACGATGAATGTTCATTTGGAGCAGGATGAAGTCAGCGCCCTTCTGGAACAGCAAGCCTTTGCACCGTCCAAATGGCGCAAAGGTTTGTTCTGGTTGCAAATGGTCCTGCTATTACTCGCCTGCAGCTACGCAGTCAGTCTTTATCGTCTTGAGTCCCTCTCCCCCTTGCACCCCGACAAGCCTGCGAGCTTGCTCCTCTGGCAACAGGGGAGCAGTAGAAGCCTGGAGGACCAGAAACTCTCCCGTTGTCTGGTAGCCTGGGGACAAAAGCGACACCTTCCCGCCGCTCAGCAGATCATCATCAGTACCACTCCGGACTCCTGGTATCTGGCCTGGGTCAGCACCGAAGGAAGCATCAATTTTTACATCAAGGGCCATATCCAGGAGTTGTGTCCATGAGATGGCTGTACTCGAATCAGCAACAATCCCTGTTGGCACTCATGCTGGTCACCGCGATTGGCTTGTGTGTCTGGCTGGATTCAGATTGGCGCCTTGAACAGAGGATTGCGGGCAAACTGTGGAGCTACCAGCGGGAAACCCTCAGTGAATCGGAATTAGCCAGTCTGATCCTGAGTACCCCGGTTGAAAACTGGTGGGAAAGGGGGAATTTGCGCTTGCTCAGTAATGGCGAAGCGCAGCTGGATCTGGCTGTGCAATTAAAAGAGCAGCGCGGGTTAACCGCCGACCTGCGAATTTCGATCCAGGGAAGCTGGCTGCTCAGTGATGGATTCTTGATCCTCAAATCCAGTAGCTACACCGCACTCCCTTTCAACGATACAGGAAAGAAACTTCTGGCTCGACATGCACAACCCCTGAAGGATATCTGGTTAGCCCTCTTCAATCGCAGTCGTCCACTGACCCTGTTGGATGAACACCATATTCTCCTGACTAATCAGGATAAATCCATCTGGGTACTTAGTACCCGGCAAGACCCGGATCTCAAACGCACCAGAAAATAACGGGAGGTTCACATTCCATTCAGGGTTTCCCGTTGCACACTTGCTAGACTGTTTCCGTCACTGCTTTTATCCTCAGGAGTCCTTCATGCGCACACTCTGTCTTTCTGCCCTGTTGCTGGCCTGCAGCCTGCCGCTGTCAGCCGCCACTCCGCATGACATCAGCATGTTTCCGGCGGCGGAGCCCTCGATGCAGCGCCTGGTCATTCGCTTACCCAAACAAGCGGATGAATCCAGCCGCAAAGTTGAAATCCTGCTCAGCAAGCAACTGATGGTGGATTGCAACCGGCAGCGCCTGGGCGGCGACCTACAGGAAAAGACGTTGCAAGGCTGGGGCTACAACTATTACCAACTGGACAAGGTAATGGGTCCGGCGAGCACCATGATGGCCTGTCCAAACACGGCGAAGAAAGAGGCCGCAGTTCCGGTCAGCGGGAATGGCTATCTGGTGCGATACAACAGCCGATTGCCCATAGTACTGTATGTGCCACAGGGCATTGATGTGCACTACCGCATCTGGCAACCAGGAGCAGCGCAGGCCGCCAGCCTCGAATAGCCCACCGTCGACCCTCGAAACTAGACTGGTTTGACAGCCAGGCGGCGTGCTCCCCAATCACCCGGCCTGGCTTCAAACCGCCCCGGCACTCGGTGGCCACAGGCGGCGCAGCAACCATCAAGCAGTTGCCAGTCGGTTAGTCGATAGCGATCGCGACCGATCAACAAGGCGCCACAGGCCGGACACCGGCTACTTTCCCCCTCGCTATCCTGCACATTACCGGTATAGACGTAATGTAACCCCGCGACCTGAGCCAGCTGCCGAGCACGCTGCAGGGTCGCAACCGATGTCGCTGGCCGATCCAGCAACCGGTAATCGGGATGAAAGGCGGTAAAATGCAGCGGCACCTCGGGACCCAATTCACCGCCGATCCAGTCACACAGCGCGCTGATTTCCTGATCACTGTCATTTTCCCCCGGGATCAACAAGGTGGTCAGCTCCAGCCACACCTTGGTTTGATGGTGGATATAACGCAAGGTATCCAACACCGGCTGCAAATGCCCGCCACAGATCCTGTGATAAAAACCCTCACTGAAAGCCTTCAGATCGACATTGGCGCCGTCCATAGCGGCAAAAAACTCCACTGCCGGTTGCGGATTGATATATCCCGCCGTCACCGCAACCGTCTGTATGCCCAGGGCATGACAGGCGCGCGCCACATCCAGCGCGAACTCCATGAAAATAACCGGGTCGTTATAGGTAAAGGCAACACTGCGGCATCCGTACCGCAGAGCCGTACTCGCGATTTGCTCCGGTGTGGCCGCAACCTGCAACGTAGCCGAGTCTCGTGATTTACTGATATCCCAGTTCTGGCAAAACCGGCAGGTTAGATTACAACCAACGGTACCGAAGGAGAGAACCGGCGTACCCGGTAAAAAATGGAATAACGGCTTCTTTTCAACAGGATCGATACACAAGCCACTGGATTGGCCATAGGCGGTCAGCACTATCTGGCCCGACTCGGCCATTCGCACGAAGCAGACCCCACGCTTTCCTTCTCGGAGCTGGCATAGCCGTGGGCACAGCGTACACTCCACCCGGCCATCATCGAGTTGACGCCAGTAACGGGTTTTGCATTTTTCACTGATTTCTGTCACGACACACCTCCCGCCCACTCTATAATCCTAGGGCAGGAGGCAGTATTTCACCTGAACTGATGTCGATAGATGGAGTCCTCATGAGCGCAATTCGTCAACCTGCAGTGGCTGGTCACTTCTATCCGGCGGACGCGGCCGAGATCACCAACTGGCTGGCAACATTGCCGGTATCCGAACCACTGGAATTTTATCCACCGCGTATGTTGCTGATGCCCCATGCAGGCTATGTCTATTCCGGAGCCCTGGCGGCACTCGCTATCCAGCAGATCCCGCGGGATCGCTATTTCCGAGTCATCCTGCTGGCCCCTGGCCACAGAGTGGCGGCCAAAGGAGTACTGTTACCCGCCGAACAGTGCATCGCATTCGCCACGCCGTTGGGCGAGGTGCCGTTAGATCGGGAGGTACTGGACTATCTCTATCAGCAAGCCGATACCCAATACTCGGAAGTGGCGCATCGTCACGAGCATGCCATCGAGGTACAACTGCCGTTGCTGCAGCATCAGCTCGGCCACTTCCAGCTGACGCCACTGATCGTCGGCCATTATCCGGCCAAGAAATTGGCCCGTCTGCTGCGCCCGTTACTAAATCCACAAACCCTGCTCATCGTCAGTAGTGATCTCAGCCACTACCTGAGCTACCTCGAAGCTCAACATCAGGATACCTTCACCCTCACCCAGATCATGGCGTTGGAAGCGGATCTGGTGCCGGAACAAGCCTGCGGCAGTGAAGCACTGAACGCCATGCTGTTGCTGGCCCGCAAACTGGGCCTCCGTCCTCGCCTTTTGGGACAGCACAACTCTGGCGATATTACCGGCGAAAAACTCAACGTGGTCGGTTATGCCGCCGTGGCCTTCTATGCCTGATCCCGCTGACAAGCTGCAGCGAAGCCAGGATGGCCTACCCATACTGTCAACACGGGAGCAAGAGAGTCTGCTGAGCCTTGCGCGTCTGGCCATCCGCAGCCACTGGCATCCCGCACTCATCTACGATCTGCAACAGGCACAAGCCGAACTGCCGCTGGCCCAGGAGCCGATGGCTTGCTTTGTAACCCTCCACAAGCGGGGAGCATTGCGCGGTTGTATTGGCTGTCTGGAGCCGGAGAAGCCCCTGGCGGATGCTCTGGCCTATTTTGCGCAAGCAGCGGCTTTTGGCGATCCGCGCTTTGTCGCGCTCAGCGAAGCCGAGCTCGACGAATGCGAGCTTAGTATCTCGCTGCTGGGCCCTCTGCAGCCAATACCGACGCAAACCCGAGCACAATTGTTACAGGCTTTGATCCCGAAAGCAGATGGTCTCTGGTTGCAATCACCCGGCCACAGGGCCACCTTTCTACCCGCCGTCTGGCGCGAGCTTCCGGATCCGGAGGAGTTTCTGAATCACCTGCTGCACAAAGGCGGCTGGCCACTGACGGGCTGGCCGCAGGAGATGCAGGGATTTCGTTATCACAGCCTGGAAATAGCAGAAAACGACATCAAGTGAAGCTGACTTCTTTCGTTTTGAGCCTGTAATGACGATGAAGGTTCAGCAAATGTAAAAGAGTCATTCAAGTCGTAGCTGTCCCTTGTCATCCCCCGGCCTACCTGACAGAATCGCCCCTCGGTTGCGCAAATTTGCCCCTCCCGGGTGATGTCTGTTTTCTGTAGTTGTGATCTGAAGGACCAGGAGTTTGATCCGGAACGCCTCCCCGTTATCCCTGTTTGTATTCAGCCTGGATGGCCAACGCTACGCTCTGCCATTGCAGCAGGTGGGATCCGTGACCCAAGCCGCCGCCGTCACCCGTGTCGGCCAACTGCCTCCCGCCTTGCTCGGTCTGCTGAATGTGCACGGCAGCTTGTTGCCGGTACTGGATAGCCGTTATCTGGTCGATTCCCCCTCGCGTCCAGTTGGTGTCGATGACCTGTTTTTACTGCTCCATGTCGCAGACAAGGGCTGGGTCATGCCTGCCGACGCCGTGCATCAGGTGCTGGATCTTCCCCCTGAGGCACTCTGCTACGACAGCCCACTCTTGAGTCATAGCGGTTGCTGGCTCGGTTGGTTCGAGCAGGACGGGCATGCGGTCCTGATCCTGGATCTGGAACAAACCCTGCGACGTTACGCCCTGCTCACGACCGATGGACTGCATCATGGTTGAACTCTGCCCACAACCAGGACTGAATCCTCTGCAACGTCAGTGGATGGGTGACTATATCGCGCGCCACTACGGCCTGTACCACAGTCCCGAGCGGCTACCAGAGCTGGAGCGCAAGCTGGAGCAACTGGCGCCACGACTGGGGCTCGACCATGGCGCCCAACTGAGTGAACGCCTTCTCGGTAACCAGCTGACCGCCGAGGAGGAGCAGTTACTGATCGAAGGGCTGACCATAGGTGAGACCTATTTTTTTCGCGAGCCGGAAGCCATTCAGGCGCTGCTCGACTCGATACTGCCCGAGCTCAGACGGCTGCGGCCCATTCACCAACCCTTACGCCTGTGGAGCGCCGGTTGCGCCAGTGGTGAAGAGCCTTACTCATTGGCAATGGCGCTAGACAGCCAGACTCTGCGCAATAACCACGCAGGTTTCTCGCTATTGGCCACCGACATCAATCGCCAGTCGCTGGAAAAAGCCCAGCAGGGCTATTACACCTCCTGGTCATTTCGTGCCACGCCGACCCACTACAAGCAACGCTATTTCCGGCCACAGGGTGATGGGCGTTGGTTACTGGACCCGGCGTTGCGGCAACAGGTGCAGTTTGCCCAACTCAACCTGGCGGCCCCGGATTATCCATCCATCCTCAATGGTACCCACGAGCTGGACGTCATCTTCTGCCGGAATGTGCTGATGTATTTCAGCGACGACACCATCACCCAGATTGCCGACCGCTTCGCCCGCTGCTTGCGTCCGGGGGGCTGGCTGGTCTTGAGCCAGACCGAATGCTCGCAACTGTTTCAAGCCGAGTTCGACACCGTGCAGATTGGTGGTGCCTTTTTGTATCGTAAACGCGATGCAAGCCGCACCCTGAATGTAGCAACCTTGACCCCGGCTTATCCGGGCCATACGGCCCCGCCACCCACTCCGAATGAGACCCTCAACCCATTCAAGCCGCGGCAGCAAATCGAGTCCGTCGACAGCCCGGTCAGCAGCACCGAACTATTCGCCCAGGCCCGCCAGCTGGCCGATCAGGGTGAGCTGCATACCGCCAGAGCCCTGTGTGAACAGGCGCTAGAGCATCACAAGCTGTTCTCGGAAGGACACTATCTGCACGCCATGATCCTGCAGGAGTTGGGGGAGGTCATGGCGGCACGTACCGCCTTGCGACGGGTACTCTATCTGGCGCCGGAGTGTGCCATGGCCCACTACGCACTGGGTTTATTGGAGCTCAAGGCCGCCGATACCCGTAGCGGTGAGCGTCATCTGGATCAAGTGCAACGACTGCTGGCGGCACTCTCGCCGGAGCAATTGCTGCCCGGCTCGGAAGGACTTTCCGCCGGACAACTGCAGGATATGCTGCTGCAGCGTCGACGGTTGCAAGGTTAAGGAGCCATGATGAGCCACATACCCGATAACACCACCGAGATCCTGCAAGCCCGGGCTCGTAAGCTGGCCCAACCCAGAGTGCACAGCGAAGAACAGACCCGGCATCTGGACATCACCTGTTTTACCGTGGCCCAGGAGTGTTACGGGTTTGAATCCCGTTTTATCCGCGAGATCATCCCGGTCAGCCAGATTACCCCGCTGCCCGGCGTACCCGCTTTTGTCGCCGGGATCATGAATCTGCGCGGACGCATTCTGTGTCTGATGGAGCCGCGTCATCTGTTAGGATTATCAGCCCCCGCTCCCAAGGAGCGTTCGTTGGTGATCGTCTTGGCTGGCGCGGATCAGGAGTTCGGCTTGCTGATCGACACCCTGACCGGCGTCTGCCGCCTGCCATTGCACAGCCTGCAGGAGCAGCTGCCCACCCTGAGTGATCAGGGACGCCGTTATCTGCACGGCATAGGCCCGGAACAACTGATACTGCTCGATGCCCAAGCCATGCTGCTCGACCCCAGGCTGCGCATCGAAGACGAGATTGATTAATTTAAAATGACTAACGAGGGAACCGTTCATGCGCTGGACCATCGGAAAGAAACTGGCCACCCTGGTGGGCATCATGCTGTTGACACTGGGGACCATCAGTTTCATCACCTACAGCAATATCGATCGCATGATCAGCAATACCGGGCAGGTCACCCATACCTTCACCATGATCAACGGCAACAGCCAGTTGATCACCCAACTGTTCGCGGCTGAAGCGGCGCAACGGGGTTACCTGATGTCCGGCAATCCGGATTATCTGCAAGCCTACCGGGACCATCAGTCGCAAACCCGTCGCTACCTGAGCAATCTGCACGCCTCCGTGCGCAGCAACGATACTCGCGCATTGCTCAGTACCCTGGAAGGCAAGCTGAACAGCCGGTTCGACAGCCTGGACCTCGGTGTCAGCATGTATGACAAAGGGCAAATCGCCGAGTATCAGAAACTGATCCAGCAAGGGGTTGGCCTGCGCTTGATGAACGAGGTTCAGGAGAACCAGCAGCAGATCGAGCAGTTGGAACAACAACTGGCGACCCAGCGCCAACAGGAACTGCTGGAGAGCAATCACATCGCCCTGAGCTTTATTTTGTGGGCCACCCTGTTGACCCTGCTGGGTATTGGTGCCGGCAGCTTTTATCTGGTGCGCAGCATCAGCTCACCACTGCACGATCTGACGGCCGTCGCCGAGCGAATTTCCCTGGGCGATCTCAGTCTGCCGCCGCCCCAGATCGGCCAGCGCAGTGACGAAATAGCCATTCTGGCCCAGGCCTTTACCCGCATGAGTGGTTACCTGCACAGCATGTCCGAGGTCGCCAAGGCATTGGCCAACAACCAGCTACAAGCCGATATCACCCCGCTGTCCGAGCGGGATGAGCTGGGTCATGCCTTTGTCGCCATGACCAGCAACCTGCGCAATCTGGTCACCGAAGTGCAGGAGGCAGCCCGTCAGATCAGCGGCTCTTCCTCACAGATTGCCGCCCTGACCTCGCAACTGGCCGCCAGCTCCACGGAAACCGCCGCCGCCGTCTCCGAAACCTCCACCACCCTGGAGGAGATCAAGGTGACCGCCCAGCAGGTGAATCAGAAATCGGCCTTTGTCTCCGATTCGGCGCGCAGCACAGCCCAGATGACCCAGCACGGCCAGAAGAGCGTCGGCGACACCCTGCAAGGCATGCACAAGATCCGTCAGCAGATGGATTTCATCGCTGAAAGCATTGTCCGCTTGAGTGAACAGAGCATGGCGATTGGCGAAATCATCACCTCGGTCAGCGATCTGGCCGGGCAGTCCAACCTACTGGCGGTCAATGCCAGCATCGAAGCTGCCAAAGCGGGCGAACATGGCAAGGGCTTTGCGGTCGTGGCGCAAGAAGTGCGTAGTCTGGCCGAGCAATCCAAGGAGTCGACCGAGCAGATCCGCCGCATCCTGAATGATATCCAGAAGGCGATCAGCGGTGCCGTCATGGCCACCGAACAAGGCGGCAAGACGGTCGAGATCGGGGTGCAGCAATCGGCGGAAACCGAAACCGCCATCCAGACCATAGGTCAGGGCGCCACTGGCACGGTTCAGGCCGCCGCCCAGATCCTCGCCTCGACCAACGAGCAGGTAGCGGGCTTGAATCAGGTCGCCATCGCCATGGACAACATTCGCGGTGCCAGCGACCAGATCGTGATCAGCATGCGCCAGGCCGAAGAGGCGACGGCGTCGCTCAACCAGATGAGCAACCGGATGTGGGATCTGGTCGAACGCTTCAGGATCCGCTGATGACCGATCTGGAGAGTCAGCTGCGGGCTCGGCTGCTGCAAACTTTTCTGCTGGAGGCCAGCGAGCAGCTGAGCCTGATGACGCGCACCCTCGACGAGCTGGAGCTGGGTGGTGACGCCGTCCAGCCGCTGGAAGTTTTCTATCGCGCCGCCCACAGCCTCAAAGGTGGTGCCCGCATCGTCAATCTGCCGAGTCTGGAATATCTGTGTCAGTCCCTGGAGAGTGTGCTGGCCTTGCTGCGACGCAGAGTCTTGTCGCTGCAACCGGCGCTGCTCGAATTGCTACGGCAGTGTGTCGAGAATCTGGAGAGCCAGCTGCAGGGTGCCGAAGGTCCACTGCCTGGCCGACTGACCACCCGCGCTTTGGCGCTGCGCCAGAGTCTGGACAAGCTAGCCAGCGGTTCGGCTACCCGACCGACGCCGCCAACAGAGCCCGTCGCACCGGCTCCCGTCACTCAGCCTCCCCCCGACTCGATCGCCGTCGAACCAGCGATGCAGGCAGTGACTCTCCCGCTGATGGTGTCGGAGGATCAGGCTCCGAGTGCCGTTTCAATCGCCCCGGCGATGTCGGCTACAGGCAGCAGCCCGCCGCGCCAGATCAACGAGCACATACCCCCCGCTCAGGCAACGAAGCCGCCACAGGCTTCGTCACCAGCGACCGAAGAAGGGCTGGATCCGCTGAACCGGGTGTTATATCCGGGGCGGGAAGAGAGCGTGCGCTTGCCGGTCGCCCGGCTGGATGACTTGCTGCTGCAGGCTGAAGAGATGACAGCGCTGAAACTGGCCCTGCGTCAGCAGGTGCTGGAGCTCAAAGGCTGCCTCGATACCCTTGGCCAGTTGCGTCGACGCCAGCAACAATCCGCATTCGATGATCCTCAAGATCTGGATCGCCAGTTGGCTGATTTGGGCAAGTCTCTGCTGCGCGTTAAACGGCACGGTGAACAGGAAGCTCGCCAGGCCGGAAGCCTGATCGAAAAACTGATTGCCGATGCCAAGGCGTTGTTGATGTTTCCGTTTGCCTCGCTAACCGAAGGGCTGGCCGCCATGCTGCGTGACATCGCTCAGGAGCAGGGCAAGCAGCTCACAGTACAGATCCAGGGCGAGAGCCTGGAGCTGGATCGCCGCATTCTGCAAGGCCTGCGCGATCCGCTGATCCATCTGCTGCGCAATGCCATCGATCACGGTATCGAACCTCCCGCCGAGCGTGAGCGGAACAGCAAGCCAGCCCGCGGCCGGATCCTGATCCAGGCCCGCTGCACCGAACAGGGCAAGGCCGAGATCCTGATCCAGGATGATGGCCGCGGCATCGACCGCCAGGCTCTGCAGGAGGCCGCCCTGCGCGACGGCTACCTGACTGCGGAGCAGGTGTCGCAGCTGAGCGATGAGGAAGCGTTGCAACTGATTTTCCGCTCCGGGCTCTCGACCCGCCGCGAGGTGAGCAATCTCTCCGGCCGGGGCCTGGGCATGGCGATCGTGCAGGAGCAGATCGAAAAGCTCGGCGGCCACATCCGTGTCAGCAGCCAGGCGGCCCAAGGCACCCGATTTGTGCTGGAGTTACCCTTGGCGCTGGCCAGTTTCCGCGGCATCCAGATCCGGGTCGGTCAACGGCGTTTTGCCGTGCCGACCCTGAGTACTCAGCGGGTAATGCGGCTGGACAGTTCGCAGATCCACTCCATCGAGGGCCGCCCCACCTTCAGCCTGGATCAGCGCACCGTGCCCATCGTTTCGCTGGCCGGGTTACTCGGCATCGCCGCCGATGCCCCGGCCGCCTCCGGCCAGCAGGATCTGCTGTTACTGGGGCAGGAGCAGGAACCCATTGCCTTTGCCGTGGATGATGTATTGGGTGAGGACGATTTGCTAGTCAAGCAACTCGGCCCCCAACTGATCCGGGTACGGCATATCGCCGGTGTATCTGTGCTTGGCGATGGCACTCTGCTGCCGCTGCTGAACACCCATGATCTGCTGAAATCAGCCCGTGGTGCCCCGAGCCAGCTCCCCGAAGTGATCGAGAGTGACGTCCCTCGCGCCAGCAGCGCACACCGTATCCTGGTGGTCGATGATTCGATCACCTCGCGGACCCTGCTGAAGAACGTGCTGGAATCCTATGGCTATGAGGTCAAGACCGCCTGTGATGGTCTAGATGCCTTGACCTTGCTGCAGAACGAAACCTTCGACCTGGTCAGTTCGGATGTGGAAATGCCGAAGATGGATGGCTTTGAACTCACGGCACACCTGCGGGCCGACGAGCAATTCAGTCGTTTACCTGTGGTGCTGGTCACCAGCCTGGAGTCTGTCGAGGATCGGCAGCGGGGTGTCGATGTGGGCGCCGATGCCTACATCGTCAAATCGAGTTTTGATCAGAGCAACTTGCTGGAGATCATCCGCAAGTTCCTCTGATCCTGAAAGCCAGGAGTGAAGCATGATACGGGTTTTAATAGTCGATGACTCACCCACCTCGGCGCAGTTACTCAATGAGCTGTTTCTGGCGGCCGGCGACTTCGAGGTGGTCGGCTGTGCCACCAGCGGCAGTGAAGCTCTGGCGCTGTGCGCGCGGCTGCAACCGGATATCGTCAGCATGGATGTGCTGATGTCCGATCTCGACGGCTTTGAAGTCACCCGCCAGATCATGGCCAGCACACCGGTGCCCATCGTCATCGTCAGTGCCGAAGCCGACGACCAGCTCGGCAGCCTGAGTCATCGCGCCCAGGCGGCCGGTGCGCTGGGGGCGCTTCGCAAGCCTCGCGTCAGTACGGCCAGCGATCTGGCGCAGCATCGCGAGGAGTTGCTGTTCACCTTTCGCGCCATGGCCGGCGTCAGGGTTGTGCGTCGCCGCACCAGTGCCACCGCCCCCCGGCAAGTACTCACTCACCAACCGCCCCGCGTGGTGGTGATTGGCGCCTCGACCGGCGGCCCCCAGGCGCTGCAAAGCCTGCTCGAACCACTGCCCGCCAGTTTTCCACTGCCAATCCTGGTGGTGCAGCACATCGCCAATGGCTTTACCGATGGCTTCTGCCGCTGGCTCGGCCTGCGACTGGCGCTGCCGGTGCAGTTGGCCCGCAGTGGCGAGATGCCCCAACCCGGCTGCATCTATGTCGCCCCGGAAGATCGTCACATGGGACTGGGGCCGGATCGCCGCATCCAGCTCGCCCATGCAGCGCCAGAACATGGTGTCTGTCCGTCGGTCTCCTTTTTGTTTCGCTCGACCCACCAGCTGTATGGGGGCGCAGCGATCGGCATCCTGCTCAGCGGCATGGGCCGCGATGGTGCCGCCGAACTCAAGACCCTGCATGATGCCGGAGCCTGCACCCTGGTGCAGGACGCGGACAGCAGTGTGGTCCATGGCATGCCCGGCGAAGCAGTTCGCCTGCAGGCAGCCAGCCAGATATTAGCCCCGGCCGCGATGGCCACAACGCTCTGCCAGCTGCTCGGCCAGCCGCAGCGTTCCTGATACGAGGAAACACCATGTTCTCGTCATGGCTCAACGAACACGAAACGCTCTCGGTGCTGATCGTCGAAGACAGTCAGACCCAGGCCAACCAACTGCGCTACCTGCTGGAAAAGCACGGCTTCGCCGTCCAGCAAGCCCTGCATGGCAAGGAAGCGATGGCGCTGCTGGAGCAGAGTGATCCCCATCTGGTGATCAGCGATATCCTGATGCCGGAGATGGATGGCTACGCCCTGTGCCACGCCATCCGCCAGCATCCCCGGCATCATGATCTGCCGGTGGTGTTGCTGACCTCGCTCTCCAGCGCCCGTGATATTTTGCTGGCCTTGCAGTGCAAGGCCGACCATTTCATCACCAAGCCCTACAACGAATCCTACCTGCTGTCGCGGATGGCCAGCATCCTGGAAACCATGCGTCAGCGGCGCGCCGGCCTGTTACCGGAACACACCGAATCGGACATTTTCTTTCAGGGCGAGTGGTTTCATATCAACACCGATCGGCAACGGATCCTGGATCTGCTGATGGCGACTTACGAAGCCATGGTGCTGCGCAATGATGAGCTGATTACCACCCAGCACGAGCTCAGTGAGCTCAATGGCCAGTTACAGTTGGCCGTGGCCGAGGCCAATGATGCCCACCAGCAGAGCCAGCAGATCCTGGCTGAACTGTCGGCTCGAGATCGGGCCATTCGCCAGACCAATGAGGAGTTGCGTCTGGTGCATGGCATCGAATCGCTGGTCAACCAGAGCCGGGATCCCGGTGCCCTGTGCCAATTGGTCTGCGATCGCCTGAACCAGTCCACCCTGTTTGGCATCATAGGTGGTGTACATATCCGCCTGCTCAACGAACATGAGCGCAACACCGGTCAATTAGCCAATCATCATTGCCAGCCCTGTTTCAGCGTGCGTCATCTGCAACTGCTGACTGGCCCCATCGCCTCGGAGTGTGAACCCGGCACCAGCCCGGCGGGGCGAATGGTGATCCCGCTCCTGGCACAATTGCAACCGATTGGCCTGCTGTGCGCCCAGACCCGGATCGGCCTGCAACTCGACCCGCAGCAACGGGAGCTGCTGGAGTCGCTGGGACGGCAGATCGGTATGGCACTGGAAAATATCCGTCTGTTTGAAGAAACGCGGGTGCTATCGCTCCACGATCCACTCACCGGACTCGCCAACCGCCGTCATCTGGAGATTGCCTACAGCAACCTCCAGGCGCGCACCAGTCGTAGTCAGCAACCCTTCGGTCTGATCCTGCTGGATATCGACCACTTCAAACGCTTCAACGATACCTATGGTCATCCGGAGGGGGATCAGTTGCTGATCCGGGTTGCCGAACAGTTACGGCAGTGTCTGCGCAGCACCGATCTGGCCGTGCGCTTCGGCGGCGAGGAGTTTATGTTGTTGGTCGCCGACAGCCAGACCGAACAGTTGTTCGCCCTGGCCGATCGCATTCGCAACTTGTTGCAGCAGGATCTGGCGATCACCGCCAGCTTCGGCCTGGCTTGCTATCAGCCTGATGAGACATTGAGCCAGATGACCGAACGAGCCGACGAAGCCCTGTATCGCGCCAAACATGCCGGACGCAATCGGGTGATGCTGGCCCAGGGTGAGGCTATCCGCTGAGCCTACATTCGGCGCTCCACCGTTCGCAGCAAAACAAGAAGGCTCCCGCGGGAGCCTTCTTCGTTACAGGTGATGCAACTCGTGCGATCGACTATTCGGCGATCAGGAGGCGTCCACTCAACGGGGCCACGGTGATCGCACCCACCGGAACCACCTCATCGGTCAGCAAGTCACGCAGCTGGGTGGCACCACGCAACAGAGCGCTATCGATGTTGTTGAAGCTGCGCTCACCGGTACCGGTATTCAGCAGATACAGGATCTGCTCCCCTTCCGTCTGCTTGAGATCGGCGTACAGGCTATCGTCGATCCAGCGATTCAGGCGCTCACCGGCGTACAGTGCCGGATGTTGACTGCGCAGCGCCATCAACTGGGTCACATAGGCCTGCAGATCGGCTTGCTCGGCATTGGGTACGAAACCATTGACCCCGGCCACATGACCATCGGTCCGCGCGATGTTGTCATCATCACGGCAGGCGGTCAGCAAGCAAACCCCGGTCTGCAAGTTGCGTTCCTTGCCTGCAAAACCTGGCACCTCATCCCCAATCTCGTCGCCATAATAGAGGGTGATCGGGCCAGACCAGGCGGCCATGAAGCTGAATGCTGCCTTGTGGCGCTGCCAGTAGGCCGGATCCGCGACGCCGCTCACCAGGCCACTGCGCTCCAGCAGATCGCCGAAACGCACCAGATCGTGGTTGGTCAGCATCAGGTTCGGCATGGCATGGAACGGATACTTGCTGATGTTGTTCCAGTCGGTATCCAGCACCCGGGCGTTGGCATGGGTACCATCTTCACCGGCGGCCAGCGCCTGCACGACACCATAACGACGCGGGAAGTCGAAGGCTGAGAGCAACGCCGGTGCGTTGGCCGGGCCGTACGCCTTATCCCGAATCGCATCCGGACCATCCCAGACCTCGGCCACCATGTAGCCGAGGGTTCCCCAGCTCTGGTTGGCATCCTTGCGGGCCTGCGCCTCCGTTTCAACCACACCGCGGATCGCGCGCCAAGCCTCCAGCGGCAACTGGTAGGCCTGATCCAGGCGCCAACCATCGATGCCATATTCACGCACCCAGTAACCCGCCACCTCCTTGAAGTAGTCGAGACTCTGCGGCTGGCTGTAATCGACAATGAAGCCGGGATAACCACTGCCACCACTCTTCAGCGCAGGAAGCAGACCACTCGGCGAAGCGTTCGGCACGCCAGCATGGCCGACGTGACCGAACACGCCATCAAGGAACACGTACAACCCTTTCTCGTGCGCCTTGTCGATCAGCTCCTTGAGTTTGGCGTTGCTACCGAACTTCGGATCGACGTTGAAGAAGTCACAGGCAAAGTAGCCGGTGGCATTGAGCTTCTCGTCGCCGCTGCCCGAGCAGGAGTCAAACACCGGGGTCAGCCAGATGGCGTTGACGTTCAGACTCTTGATGTAATCGAGGCTGTCGATCACCCCCTGCAAATCCCCCTTGTGCTGGGACGGGCCGTAGCCGACACCATAGTTGATGCTGTCGTCGCCATTGACGAACGACTCCACCATCACCTGGTACATCCGTAAATCACAGGCCGAATTCTCCGCAGCGCCATAGCAGGCGTAGTTACCCCCATAGCTCAGCCCCAGTTTCTGCTGCGCGACATCACTGGCATCCAGCGTCAGATCCCAAACCCCCTGCTTCGGAATCGTCACCTCGATGTTGCCATTACCCAAGTCGCGCCAGCTCAAGGAGCCGGCCAGGGCTTGCAGGGCACTCATATCCACCGAGCCCATGCTGAAGGTGTACACCCCGGGTTGCAGATAATTGCTGCGGCCTTGATACAGACCGTTGCCCTGATAACTCAGGCTTGCGCCGAGGGCGGACAGGGTTTCATTCCAGTAGGGTGGCGCCACACTACCCGGCGCGACGATCGTCAGTTTCGGCTGACTCAGGTTGCCCAGATCCAGCATGAATCGATAACTACCGCTCTGAGTCGCCGTGATGCGCAGGTCGCCACTATCCAGCTTGTCGAACGTATAGGAGCCGATCCCGCTCGTCACGTTCCACTTGTTGTATTCCGGATGCGGTGAACCCCACACGGCAGCGGCAATCTTGAACGCCTGACTAACACCTGCCGTCAGCTCCACGCTGCCTTCATAGCGCCCCGCCCCCTGATAGCTCAGCGGCAAGGAGGTATCCCAGCCATTGAAGCCACCACGCAGGTAGAGAGCCTCGGCCAGCGGAGCCACATCCATGCCGGGACCCTGGGTACTGCCCTGCGGCTTGACGAACACCGCGGCGGTCAGCCCCGGGATCACCAGCTCGCCATTTTCCACCCGCGCCCACTTGATCCGATCTTCGTTGCCCGCCACCAACACCGGATGCAGCACAAAGTCACTGGCCCCCGGGATCGCGACGCGCTGCTCCCACTGGCTGGCATTGATGGCCACCGCCAGAGCCTGGACGTTCGAGTCCAGATCCTTGCCCATCGCCACGCCATCATCAACCGTCATGACAATGGTGCCGGCCTTGGCCCCAGGCCCGGTATTGTGGAACTTCACCCGTTTGACGATTTCGTTGCTGGTCCCCAGGCGCAGCAGTTCACTGCCGGAGCGGATCTTCAGCAACTCCTTGAAGCGCGCATCACTCCAGGCGATCAACGCCGGGGTTGCCTGGGTATTCGGATTGCTGACGATGCTCTTGATCCAGGTCCAGTTACTACCATCCTTATCCTGCCGCGGCAGACCAACATTCCAGTTGTTGCTCTGCATGCTGAAGTCGACACGGTTGTACCAGTCGCCGGAGTCATAGCTGTCGCGCTCCATCGACTTCGAACGCAGCAGCTCAGAGCCCATATGCAGGAAGGGGACGCCCTGCCCCAGCAGCACGGTCGACATGCCGATGACCTGCATGCGCGCCCGATCGGCCACCGAGACGTCGCTCTTGGCCTTGTACTGAATGATGTCCCACAACTCCTGGTTGTCATGTTTGGAGACATAGTTGACCGATTCCTGCGGATCCATGGCATAGCCAGCCCCCTTACCGCCGAAATCGTAGTTCTTACCCAGCACGGTGGCACCGGAGGCGGTCGGTAACGGGAAATCCTGCAAGGAGCCCGTCATGCCCAACCGCACCAGATCCATCTTGGTGTTCATGGCCGCATCGAATCGATCGCCGGCATTGGCATAGCCAGGCACATCGTTCATCGGGTCGGCATTCGCCCCGCGTACCGCGTCCCGCAGACGGTCGTTGTAGCTACCAAAGCCGGAGCCAGCCATGTTCCATTGGGTGCCATTCACGCCACGCGCATTGTTAGCCGTTTCACCAAAGTCCCAGCCCTCGGCATAGAACCAGGTATCCGGGTCGACCTTCTTCACCTCGTTGAAGGCGCGCTCGACATCCGCACGCATCAAGAAGCCCATCAGATCGAAACGGAAACCGTCGATCTTGTACTGCTGGGCCCAAGTCACCAGGCTGTCGGTGAACAGCTTGCTGAACATCCGGTGCTCGGATGCCGTGTTGTCGCAGCAGGTCGAGCTCTCGACATAGCCGTTATCCGGGTTGCGTCTGTGGTAGTAACCGGGTACGACCTTGTCCAGCACCGAGTTGTTGTAGAGCGCCGAGGCAAAGGTGTGGTTGTAGACCACGTCCTGAATGACCCGGAAACCCATGTCATGCAGGGTCTTGACCATGGTGCGGTATTCGCGGATCCGCGGCATCCCCTCGCTGTCATTGGCATAGCTGCCTTCCGGTGCCGTGTAGTGGTACGGGTCGTAACCAAAGTTGTAACCGTCGATGGGACGGATATCCGCCATCAGTTGCTGGGCATCTCCGGTGGTTGGATCCAGCGCGGCCAGGATCGACTGCAAGGTGCCGGAGCTGGCCTTGCTGCAGATCGCCGCCTTCGGGTTGATCCCCTGCTGCGCATCACACAGCTTGCTGATGTCATCGTCCAGATCCATGCGCTGGCTCGAGTTCTCCGGCAGGCTGGCGATGTCGTAACTGGGCATCAGATGGATGGTGTTGAGCCCGGCCTCACGCAGCGACTGCAAATGCTTGACGCTGTCGCGCTCGCCTTCGGTGAAGGCCAGATATTTGCCATTCAGGGCCCGGGTGCCCTTGCTGTCATTCATGCTGAAGTCATGAATTTGCAGCTCGTACAGAATGTTATCTTCCGGCTTATTGATCGGCGGAACCGTCTGGCTATCCCAGCCATCCGGCTTGGTTTGCGCCTGGGCCATATCCACCAACTGTGAGTATCGACTGCCGGTACTCAGCGACAGCGAGTAGGGATCGGTCGTCGTCACCCACTCCAGCTTGCCGGTCTTGTGATGGAACACCTGTACCCGGTAGCGATAGTAGCAGCCTTGCAAGGTCGCATCGCCATCATGACGCCAGATGCCGGTATTGGGATCTTCCGTCAGCGTGATCGGATCCTGCGGCAGAGGACGTTTCTGCGCATCGTACAGGTAGAGCTCCACCCGCTGCGCCGTCGGCGCCCATAACCGGAACTTGGCCTGACCGGCCTCGATCCAGCTACCCAGTCGCGCCTCGTCGGCATCATTCGATCCTGCGGTATAGAGATCATCCAGCACGAACGGCGTCTGTACGCGGGTGGCGGCCAGCGCCTTGCCCGCGGCATCGACCGCGACGGCCAACAGCTCCTGTTTCAGCAGCGCCTTTGCCTGGGCGGCGGACAAACCGGTGCTGAAGGTGGAACGCCCATTCAGATGCGGGAAGCGATCGCCGTACACCTTGCCGGTGTATTCAATCCGCTGCCGAGTAAAGCGCTCCGGCCGACTGAGATCGGCATCGCCCTGCGGCGTGGCCCAGAGTTCATAATGGTCAGCACCCGTTGGGCCATTCCAGGCCAGCGTATCGCGATACAGCCAGTGTGCCGAGGCATCCTTGATCACCACCGGGGTCTGCGCCGGTTGTTGATAATAAAGCGTGGGATTGCCGTCGAAGGTATAGACGCTATTCCCCTGGCGCAGATCGAGATAGGCATCGCCCCCCCAGGCCCGGCTATCCCCCTTGTGAATGACAAAATTCAGACAGTCACTATGCCCGGACTTCAATGGCACCCGATACAGCATCCCCTTCTCGCCAGCCGGCTCACCCGCCGTGAAGGGTGAATTCCAAGGCGTATCACTGGCCACGCTACTGCAGTTGCCGTTGTTCCACAGATGCACGCCCCAGCCGGTGTAATCGCCATCGGCACGCTTGTAATAGATCAACGCCTCAGTATAGGTGGTCACCGCGGTCGACTCCCCCGCCGAGCCGGTCGGCGTCGGATCGAGGCTATCGGGGATGCCATCACCATCATCGTCGCTGGAGGCAAAATCCCCCCAACCATCCTGGTTACTATCCCGGCTCTCGAAACGGTCCAGCGGGAACGCATCCTCGCTGTCCGCGACCTTGTCGCCATCCTGATCGGCGGGCTGACTAGCGGCGTTCAGCGGATCCGTGCCCAGACGCAGTTCGTCAACATCGGACCAGCCATCGTTGTCATCGTCGGTATCGGCATGGTCCCCCTGCCCATCCCGATCGGTATCTCGCACCTCGGTGTTATCCAACGGGAAGGCATCGGCATGGTCACCGACGCCATCACCATCGCTATCTTGTGACTCATTTTTGTCCAGCGGGAAGGCATCGGCATGATCGCCGACACCGTCGCCATCGCTGTCCGCTGATTCGTCCTTATTATCCGGAAACGCATCGATAGCGTTGGCGACACCATCGCCATCCCGATCCTCATCGTCCGCATCCGCGATGCCATCGCCATCCTGATCGCCCGGCTTGCTGGCCGCGTTCAGCGGCTCGCTGTGCAACCGCAGCTCGTCACTATCGCTCCAGCCGTCGTTGTCATCATCGCCATCGGCGTTATCCCCGCTGCCATCACGGTCGTTATCGCGGGACTCGGCCTGGTTATCCGGGAAGGCATCCTCGGCGTTGGCGACACCATCGCCATCCCGATCGCCATCTTCGCCATCGGCGATCCGATCGCCATCTAGATCTGCCGGCTTGCTGGCCGCGTTCAGCGGCTCGCTGTGCAACCGCAGCTCGTCGGCGTCACTCCAGCCGTCGTTGTCGTCATCGCTATCGGCGTTATCCCCGCTGCCGTCGCGGTCGTTATCGCCCGACTCGGCCTGGTTATCCGGGAAGGCATCCTCGGCGTTGGCGACACCATCGCCATCCCGATCCTCATCGTCGCCGTCGGCGATCCGATCAGCATCCAGATCCGCTGGCTTGCTGGCCGCGTTCAGCGGCTCGCTGTGTAACCGCAGCTCGTCGGCGTCACTCCAGCCGTCGTTGTCATCATCACTATCGGCATTATCTCCCTTGCCGTCGCGGTCGTTATCACGGGACTCGGCCTTGTTATCCGGGAAGGCATCCTCGGCGTTGGCGACACCATCGCCATCCCGATCCTCATCGTCGCCATCGGCGATCCGATCACCATCCAGATCCGCTGGCTTGCTGGCCGCATTCAGCGGCTCGCTGTGCAACCGCAGCTCGTCACTATCGCTCCAGCCGTCGTTGTCATCATCGCTATCGGCGTTATCCCCGCTGCCGTCGCGGTCGTTATCACGGGACTCGGCCTGGTTATCCGGGAAGGCATCCTCGGCGTTGGCGACACCATCGCCATCCCGATCCTCATCGTCGCCATCGGCGATCCGATCGCCATCCAGATCCGCTGGCTTGCTGGCCGCATTCAGCGGCTCGCTGTGCAACCGCAGCTCGTCGGCGTCACTCCAGCCGTCGTTGTCGTCATCGCTATCGGCATTGTCTCCCTTGCCGTCGCGGTCGTTATCGCGGGACTCGGCTTTGTTATCCGGGAAGGCATCCTCGGTGTTGGCTGCGCCATCGCCATCCCGATCCTCATCGTCGCCATCGGCGATCCGATCGCCATCCAGATCCGCTGGCTTGCTGGCCGCATTCAGCGGCTCGCTGTGCAACCGCAGCTCGTCGGCGTCACTCCAGCCGTCGTTGTCGTCATCGCTATCGGCATTGTCTCCCTTGCCGTCGCGGTCGTTATCGCCCGACTCGGCCTTGTTATCCGGGAAGGCATCCTCGGCGTTGGCGACACCATCGCCATCCCGATCGCCATCTTCGCCATCGGCGATCCGATCGCCATCCAGATCCGCAGGCTTGCTGGCCGCATTCAGCGGCTCGCTGTGCAACCGCAGCTCGTCACTATCGCTCCAGCCATCGTTGTCATCATCGCTATCGGCGTTATCCCCGCTGCCGTCGCGGTCGTTATCGCCGGACTCGGCCTTGTTATCCGGGAAGGCATCCTCGGCGTTGGCGACACCATCGCCATCCCGATCGCCATCTTCGCCATCGGCGATCCGATCGCCATCCAGATCCGCTGGCTTGCTGGCCTCGTTCAGCGGCTCGCTGTGCAACCGCAGCTCGTCGGCGTCACTCCAGCCGTCGTTGTCATCATCCAGATCGGCATTGTCTCCCTTGCCGTCACGGTCGTTATCGCGGGACTCGGCCTGGTTATCCGGGAAGGCATCCTCGGCGTTGGCAACACCATCGCCATCCCGATCCTCATCGTCGCCATCGGCGATCCGATCACCATCCAGATCCGCTGGCTTGCTGGCCGCGTTCAGCGGCTCGCTGTGCAACCGCAGCTCGTCGGCGTCACTCCAGCCGTCGTTGTCGTCATCGCTATCGGCATTGTCTCCCTTGCCGTCACGGTCGTTATCGCCGGACTCGGCCTTGTTATCCGGGAAGGCATCCTCGGCGTTGGCGACACCATCGCCATCCCGATCCTCATCGTCGCCATCGGCGATCCGATCGCCATCCAGATCCGCTGGCTTGCTCGCCGCATTCAGCGGCTCGCTGTGCAACCGCAGCTCGTCGGCGTCACTCCAGCCGTCGTTGTCGTCATCGCTATCGGCATTGTCTCCCTTGCCGTCGCGGTCGTTATCGCCGGACTCGGCCTTGTTATCCGGGAAGGCATCCTCGGCGTTGGCCACGCCATCACCGTCGCGATCGTCACTCTGATCAGCGGAAGGTTTAGCCTTGGGGTCTTTCGGATCAGAACCTAACCGCAGTTCATCCACGTCAGACCAATCATCGTTGTCATCATCAGTATCAGCATTATCACCCTGCCCATCCTGATCGGTGTCCAAGGACTCGGCCTGGTTATCCGGGAAGGCATCCTCGGCGTTGGCTGCGCCATCGCCATCCCGATCCTCATCGTCGCCATCGGCGATCCGATCACCATCCAGATCCGCTGGCTTGCTGGCCGCATTCAACGGCTCGCTGTGTAACCGCAGCTCGTCGGCGTCACCCCAGCCGTCGTTGTCATCATCCAGATCGGCATTGTTACCAAGACCGTCCAGATCGGTATCCAGCGATTCCTGGCCATCATCCGGGAAAACATCGTCGGTATCCGCCACCCCATCGTGATCGCGATCTTTGCGTAGCGAAACTTGCTGTTGCTCGGCAACATAAACGACCGAAATTCCCCCTAGATCAACCTTGCCATTGGTGCTCCGCTGCTGCGTTATTTCCTGCCCAAGCAATGCAACACCCTGACTCATTTGCTGTTCTTGACCCTCAGCAGCCATATCACTGGCTGTCGTTGGCAGCAGATCGGCCAAGACACGGGCACTATCCGCCAGCAGCCCATCACCGCTGGCCAGATAGTCCCCATTCAGAACGGCATCGGGTTGAGACAGTTGGGTGCGCAGTTCCTGCTCCGCTACCGTCAGACTTTGTCCCGTGGATACCTGCAGTGCCAGCAGGGTTGTCAGAGGGGTGATAACCCGATAACCGGCTGGTGCGCTCATCAGATAATCCCGCGCCAAAACTTGGTCAGGATGATCCTCATCAATCGTCTTGCCTGCAATGATCCGGCTCATCAGGGGGTAGTCACCGACGCTACCGGCAATGCCACTTACATCCAGCGTCGCCTTACCACCATCCCCCGTTTCGGCGCTAGGTTCGTTGTCGTCCAATAGCTGATTACGATTCAAATCGAGCCAGACTTGCGCGTGGCGCAGATACCCATCAATGGCCGTCACTTCTAGTTTATTGGCCGGAACCTCTGTATCCCCGCTATCTCCACAACCGGATAACAGGGAAAGAAGTGACACGATCGCCAGCGCGACCTTGGTCGGTTTCATCGTCATGAGTAACACCTATGAACTTTATTGTGTGATTTCTTAATAAAACGGGACATTTTTCTGCCGAGTGGCAAGGAGGGCGCATATTATTTGTGCGGCTTTGGTGCAACCGTGATCATGACGACAAAAGCTCATCGCGCAAAAACTCTAAGAAAATGATTTCAAAGCGTTTTTTTTCAATAGTGTGACCTCTATCAATCCCGAGAAGTTAAACGTTACACTAATGATAAAAATAACAAAAAAGCCGAAGGTTTCGCTTCTTGCTCAATTTGACGCAGGAACCCATGCGTCAACCACGCTGTTGTTCGCTGTCAGACACGTCTCAGACGACAACATCTCAGCAGAAACGACAACGGGGCACTCAATGTGCCCCGTTGTCGCTTGTCATTGTCAATTATTGAGCCACCAAGAGTGTTTTTATCGTTTGTGCGGACGCCACCAGCGCCACATCAGCAGCAAGCCCAGCAATGCCAGTAAAGATGGATACAGAAATAGCCGGGGTAACTGTTGCCCCAGCATCGCCTCCAGCAGGTTGCCGAACACACTGAATAGCAGCCCTGCCGACAGCAATACATAAATCGCCCGGGTCTGAGGCCCCTTGCGCTGGGGATGCCACCACCAGTTGCGGCTCATCATCAACGGTAAGGCAATGACTCCAAGCAGCAACAACTGCATCACCGGCGTCAACCGGTTGCTGAGTAGCACTTCAACCCCCCCCCAGACCATCAAGGCGACGATGGCCCCTATGGCCAGCCACCACCAGATGGAGGGCAACGACTCGGTTGCCGTGGTGCTGTGGTGGTGAGTGGCGGGCTTGTGAGCTCGGCCCCGGGCCGAGGCGGTGGAAGAGTGTGACCCCATGATTCAACTCCTGTTGCCAGACAGGTCTCCATGCTAACCGACTGTCGCGACCCGGCGTTTGAAGCACGACACAGTTTCCTCCGTGTCCGGTTTGTTACCCCGTTTAAACAAGGTTCATCTTGCAACACAGATTGCTGCAACATCAGCGCTTAAATCTTGTTATTCTTGTCTGCAGTTAAAAATCAACGAGGTTTTTCTTTCCACCCCAGGCTGTTTTTTCGTGCAGCCCATCGACCTGAGGTGAGCTATGCCCCATTCCCTTCCCCTGATCACCACGCTGGTGGGATCACTCGTTCTGGCCTTTATCTTCGGCATGCTGGCTCATCGCCTACGACTATCGCCCATGGTGGGTTACCTGATTGCCGGAGTACTCTGCGGTCCCTTCACTCCAGGCTATGTCGCCGATGGCGAAATAGCGCCCGAGCTGGCTGAACTCGGGGTGATCCTGCTGATGTTTGGCGTCGGGCTGCACTTTTCACTCCAGGATCTGATGGCCGTCAAACGTATTGCCGTACCCGGCGCTATTGGTCAGATTGCCATCGCCACCCTGCTGGGGGTCGGTTTGGCCAGCCTACTCGGCTGGCCCCTACTGGCGGCCAGCGTCTTCGGCCTCTCCTTGTCGGTGGCCAGTACCGTGGTACTGCTGCGTGCTCTGGAGGCGCGCAACATGCTGGAGTCGCCGGAGGGTAAGATTGCGGTAGGCTGGCTGATTGTCGAGGATCTGGTGATGGTCTTGGCACTGGTCCTGCTGCCGTTGCTGGCCAATCTGACCGGCGATGAAGCTCAATCCCCGACCCTGTCCCATCTGCTCGGCGAGGTGCTACTGACGCTGGGCAAGGTCGCCACCTTTATCATCCTGATGATCGTGGTTGGCCGTCGCCTGATCCCCTGGATCCTGGCGCGCAGCGCCGCGACAGGCTCGCGCGAACTGTTCACCCTGGCCGTGCTGGCCATCGCCTTGGGGATCGCCTTCGGTGCCGTACAGCTGTTTGATGTCTCGTTTGCCCTGGGTGCTTTCTTCGCCGGTATCGTCCTCAATGGCTCGGAGCTGAGCCACAAGGCTGCCAATGATTCACTGCCGCTGCGCGATGCCTTCGCGGTGCTGTTTTTTGTCTCGGTGGGCATGCTGTTCAATCCGGCGATCCTGCTCAATGAGCCATTAGCCGTGGTCGCCACCTTGCTGATTATCGTGCTGGGTAAATCCCTCGCCGCCTATGGCATAGTGCGGCTGTTCGGCCATGATCGCCGCACCGCCCTGACCATCTCCGCCAGCCTGGCGCAGATCGGTGAATTCTCCTTTATCTTGCTGGGGCTAGGTATCACCCTGGAGCTGCTGCCCACCCAGGCACGGGACATAGTGCTGGCGGGCGCCATCCTCTCCATCCTGATCAATCCGTTTCTGTTTGCCTGGCTGGATCGCCGCGCCAGCCAGCCCCAGGAGCCGGACACCACGACCAGCGATACCCTGGGGCCACCCGGCCCCGAAGCCATGCCGGAGGTAGATATTCCGCTGCAGTCGCACGACCATGTGATCCTGGTCGGCGGCGGCCGGATCGGCAGCCTGGTTGCCCAACGCCTGCAACAGAACGAGATCCCGCTGGTCATCGTCGAGCTGGATGCCCAGCAAACCGGACGCCTGCGGGCTCAGGGGCATACCGTCATCCGCGGCAATGCGGTGTTACCGGACACCCTGAACCAGGCAGGAATTGGCCAGGCGAGAGCCCTGATTGTGGCCATCCCCAACAGCTTCGAGGCGGGTGAGATCATCGCCAGCCAACGGGCAGGCAATTCGTTGCCCATACTGGCCTGCGCCTATCTGGGTGAGGAGGTGGCCTGGCTGGAGAAGCAGGGTGCCACTCAGGTGGTCAATGGCGCCGCCGAGATTGCCAGCCGGCTGATTGCGCTGCTGCCGACGGCAACGCCCGACTCGACGCCAGACGATAGCCCACGGGCGGCATAAAAAATCGCCCACCGCTCCCAGAACGGTAGAATCACATTGACAAGCATTAGCTGAAACGGGTTTAATGCGCGCCACGCCCGGATAGCTCAGTCGGTAGAGCAGCGGATTGAAAATCCGCGTGTCCTTGGTTCGATTCCGAGTCCGGGCACCACATACAAAAAAGGCCTCACAGCAATGTGAGGCCTTTTTGCTATGCGCGTCTGGTCGAAAACTGGCACCTTCCGGTCGGCCTGGACTGCGCGGTGACCGGAGAACTAGAAACGCCTTCACTCCTTGACTGTTATGAGTGGCGAATCAAGGCTCTCGCCGATAGAGTTTTAAGAACGGTTTCTATCGCAACCATTCAGCGGCTAAGATTCTTGGGGCAATTCACAGAGTATTTCGTTATGTATACATCACCATCAAAAAAGCCCTTCGCTTGCCCGGCCACTGCCTATAGCCTGCTCATCATTCTCTTGATTGCGATGGCCATGTGGTTGACCTACGATTTTTGGCGCGAACGAGAACGCACGCTCGAAGAGACCTCACGCCTAGCCATGCACAAAAGCCAGCTCATCAGTAGTCTGTTTGGTGATACGTTTATTGCGGCTGACTATGTATTACGCGATGTCACTGATCACATCGATATGGCCATTGCAAACCAATCTCCCTTGGCCGATCTAACACCACTACTCGAAAAAAAACTGGCGACGGTACCTGCGCTCACTCAGTTAGCAATTCTTGATGAAAATTGCATATTCACAGCCATGGGAAAACGAGTGAATTTGCTATTCAAAAAAAGTAACCAGAGCTTTTGCCTGACCCCAAATCAAACCACTGGGACCAATTTACATGTCCAATACATGCCGGCAGAAAAATCTGCAAATGGTAAACCCGTAGTTCTGATGTCTCGGGTTATTTATTCGAAGCAGGGCAGAATTCAAGCAGCCGCCATGGCGGTCATCGAATTGGATTATGCCCAACATTGGATCGAAACATTCGCCGTCAACAGGTACGACGTGCAGACCATTATCGATAGAGAAGGCGTTGTTATCGCTCGTAACCCCGCACGACTAAAAGACTTGGGAAAGCGCACCGTTGCCCCTCTCGGCCAACCCATGTTCGAACATGTAAACGGCACTATGACGTTCACCGCGACCTCTCCGCTTGATAACCGGGAACGCATATTTGGTCTGAGCCGACTGGAACACTTCCCGTTCATAACTATTGTTGGCTATGACAAGTCCTCTGCACTCAAAGGTTGGCAACAACGCGCTTGGCAATTCGCATGTGGCTACATGGTGCTTGCCTTGCTATCCATCGCCTTCTTGCGGACCCATCTAAAAACTGTCGAACAGAGTCGGACTTTAAATATTCTTGCCACCACAGACTCACTCACTGGGATTGCCAACCGTCGTTACCTTTTTAGGTGCGGTGAGCAAGAAACTGTCCGGGCCATTCGTTATAAAAAGCCTCTTGCAATATTGATGATCGATATAGACTGCTTCAAGAAAATTAATGACCATTGGGGGCACCCGATTGGCGATCGCGTTATTTTTAATATTGCGAAGCAATTACGAAATATGTTGCGAAACACCGACATCTGCGGCCGTTTAGGCGGTGAGGAGTTCACCGCAATTTTGCCAGAAACAGATGTACAAGGCGCGGTATCGCTAGCAGAACGTTTGCGTGTTGCCGTTGAAAAATCCGACGATGCGAAGGCCGACGATGACCAAGTTATTCGCCATACCATAAGCATTGGTGTTGCATCTTTACGACCTGAAGACTCAAGCTTTGAAGCGCTGTTGCAACGCGCAGATTTTGCACTCTATCAAGCTAAGGAGTCAGGCCGTAATCAGGTTGCCGTTCATGATTCTCATGAGTAAGAACTTAATACCGGAAAGTGGATTACCGGCCATCCTATTGGTTCCATTTACTTGTGAGTGGCAAATCGATTATTAATTTTCAGCTCTGATATTTTCGTTGAAAAATAACAATCCCCCGCGCTAACCCAAACGCCGGCACCAATATTTAACCAGAACAAGCATTGTTCCCTATTTCACTTATAAATGGCACGCCATGAGAACTGAAAAATAAAACCATATCAATTTAATTAACGACACTGAAGATTCGATTTAAATAAACATGAATCCATAGATAATCCAAATAGAATATCGCCATATCTAACTTGTTATTATTCGACGCAATTGGTCAGAGCAATATCACAACTCACTATTATCTGGATATATGTTCTACATTGTTATTCCGAATAGCTGGTCGCTCACCACAGCGACAGGGTAACGCCAGGGATCCCTGCAGCATCAGGGCGGGCGCAACGGAACCCCTCACCTGAGCCACGACAAGTAAACATTTTGTTGATCTTTCAACTTTATGTTGATAGCTTGCCGTTATTGCGCCTGCGCGCTCCACCCATCAGCCGAGTCTTATCACATGCCCAACAACCATCCCCTGCCCGAAGCCGAACGTCTGGACCTGAATGCCGAGCGGCAACTGGTGTTCACTGTCTTGAGCAGCGTGGTGAAGACCGTCGGCAGCATCGTCGGCAAGAATACCGAAGTGGTCCTGCACGATTTGACGAACCCTGAGCACTCGGTGGTCGCAATCGCCAATGGTCATATCACAGGGCGCGTGGTCGGCAGCCCGGTGCTGGCAGGACCCGGCCAGGATCTGGGCTTCAATGCCGTGGTCCAGACCCCGGGGGAAACCGCCAGCCCGGAGCCCGTGGTGCTGGAGAACCCTGTAGTACTGGAAAACTATGAAACCCGACTCGCCTCGGGGGCGGTACTGCACAGCGCAACGGCTATCTATCGGGATAGTCACGGCACGCCCTTTGCCGGGTTTTGCATCAATGCCGATCTCTCGGGTCTGCACGCGGCACGCGCCTGTCTCGACCAGCTGCTCGGCACCAGCAGCGTCACCGAGGTCAAGAGCATCGAGCAACCGGATATGGAATTACTGATGGCCGAGATTATCCAGTCCGCACTCAGCACCACCGCCGCCAGCAATAGCGCCATGAAGAAACAGGCGAAGCTTGACGCCGTACGCCAGATGCATGAACGGGGCATGTTCATCGTCAAGGGCGGGATTGAGAAGGCTGCCGCCGCCCTCGGCGTCAGCCGCTACACCATTTACAACTATCTGGATGAGATCAAATCGACACCGACCACCCGGACGGCCGAGCGGTAACGACGCCGCTCGGAAGAGCTCCCCCTGATAACCCAGCATGAGTCAATCCAGCATGAGCCAATCCATTATCCGCTATCCCACTGAATTGCCCTTCCCGTTTGCCAAAGCGGTCGCGGCCAATGGTTTTTTGTTTCTCTCGGGCCAGGTCGCGATGGATGACAGTGGCAACCCGCGGTTCGGGGATGTTCCGACCCAGACCCGCCTGATCCTGAACAATCTGCAACGGACGCTGATCGCCTGCGGCGGAGCCTGGGAGCAGGTGGTGAAAGTCACGGTCTGGCTTTCGGATATGGCCCATTTCGCCGCATTCAATCAGGAGTATCAGCGCCATTTCCCGGCGGGATTCCCGGCTCGCTCTGTGGTCAGTTGCCAGCTGGCGTTTGGGCTGGACGTCGAGATCGAGCTGCAAGCCTGCACCCATCAACCATCCACGTCACCCCGGAGCCATGCCGATGCCCCTGCACATTGAAACCCCATATGTTGAATCTCGCGCCTTGAGTGAGCGCAGCGAACGCTCCATCTGGCTGAAATTCGAGTCCGCACAACCCTCTGGCTCCTTCAAGCTGCGCGGTATCGGCCATGCCTGCGAGACCTATTATGCGCGGGGTGCCCAGCGCTTTATTTCGTCCTCTGGTGGCAATGCAGGGCTTGCCGTGGCGTACGCCGGACGGCAACTGGACGTCCCGGTGATCGTGGTGGTGCCTGAAACCACTCCGGCTCGAGCCAGGGAGTTATTGCGGTTGGAGCAGGCCGAGGTGATCGTGCACGGCGCCTCCTGGCAGGAAGCCAATGCCTATGCCCAATCGTTACTGGCTGCGGGCGATGCGTTCCTGCATCCCTTTGATGATCCCCTGTTATGGCAAGGGCATGCCTCCATGATCGATGAAATAGCGCGTAGTGGTCATAAACCCGATGCGGTTGTGCTCTCAGTCGGGGGCGGCGGCTTACTCTGTGGGGTGGTGGAGGGCTTGCATCGCAATGGCTGGCAAGATATCCCCGTGCTCGCCGTCGAGACCGAAGGCACCGCCTCGCTACATGCCGCGCTACAGGCCGGTCATCCGGTGGAGCTGGCTGCGGTGCGCGGTGTGGCCACCTCGTTAGGTGCACGACGGGTCTGTGATCAGGCGCTGATCTGGGCTCATTCCCATCCGATCCAGGCCCTGCAGGTGTCGGATCCCGCGGCGCTGGGGGCTTGTGAACAGTTCCTTACCGATCACCGTGTGCTGGTCGAGCCCGCCTGCGGTGCGGCTCTGTCGGTGGTGTACGATGGGCACCCAGTGCTGAATAACTATTCGACACTTGCCGTCATCGTCTGTGGCGGCGCCACCACCACGATCGAGCAGATCCGCCAGTGGGCCGCAGCCGGTTAGCCGGTCGCGCCCGATAAGCCTCCGCGTGCCCAGAGTCAGATTCCGAGTCCGGCCCCCTACAGCACAATGCCCTGCAGCAATGCAGGGCCTTTTTGTTATGACGTCAGGACGAGCGTTTCAGGCCGAAGCCGGGCGCCTTCTGCTCAACCAAACCACCAGTCAGCTCTCGTCTGGCATCACCAGGCGCATGGCTCGGGTTCCAAGTTTCGCTCCTGTGACTTCATCGACCACGACCGGTTTAATTTCTGTGCCGGCCTCGACATCGATAAAACGGCTCATCTTGTCATCGCCCCGATATTGCCGTCCCCATTCGCCGATCATGAACAGGATGGGCAGAAAGTCGCGACCGGCCGCGGTCAGCAGATACTCCTCACGCGGTGGGCGCTCGGAATAACAGCGCTTTTCCAGCAATCCCTCCTCCGTCAGGCTCGCCAGCCGGCGGGTCAGCATAGTCGGCGCTATGCCCAGACTTTTCCGGAAATGGTCAAAGCGCGTGAGGCCAGCATGGGCATCACGCAGGATCAGAATGCTCCAGGCATCGCCCGCAACCGCGATGCTACGCGCGATCGGGCATGGGGTATCGTAACTATTTTTATCGTCCATACTATTTTGATAGTGACTTGATTGTGAATTGATAGTAACGTTGTTGGTATCGATTTGATAGTAACACTCTGACGACCAACAATCCACCCAGCACGGAGATTTCGGACATGGGTTCACACCAGACAAGCATAGCCCCGGCAGCCGCAGCCCCTTCAAGTATCAGCCGGGTCACCCAGACCCAGCGGACAGGGAATGTGACCTGGAAAGAGGTTCCAAATCGCACCATTGACGTGGACGGGACCTCGTTTGCCTATCGAGAGCTGGGCCCTGACTCCGAGGTGCCGGTGATCTTTTTGCACCACCTGATGGCCGTGCTCGATGACTGGGATCCGCGAGTTATCGACGGCATAGCGGCACAACGTCGCGTGATCGCGTTTGACAATCGCGGAGTCGGAGCCTCGGGTGGCTCGGTTCCGCAGACCATCGAGGAGATGGGGCGCGATGCCATTGCTTTTATTCGCGCCATGGGATTCAAAAAAGTCGACCTGCTCGGCTTCTCGCTGGGCGGGGGCGTCGCGCAAATGGTGGTCCTGCAGGCGCCGGATCTGGTGCGCCGGGTGATCCTTGCCGGAACGGGGCCCCGGGGCGGCGACGGTATCGATGAGATCAACAAGATTGCCGTCAGCGCTTACCTCAAAGCGGCGCTCACGCTGAGCGATCCACGGCACTTCCTATTTTTTCCCCGCACGCCAGATGGCAAGCGCGCCGCCAAAGCCTATTTCTCCCGGCTCAAAGAGCGCACGACTCACCGTGACGCCCCTATTTCCCTGCAGGCGCGGTATGCCCAGCTCAAGGCGATCCGCACCGCGGGACTGAGTGTGCCCGATGATCTGTCAGTCATCACGCACCCGGTTTTCGTGGTCAATGGTGACCATGATCTGATGGTCGACAGCAAGCTATCCGCCGACATGGCTCGCCGCCTACCAAATGCCCGACTCACTATCTACCCCGACTCCGGGCACGGCGGCATCTTCCAGCACCATCGGCGCTTTGTGCCAGAGGTACTGGAATTCCTCGCGGATGACGCGGCTCCAACTCGCAAACACAGCTAAGGATGAATGACCCAACCATGAAAGCACTCACCTTCAAACGCTACGGCAAGTCGCCGGAGATTGGACTCGCGGATGTACCCCGTCCCACGCCGAAGGCGGACGAACTGCTGGTACAGGTTCATGCCGTTGGCCTGAATCCGATCGACAACATGATCCCGACCGGCATGTTCAAACCGGTTCTGCATTTTCAACTGCCCGCCACCCTGGGCAGCGATCTGGCGGGCATAGTGATAGCCGTCGGCAGCCAGGTGACTCGTTTCAAGCCTGGCGATGCCGTGTTTGCCAGCATCTTCGACCTGGGCCGCGGCTCGCTGGCTGAATTCGCGGTGGTACCGGAAAGCGCCGCCGCGCTGAAACCGGAAAACCTCGACTTCGTACAAGCGGCATCGATCCCTATGGTCGGTCTCACGGCCTGGCAGGCCCTGAAAGAGCGCGCCCATCTGCAGGCGGGCCAGAAGGTGTTCATTCCTGCCGGATCCGGCGGGATCGGCACCTTTGCGATCCAGCTGGCCAAGCACTTGGGCGCCACCGTGGGCACCACGGTCAGCACCGGCAACCTCGAACTGGTGCGCGACCTGGGCGCCGATGAGGTGGTCGATTACAAGCAACAGCCATTCGAAAACGTGCTGCGCGGCTATGACGCCGTACTGGGCACAGTCCGCGGGGATACGCTTGCAAAAGCCATCGCCATCCTCAAACCGGGCAGCCAGATCGTTTCGCTCATTGGTCCGCTGGATGCCGCATTCGCGCAAGCCAGGGGCTTGAACGTCCTGTTGCGATTCGTCTTCGGGCTGATGAGCGCAAAGATCAGGCGGTTGGCGGCAAAGCGGAAGGTCGCGTACTCGTTTCTCTTCGTTCACCCCGATGGCACCCAACTCACCGAAATCGGCGCCCTGCTGAACGCTCAACGCATCAAGCCGGTGATCGACCAGGTATTCCCGTTCGAACAAGCCAAAGCGGCGCTGGAGTATCTGGCCGAGGGCCACGCCAAAGGCAAAGTCGTCGTCAGGATCAAAGCGCAATGACAATCTGTGTTTGTCGCTCACCCAACCACTCACGTAAAGGATAAATCCATGACCCAACTTCCTACCGTCTTCATCACCGGCGCCTCCAGTGGCATTGGTGCCACCTACGCCGAGCGCTTCGCCCGCCGCGGCCACGACCTGGTGCTGGTGGCGCGTGACCAATCACGCCTGGATACCCTGGCCGAGCGCCTGCGTGCGGAACACCAGGTGGCCGTTGACGTGCTGCCTGCGGATCTGACCAACCCGGCGGAGCTGTCAGCCCTTGAAACGCGCCTGCGGCATGACACTAGTATCGGCATCTTGATTAACAATGCCGGCATGGCTCAATCGGGGGGCTTTCTGGAGCAATCCGCCGAGGCCATCGAACGACTGATCACGCTCAACACCACGGCGTTGACGCGGCTCGCCGCAGCGATCGCACCGCGCCTCGCCCAGTCCGGCACCGGGGCGATCGTCAATATCGGTTCAGTGGTCGGGTTTGCGCCCGAGTTCGGCATGTCGATCTATGGCGCGACCAAGGCTTTCGCGCTGTTTTTGTCACAAGGATTGGATCAGGAGCTATCGTCCAAGGGGGTTTATGTGCAGGCGGTACTGCCAGCCTCGACCCGTACCGAGATTTGGCAGCGGGCTGGCATTGACATCAACAGCCTCCCCGAGGTGATGGAAGTGGGTCAGCTGGTGGATGCGGCACTGGTCGGTTTCGACCGACGCGAGTTGGTGACTATCCCGCCACTGCATGTCGCCGAACGCTGGGATGCACTGGATGGTGCGCGCCAAGGGCTGTTGTCCGACCTGCGGCAAGCCCATGCTGCCGAACGCTATCAGCCTCAAGCCTGAGCACGGCATTGAGTCCGACTCAACATGAATCGAAGACCAAGGAACTCTCTATGAACAGCATGTTATTCACCCCCACCCAATTGGGCAGCTTGCCGCTGAAAAATCGCATCGTCATGGCACCGCTCACGCGCAGTCGCGCCATCGGAAACCAGCCCAATGCGCTGATGGCTCACTACTATCAGCAACGCGCGGATGCTGGACTGATCATTACCGAAGGCACCTCACCCTCGCCCAATGGCCTAGGCTACCCCCGCATCCCCGGACTGTTCAATGACCAGCAGGTACAGGGCTGGCGAGAAGTCACCGATGGCGTCCATCAGGCTGGCAGCAAGATTTTTGTGCAATTGATGCACACCGGCCGGGTCAGCCATCCGGCCAACATGCCAGCTGGAGCCCGCGTGTTAGCACCCTCGCCAATTGCCGTTCCCGGCGAAACCTGGACCGATTCCGCTGGCATGCAGCCTTATCCGGTGCCACAGGAAATGAGCGAGGCCGATATTGCCGATAGCATTGCCGAATATGCAGCGGCGGCGAAACTCGCCATCCAGGCCGGCTTCGATGGTGTCGAACTGCATGCCGCCAACGGTTACCTGATCGACCAGTTTCTCAATACGGCGTCCAATCAACGGCAGGATCGCTGGGGTGGCACGGTGGAGAATCGCATCCGCTTCGCGGTGGAAGTCGCCCGGGCAAGCGTTGCCGCCATTGGCGCCAAGCGCGTCGGCATGCGTATCTCGCCCTATGGCGTCTTCAATGCCCAAGTCGCGGATGCCGAGATGAATGACCTCTACCTGCGTTTGATCGAGGAGTTGAATACGCTTGGTCTGCTCTATATCCACGTGGTGGATCACAGCGCCATGGGCGCGCCGGAAGTCAGCCCGGAACTCAAAGCCCAGCTCCGTGCCGCCTTCAACGGGTACTACATTCTCTCTGGAGGTTACGATGTCGACCGCGCCAATGCAGATCTCGAGGCAAAACGGGGGGATTTGGTGGCCTTCGGTCGGCCGTTTATCGCCAATCCGGATCTGGTCGCCAAGTTGCTGTCGGGACACCCCTTGACCGCGCCAGACGCGGCGACCTTTTACACCCCGGGCGCCGAGGGCTACACCGATTATTAACGGCTGACCCCAGGCTTGCCCCTCACGCTCTCCCGGGCTCGACAGTCGCCTCTAGCGCCATATACAACCAGGCCTCACCGCACAGTGAGGCCTAGTTGCTATAGGCGTCCGGGACTGTTTTGAGCATCACAAAAACTGCGCCGGTACTCGGAAGGGGATGTGCCCAGTTGCACGGAGAATTGCTGCCGCAGGGCCAGTGGCGTCCCGAACCCCACCTCAGAAGCAATCCATTCGATGGACATATCGGTCGTTTCCAATAGTTGCTGGGCAAGCGTCACCCGCTCGGCATTGAGCCACTTGATAAACGTGGTACCCGTGGTTTCACTAAATCGCCGGGTAAAGGTCCGCCGACTCATCATGGCGACACGAGCCAGAGCATCCACCGATAACGGCTCGGATATATGCTCGCGGGCCCATGCCAGCACAGATTGCAGGCGGTTTTCACTGGCAATCTGTGGCACCGGACGCTCGATATATTGGGCCTGTCCACCTTGTCGATGGGGCGGTGTGACTAAATGCCGAGCCATCCGGTTCGCCACATCAGAGCCATGCCGCTGCCGTAACAGATGCAGACAACAGTCGATGGCTGCGACGTTACCCGCCGAGGTGACGATATGATCATCCGCCACATACAACACATCGGGACGAAACAAAGTCCGGGGAAAGCGTTGCGCAAATTGTTCTCGCGCCAGCCAGTGGGTTGTCGCTTCACGACCATCAAGTAAACCCGCATCCCCCAGCACAAAAGCCCCCAGGCATAGACCAACAATCACCACTCCTCGGGCATGGGCCCTGCGCAGGAGATCCGTCAGTTCGCTGGGGGCCGGTGTCGCCAGATCGGACCAGGCAGGGACGATGATGATGTCCGCATGGTTCATCGCCGACAGATCGTGCGGTACATCAATCACAATCCCTTGGTCACTGCACACCCGGCCCGGCGTGAGCCCACAGTAGCTCACGTCGTACTCAGGAAAATTAAGGGGCCGATTGACCACACCAAATACCAGAGAAGGCACGCTCATCTGAAATAGGCTGACGCCCTCGAAAGCCAGAACCGCCACACGAGTCGGCGATGCACCCGTCATAAGACCCCCCTTCCGGTGTTGATCACGCCACAATGGCCTAAAACAATCATATATTGTCATTCAGGCCAATGTCGAATTCAAACCCATGCCGCCACACTAGCACTACAAATTCATACCCGTTGGAGCAAACCATGAAACCGATGAACACGATGCGAGCCATCACCCTCCTGCTGGGCCTGGCGGTAGGCAGCACCTTGGCACAGGGTGCAACCAAGACGACAGCACAGCCGGATCCGCAACCGGTGCAAATTCAGCAAATCCGCAACGCCACGGTAAAAATTAACTATGCAGGCAAAACATTCCTGCTGGATCCCTTGCTGGCCAAGAAAGGGGAATACCCCGGTTTTCCCGGCACGTTTCATAGCGAGCGGCGCAACCCTCTGGTGGATCTCCCCATACCCGTCACCGAGGTGATGAAGGGGGTCGATGCCGTTATCGTCAGCCACACCCACCTGGATCACTGGGATGGCGGCCACCACAATTTCATCCCTAAAAATATCCCCCTGTTTGTCCAGCATGCGGCGGATGCAAAACTAATACGCGATCAAGGATTTAAGGATGTCCGTATCCTGGAGGAAGATACCGTCTTTGAGGGCGTTCATCTGACCAAGACCGGAGGACAACACGGCTCGGACCAAATGTTCAGCCATAGCCAGGTTGCGGCTCTGCTGGAACAGGCCATGGGGATCGTCTTCCAGGCTCCCGGGGCAAAAACTGTCTATGTGGTGGGTGACACCATCTGGCGCCCCGAGGTCGATCAGACCTTAGCCAAGTTCAAACCGGAGGTGATTGTGCTGAACGCAGGCGATGCACGTCTGGTTGGTTTTACCGGCTCCATCATCATGGGCAAAGATGATGTGCTCCACGCGGTTCAAGCGGCGCCGAACGCCACCATCATTGCCTCGCATATGGAGGCCATCAACCACATGACCTTGAGCCGAAAAGAGCTGCAGGATTTCGTCAAGCAGCACGGTATTCAGGAACGGGTTCGCATTCCGGCGGATGGAGAAACCATGAAGTTCTGATGGCGAGCGCCCACCTTGAACCGGTGGGCGCTATTGTGTTGCATCCCAAAACCACAGTCCCGTCAGCCATCACTCAGTCAAAGCTGCGGACGAGTAACCTGTGTTTTGCAACTGCGCGCCAATACGCCGGATCTCTGCTTCCCCCTGAGCCAAAGCCGACTCGCTGGTATGCACAGAATAGATGCCCATCACCAGATCATGGGGATGCTTCACTGCCGAACCGAGCACGAAAGAGGTCTCACCTTTCGCCACCAAGTCGATGGGTTGATTGGATTCCTGGAAAATCACCAGCTCACCGGCATGAACCGTTTCCCCAGCCTCCAACTGGCCGCTATTGATTGCTAACCAAGCGACCTTGTGGCCAGAGGGCGGTACATATCGCCACTGCTCGCCATCTTTCAAGTTCACCGCTAGGTAATTCATGTCGGACGGGGCAGGAATGAGGCTCTGTGCTGAGCCATAGCGCCCCAGCAGCACACGTGCCGGGCCTTGTTGCGATATCTGCGACGGCACAAGATAAATGCTCTGTGCAGGCGAGCTCTCTTCAGTATCAGGTAAGGCGACCCAGAGTTGGAAACCACGAATGCGGGAATCATCGGCCGGTCCACCTTTGTGCCAGACACCATTGCCCGCTCGCATCCACTCCACGCCGCCCGACGGCAGTAGTCCCGATTGCCCAGTGGTGTCTTCATACACAACGTCGCCTTCCAGGGTGAAGGTCAAGGTCGCAATCCCCGAGTGTGGATGCATGCCGAAGCCCTGTTGCCTACCATCAGGTTTGAAGCTGAAGAGGTCCAAAAATACAAACGGCTTCAGGTATTCGCCGAGATCGCCCGGACTCATGAGTCGTGTAATGGAGCCATGAGTGCTGCCGCGAGTGCGCAAGACGATGGCACGCGACGCCGTCGCTACAGAGGTGGTAGTTGTGTGCATAATGGAGTCCTTCATCACGATTAAGTGGCCTGCCTAATGACGAATGAATCAAACAAGCCCATTGAAGTGATAAGGATACAATTGCCGACATTGGTCGATTAGATGGTAAGGTTGGGTTGAACTCATCCAATTTGGCTGGTAATCACCTCATGGTTGATCTGAACGACATAGCTCTATTTGTACAAGTGGTGCGCCATGGCAGCTTTGCCGAAGCCGCCAGACGCCTCGGCGTACCGCCTAACACCGTAAGCCGGCGAGTTCAGCAGCTTGAGGCGCAGCTGGGCATGCGGCTGCTACAGCGCTCCACACGCAAACTCACACTCACCAGCGCCGGGCAAACATTCCACGAACGCTGCGCGGGTGCGGTTGAAGGCTTGACCGAAGCGGCCGAGGAGTTGATGACGGGCAGCCAAGAGCCTAGTGGGCTGGTCCGTGTCGCTGTACCGGCTGATTTCTTCGACTTTGTACAGATGGAAGCAGTGGCCGAATTTCTGGCACATCATCCGAGGGTGCGGCTGGATATGGTACTCAGCGATGCGAAGACAGATCTGATTGCCGAGCGTATCGATGTGGCCTTTCGCGGCGGCCCCATGCAGGACTCCGGCTACATAGGCCGTCCAGTGTTACATGCCAGCACTGATGGCTTTGTTGCTAGCCCCGCCTATATTGCCGCGCACGGCAGCCCCGAAACCCTGTACGAGTTGAGCCACCATGACTGCGTCAGTTTTCCCGCCCCCGGCGGCTACACCGCCTGGAACTTAGTCGGGCCTGATGGCGTCACTGAAAAAGTCCAGATAACTCCGCGCTTCAGTGGCAATACGATCCAGGCATTGCGCAAGGCCACGCTAGCCGGGCTGGGGATCGCACTCCTACCGCAACCCGTTATCTGGCGCGACCTCCAAGCCGGTCAGCTCGTCCCGGTACTGCCGCAATACACCCGCGCCAACCATGGCATGCACCTGCTCTATCCAAGCCGACGGCATCTGCCTTTGGCGGTGTCGGCATTTATCGACTTGGTCGTTGAGAAACTCAGTGAGCTGCAACCATCACCGGGGGCCAGGGACTAGAGATTGCCCGCTCGGCGATCATGCATGGCTGGCCGAAGCGCTATCCGGCGGATAGCGCTGCGATCTGGGACTTGGCCTTCGCCACCGCCGCGCTCTTGGGCTCCTCGCCCAGCGCCAGCCCCTCCGCACGAATGATCGTGACATCCGTCAGACCGATGAAGGCGAGCACGCCAAGCAGATAGCTCTCCTGATGATCCAGACTGGCCATCGGCGTACCGTCCGAGTAGATGCCGCCACGCGTCGAAGCCACGAAAACTTTTTTCCCCGTCACCAGCCCTTCGGGGCCATTGGCACCGTACTTGAACGTCCGGCCAGCCACGCAGACTCGGTCGATCCAGCCCTTCAATTGCGAGGGGATCGAGAAGTTGTACATGGGAGCACCAATGACGATGATGTCAGCGGTAAACAGGTCGTCGAGGTAAGCCGCACCCGTGGCGAGATCCTCGCCAAGCGCTGTATCGCCGACCGCTCCACCCTGGAAGACAGCAAGGTGGCCATCCGATAGATGCATAGCAGCATCTGCGACAAGATCTCGCCGTATGACTTGAGCTTCGGGATAAAGTGCCTGTTGCCGAGCGACTATGTTGGCAGAGAGATCTCGGCTTACCGAGTAACCGCCAAGGATGCTGGAATCGATATGCAGAATGGTCGTCATGTTAGGTTCCTTGAAGTGATAAAAGCACACTAAGCAGACTCAAAGTGACGCGCGTTGGCGCGCCATAACTTGACTCTCGCGGGGCTAGCTCATGAGATAACTAGATCTTGATAAAGTTGGTCGCGGCCAGAGGGCCAAACGGCAGTTGCGCCAGCCGTCCACCGACATCGAGCGACCCCAGGTCAACCGGAAAATATCCGATCGCTTCGAGGAGTTGGCGGACCTCGGCCTTGGCCGCTGCATCATCCCCCGAGTAGAACTGTACGCGCTGACCACCCGATACCTCGGGTTGCGACAACACCTGAACATCCAGATGATTCAACGCCTTGACCACGCGAGCACCAGGAACAATCTCACAAAAGAGCTCACTCGAATATTTTTGGCCAAGATCGATAGCCTTGATGCCATAGGCAGCCAATGGATTGGCGGGATCCTGGGCATCCGGCGAATGGGGATCAAGAAACTCAACCGGATTGGTGCCGTCGATAACGATACGGCCGTTCCAGGCTGGCAGCCCTGCCAATGCCTTGCCAAGGTCGCTCCAGCGCACGGCGACGAGGACGATATCGGCACGGGCGGCTTCTTCTACAGTAACAGCCTTAATCGAGCCCCCCAGCTCTGCGATCAAGGGAGCCAAGGACGCTGGGCCGCGGCTGTTTGAAATCATGGCCGACAGACCTTTTTTAGCCAGTGCCCGTGCGACATTCGAGCCGAGCGCGCCAGAACCTATGATGCCAATACTCATGTTTTATTCCTTCCAGACAAGGGACTCATACGTTGTGAACCATCAGCGCCCTGAAAGCTGCTGGTAACAAGAGTCAGATTCAAGCGTCGCGTTCGCGGCAAAACCATCCGACAGAGCCCAGCATAAAGAGACGAGCATTGGGGGAGTAGGCGGAAAAGTTGGAATAGATTCGTCCATATTTCGTAGTAATGAAGACCAAAATTTGGCGCGGTTCCCTAATCGTCTTGGTCATTGAACGGACAGGGCGAGGCCATCAACCACATGACCTCGAGCCGAAAAGAGCTGCGGGATTTCGTCAAGCAGCACGGTATTCAGGAACTGGTTCGCATTCCGGCAGATGGCGAAACCATGAAGTTCTGATGGCGAGCGCCCACTTTGAACCGGTGGGAGCGCTTTCGTCATGGTTAGACCCATCAGGCATTTGGCAGGAACGGTAGTGATGAAGTCGTCTGTCGCCGTCGAACCACCTCTCGCCATAGAGATCTTCTCTGAACTCACACTACGTCGCCCCAAGATTGTCATACACTCATAGCGATACAAACGACGCAGCAATACATCCCATGGCTTCAGGGTCAGCAACGACGGAGACGCTGTACTCGCCGCACGGCATGGGAGTGGTGGTGATGATATCGACATCATTTGCAGCCTGAAGCGCGTACTGACACGAACCGGTTAACACGCACCTATGCTCTCTCGCTACGAGGATAATGAGATGGTCATGATGAAAAGGAACTTGGGTACCGCCCTCCTCTTGCTGGTTATGGCGGCAGATACGGTCCTGGCGGGTACGGCGCAAGAGATCCAATATGGCGTGGTACAAGAGGCGCGGATCTTTACCGATAGCGCCAATGCGGCGTCCGGCTCGACATCGGGCAATCGCCAGGGCTTACGAACCCTCGGCGCTGCGGCCATCGGTGGCGCAGTCGGGAACCAGTTTGGTGGTGGCTCAGGACAGGATATCGCCACCGCAGCCGGGGCTGTGGCAGGCGCCAGAGCCTCACGCCGTCGCCAAGCGGCTGAAACCAATACGGCGGCCAGTGCCGCAGGGCAGCAGATGGTTGAATTAACGGTGAAAACCGATGCCGGCAAGCTGATATCCGTGGTGCAGCCGAGCACGCCTGAGCTGAGTTTTGCCAAGGGGGATAAGGTCCGCATTCTGACCTCGGGAGCGGATACCCAGGTGGATAAGGCTAAATAAGTCGCTCACTCCCTTCGCTGTGCGTGAATCGACCTTGCCGAAGACTGGGTCCGATTCACGCTCCCACAGCTCCTGAGCCACCACTCTCGGCAGCGCCCGGAGAAAGCGGCCGGAGCGACCTGGGCATCGGAGCCAACTCAACCTGCTCAGTCCAGCCTAGGCAGTTGCTTACGCATATGGTGCTGCAAGATCGATAACATGGATGCACCAGATAGACCTATCATCAGAGCGCCATTAACCGCCTCAAGTGGTCCCAATAACTTCCATTTGGCACTCATGACAATGTCGCCATACCCTAAAGTGGCAAAGTTGACCCCCGAATGATAGACCGCCTCCTGCAAGGTGTTGAACTCGCCAAGCCACAGAAACAGCGCGCCCCAGATACCAATCTGTGCCAGGTTGCCCAGCATCACCAGGGTGATGATACCGAACAGTGCCAACACACCGGCGATAATGCCTTCGCGCTCGCCAAAGTGCTTGAGATAAAAACGGATACACCACACGGACACCAGCGATTGCAACAACATGTTGGCCAGGATCACCGGAATACCAACCAGAAAAATGAAAAACATGTCACTCTCCTAACTGAGCTTCAGCTAGTGGCCGGCCGACCGGCCACCACTGCTCGAGCAATAAGATACACAGCCAACCGTAGCCAGCCACCAACAGATAAAGGCCACAACGCATCGCCGCGGCAAGCCAGACGTCCTTGCCGCTGGCACTATCCTCGATCGCCGGGCCAAACAGGATGAGCGCCGTGATCCAGGCATTGCTCCAGAACGAAGGCGAAAAGTGACTCGCCACCAGTCGCACCAGACGCCGGGCCAGCCAGAGGGTCATCAGTGCCAGCATCAGTACCAACATGAGTAGTGAAGGCCACAGGCTGAGTCCCAGCCAAAGCGCGAAAGCGAGCAAGGCCCCCATCAGAGTCGAGAGTACCAGCTCCTGCCCCGCCTGCTTGGTTCGTATGGCGGTACTCTGCTGGGCTAACGCCACTGTCTTCATGACGGCTGGAATGTAAAAGGCCGGATTGCCCAGCGCCAGCAGCCAGACCGGCAACACCATGGCTACGGCGCGCAGTGCCAGTCGTTGTGGGTATTCAGGACGTTGCGGCTCGAGCTTTACCGCCGCTCCCGTCACCCGGTGTGGCGGAAACAAGCCATGCGCGACCCGGTTGACTAGCGTGCCGACCAGGATCCCCACCGCCATCATCTGGCCGATGGCAATGGCCAACGCCTGCTCGATGAGGCCTGCTATCGGGATCACCGTGATAGCCATGATGAGCAGCATGGCCGCAGCCCCCTTCCCGGACATGGCCTGCTGCATCAGCAGATAGAGTAACAAACTGACGATCAGCACAGCCGCCAGGGCATAGTGAGTCAACAGGGGAACCAGCAACACCCCAGCGACCATGACCCCCAGCAGCATGACTCCCCCCACCACGCCCTTCTTCAAAGTCAGCACCTCTCCGGGACGGCATAGGACCACCCAAGCCATGATGACCCCGAGGTGCGGCATGGGCAGCGACACTCCGTAGCAGATCGCCACCGCGAGCGCTATGCCTAAGCCTATTCGCAGCACTGCCCTGTCGGCGTTATGCATATGGCGCCTCAATAGAGAAAGGAGCAGAGGCTCATCAGACGGATATAGAATGCCCCCAGCAGGTTCATGACCCAACTATCGCCGGTATAAACCAGCACATCAGCCTGACCGCCAACCCGCAGCGCCTCGACCGGGGGAAAATCCGCGGCCTTGAATGCTATCTTCACCGGGAAACGCTGGGCCTGTCGCAGCCAGTCCCGATTATTCTCGACGCTCGGCAAGGATCCCGTTGGTTGGCTTTTTCCGTCGCTCACCCCATTGCCGATGCTGCGCACCTCACCTTCAAACAGGTGACCAGGCGAACTATCCAGCAGAATGGCAACTCTGTCGCCTGGTCGCATGTTGCTCAGGTTGTTTTCCGTCAGATCGGCCGACACCCAGACATCATGGATGGCGATCAGGGTCATGGCCGGAGCCCCCGCGCCGATAAACTGGCCCGCATCCGTGCTCAAGTCGGTGATTAGACCACGACTAGGGGCCACGACCAGACTGTTCTTTCGATCCAGCTCCGCCTTGTGCACAGCCGCCCGGGCACTGAGCAACTGAGAGTTATTGTCGCCATTCACCCCCGCCGCCTCGATCGCCCGCCGCACATCAGCCTCGGCCGCAGCGACCTGGCTACGGGCTGTCTCGCGAGTCGCCTGGGCTACCTCAAGACGCCGCACCGAGATGGCACCGGGATCCTCACGATAGAGACGCTCCTGGCGTTCGGCATCCTTGGCCGCATTATCATAAGCGGCACGCATGGCCATCAGAGCGGCTTCAGCCGCCTTGACCCCTTCGCCATTCGCCTTGACGCCGCTCAGCACCGTCTGATAGTCAGAACGCGCCTTGGCCAGCGCTATGTCATAGGGCTCAGGATCGATTTCGAACAGCGGCGCACCCACCTCGACATCCTGATTGTCATGCACATAGACCCGTTTGATCTGTCCGGACAACTCGGCAGCAATCGGAACCACAAAGGCCTGGACACGCGCTTGAGAGCTGTAAGGGGTCAGTCGGTCAGCCAGCAGATACCAGATCAACAGAAGAAGGATCAGACCCAGCAACCCGAACGTGGAACGGCGGCTGGCCTGACCGGGAGAAGCAATGCTGTCAGTCATGGCGTGTTACCCTTGGAGGTTGATGTTTGAGAGGATGACGCAGGACGGGTGGCATCAAGCAAGGGAGCCCAGGCAGCGCGCGTACGCAACTGAGCCTCCACCTCCGGGGATACCAGAGGACGCAGTCGCCCCTGTTCCCAACCGCCACCCAGCGCTTTGTAGAGCGTGATGAGATCCCGCATCCGGGCACCGCGACTATTGACCAGACGCTCCTGCTGGTTGAACAGGGCGCGCTGGGAATCAAGCACCCGCTGGAAATCAGCCATTCCTTCGCGGTACTGGGTGTTGGCGATCTCCAGTGAGCGGCGGGCCGCCTCGCCGGTCTGGGCCAGCAGGGTGATCTCCTCCTGACCGTTGGCGTAAGCCACTGCGGCGTCATCCACCTCGCGAGCCGCTTTAAACACGATATCGCGATAGTGTTCATGAAGCTGCTGGAAGCGGGCATCCTGCACCAGGATCTGGTTACCGAGCCGCCCTTGATCGAGCAAATTCCAGCTGAGCGAGGGTCCTATGGCCCAGGAGAAAGTATTGCTGTCGCCGTTCGTGGCGCTCACACCCATGGTTCCCAGCAGGGTGATGGAGGGATAGAGCTCGCTCTCGGCCACACCAATCAACGCGGACTGGGCAGCCAGTTGTCGCTCCGCGACCCGCACATCGGGACGACGGCGCAACAGATCGGCAGGCAGTTCGGTGACCAAGGCCAGCTCACCCTGCGGAATATGACCGGTGTTGCTGCTCATCTCCGGCAGCGGCCCTGGCGTTCTGGCAAGCAGGGTACTCAGCGCATTCTGGCTTTGACGCAGGCTGGTCTCAAGTTGCGGAATGCCGGAGAGGGTCCCCAGATACTGGGTTTTAGCCTGCTGCACATCCAGCTCGGCACTGTTGCCGCTCTTGAACAGTCGCTCGGTGATCTCCAGACTGCGCTGCTGGATGCGGGCATTTTCCCGGGCGATCTGGAGTCTGGCCTCCACGGTGCGAATACTCACATAGAGCTGGGCTACCTGAGCGATCATCAGCACCTGCATATCATCGTACTGCGCCAGAGTAGCGAAGTAGTTGGCATCCGCCGCTTCGATGCCGCGCTGGAACTTGCCCCAGAAGTCGAGCTCCCAACCGAGATTGAAACCGGCACCATAACTGCGAGTCTTGCCCGTCCGCAGCCACTCCGCTGTGCCCACTGTGGCTTGAGGACTCAACAGGCTTTCCGCGATGCCGAGCTGGGCTTGAGTCTCGAGGATCCGCAAACCCGCTATCCGCACATCCGGATTCTTGAGCAAGGCCTCCTCGACCAAAGCACTCAGCACAGGGTCATGCAACTGGTTCCACCACTGGCGATAATCGGTGGCTGATGCCGCCTGCGGTCCCCCGCCGGCACTGTGCCAGTTGGCCATTTCCTGGACTTGCGGCGTCTGATAGTCGGGACCCAGCATGGTACAAGCCCCGAACAATAGACTCGCACCGCCCGTGAGTAAGAGACGCATGGAGGAAGCAAGGGCCGCCATAGGGTTATTTTCCTGTAGTCGCCAGACCATCATTGACCCAGGTCATGAAGATTCGGTAGCCAATGGAGAGCATGGTGGCCCCGATAAACATGCCGAGAATGCCACCGGTCGCCATGCCGCCCAGAGCACCGAGCAGCACGACAGGCATGGGAGCATCGACACCCCGCCCCAGCAGTAGCGGCTTGAGGACGTTGTCGGCCATACCGGCCACGATGAGCAGGACTGTATAGAGGACATTCATCAGGGTGCCATGGTCACCGGCACTCCACATCCAGGCGATGGCCGGAGCTGTGACCAGGATGACCGGCACCTGGGCGATCCCCAAAATCAGTGCCAATACGAAGAAGATGCCAACAGCCGGGATCCCTGCCAACGCCATCACCACCCCCGCCAGCAGTGCCTGGATGAGGGCCACTCCGATGACGCCTTGGGCGACGGCCCGAATGGTACTGGTACACAGCTTGGTCAGGGCATGGCCCTTTTGCTCATCGGTGATACGCATGGCGATGCGGCTGGCACTCACAGCCCCAGACTCGCCCCAGGCCATGATCACGCCCGCCACGATAAAGGAGAAGACGAAGCCCACCAAACCACCGCCCATGCTGGCCAAGGTGCCGACCACCTGCTTGGCCAGATCCCCCAACTGAGGTTTGTAGCTGATGAGAAGACTGGGCAGATCCTGCGAGGCCTTCAGCCAGAGCGCATGCAGCTTGGCACCCACCACCGGAATGGTGGCGATATCGGCGGAGGGAGCTGGGATCACCAAGGTGTTGTTGTTTATCTGGTCGACCAGAGCACTGACGCTATCCCCCAAAGAGCCAACCATGAGGACGGTGGGTGCGACTATCACCAACAATCCCAACAGCACTAACAGGGTCGAAGCCCGCCCCTGTTTCCCCCCCAGACGTGCGGCAAAAAACTGGTGCAGCGGATAGAGCGTGACCGCCAGGATCAGGGCCCATAGCATCATGTTCATGAAGGGAGAGAACACGGTAAAGCAGAAGGAACCCAGTGCCAGGATGAGACCCAGCTTGATAAACATATCCAGAAATCTGGCAACTAATCTTTTTTCAAGAACAGCGATGTCGTTATTTTCCATGTTGGCTTGCCTCTACACATAAGGAATGAGCATTAGGATTACGGACCCGAATTCACTCTCAGGTCAGCCAATATTGCAATGTACAGTCACAAATGGACCTGAATTCAAGATAGGTGGTTAGCGATCCTCAGTCCATGAAAGCGTAGTCCAGCGTGCAATAGTTCAGCTAATTCTTTGATATTCATTTGATTAGTAGCGAATACCCGCATCAGGGCCATACCGACGCAGGCCGCACTGCAGGCTCGGCTTACCGCGGGTTCGCCCAGCCAGCAGATCGCCAAGATGACATAAGCTAAATTAAGTGATTAGTGTCAAATGCCGCACAATAACTTACAATCACGTACAAATACCGCTATTTTCATCAGCATGAGGCCGCTATGACCCAGGACGAGCGCATTCTGGAACTCACCGAGATCATCCACCAGCAGGGAAAGGTCACTCAGGAATTCATCTGCCAGCGGTACGGGATCTCCTACGACTCGGCGCGCCGGGATCTGCTGAAGTTGGGTCAGGTGACAGGGATCTTGCGGGTGCGGGGTGGCGCCATATCGCAGCCGCCTAAATTAGCCGGTCGCTCCTACCGGGAGCGCAGCGAGCCGGACGCCATCAAGCTGCGACTGGCCCGTTATGCCGCCAGCCTGATCCAGCCCCAGGATGTGGTGTTATTGGACACCGGCACCATACCGGCAGAAATCGCACGCGCCACCGCCGTCGAAGCCTGCTTTATCACGAACTCGCTGGATATTCTGGCGGAATGCAGTGACAAGGAAAGCATCCGGAAAATCATGCTGGGCGGCGAGTTCAATCCCTTTAATCGGGCCATCTATGGCGCCGAAGCCATTCGTCAAATCAGCCGCTATCAAGCGGATAAAGCCTTTATCGGCGTGCCCGCCTTCTCGGAACATGGACTCGGCTGTGAACAGGAGCTGGAAGCCGAATTCAAACATGCGATGACCCGGCAGGCGGCTTATCGTATTTGCGTCTGTGAATATGCCAAGTTCAATCAACGTCTGGTATTTCATGGCGCTGGCTGGGATGACATCGATTGTGTGATTACCGATCAGCCGCCACCGGCTAGTTTTATCGAATTATTCACCCGGCATGATATTGATTTGCGCGTCGTGGCCTAAGGAGCGTTGAATGAAGATTGCATTAGTGGGTTCAGGTAATATTGTTCACTCCTGTCTGGATGCATTAAGCCGGGTGGATGGCGTCACTATTTATGCGCTCTGTGTCCGCGAATCGAGTCGGGAGAAGGGAGAGAATCTGCAACACCAATATGCCATCCCCCATCTGTATACCGAATACCTACAATTATTGCAGGATGAGCAGGTAGATTTTATCTATCTGGGCATCCCGAATAATCTGCATTATGCTTATGCGCGCCTGGCACTTGAACATAACCGGCATGTCATCTGTGAAAAGCCATTAACCTCGAGCCTGAATGAGGCGAGCCAATTAATCGCACTGGCTAAATCACGACGACTGTTTTTATTTGAAGCCATAACCTCGATCCACACCCCGGTCTGGAAATGGTTGCAATCCCAACTCCCGAGTCTCGGGCCATTACGCCTGGTGCAATGCAATTATTCGCAATATTCGAGTCGCTATGATGATTATCAGCGGGGCATTATTCATCCCGCCTTCGATCCGGCCATGTCGGGTGGTGCCTTATATGATATCAACCTCTACAATGTGTATGTCACTTGCGCATTATTCGGCGCCCCCCAAGCCGTACATTATCGTTGTAATCGAGGAGCCAATGGCATCGATACCTCGGGGATCTTGTTGCTGCAATACGCTGATTTTATAGCCGTTTGCAGTGGCGCCAAAGACTCGGCCAGCCCAGGGCATTTCACGGTGCAAGGCAGCCTCGGTTATGCCCGCATCATGGATACACCCAATATCTGCGGCCGAGCCGAGGTGGTATTGAATAATGGCCAGCAATACCATCATCAACCTTCGATCCCCAATCATATGGAGTACGAATTTCAGGACTTCCGGGATTGTTATATGGCGCGAGATTATGCTCGCTGTTATGCCTGGCTGGATATAGCACACACGGTCTCCTCGGTGCTGGAACAGGCTCGTCACTCCGCCAACATTATATTTGCCGGTGATGAAAACAGGCCGCAGGATGGAGTGAAATAAATCCTATGTTCGGTGCTAATCATATAGATGAGATCCTGTTTGTGGTCTGTTATGGCAATGAGCAGTATCATGGCCGTGGCATTGCCAAAATCCAGTTGAATCATCCCAGCGGTGAATTACAGCTTGTTGATTTTCTATCCATGGCGGAAAAACCAGGTGCGGTTATCTGTTTGGGAAAACAGCTATGGGTATCATTTCTTGACGAGCAGACCGATGAGGCTGGAATTGATATATACCAGCTGCAGCCGAGTGGCTTTATTCATATCAGACGAACCATCACGCCCTATTATTATTCCTCATTCCATCCATCCGGCTCCTGGATATTAGCGGCCTCCTTTCGCGATGGCGCCGACGCTGTGATGGCCATCGACAATCCTGCACATCTGCGCTCCTTTTACCCTCATCCCTTTAGCGGACCGAATTCTAGCGATCGACGACAACAGGCTTGTCATTCCCATTTTATTGCCACTATTCCGCATCAGGAAATAGCCTATGCCACTGACCTGGGTACGGATCAGGTATTACTCTATCGCTTTACCGGAGGCGTATTGACCCTGCAACCGCATTTATCCCTGAGCTGTGCCGCAGGCTCGGGTCCGCGATTAATGCCCAGCAGTGCCGATGGCCGTTTCGCTTATTTGCTGCACGAACTCAGCAATCATCTCGAGGTACTGGAATATAGCGCCACTGGATATATTTGCCGGCAAAGTATCTCCGTTCTGGAGCAAGACGATGGTACCCATAGTGCGGTAGCCAACGAAATCAGCGCCGCCGCCTGCCAAATCAGCCCGGATGGGCGTTATTTGCTGGTCTCGGTGCGGGGTGAAAATAGTCTGGTGGTCTTTCACACCGATGCGAAAAGCGGGCGGCTCACCCTGGCCCGGCGGCTGGCCTGTGGTCATACCCCCCGGGATCTGCGGCTACGGGGCAGTCATATTCTGGTCGCCGCCCAGGGGAGCAATCAGTTGGAGAGTCATCCACTACCACCGGGCGCGTGGCCCGACGCAGCCAAGCCTCCTCATCGCCTGGCGCTGCAAGCCCCAGTCGGCATATATACAGTCCCATAAGGTACCGGCAAGGCCATACCCCCCAACACCCTAGTGCGCAGGTTTACTCTTTAAGACCGAGCCGTCTGACCAGCCGGTGCAGGTTGCCGCTGTCCATCTGCAGAGCCCGGGCGGTAGCCGCCCAATTACCCTTCTCGGCGGCCAGCGTCTGCTCGATCAGCCGGATCTGGAACGCATCGGTGGCGGCCCGCAGCCCCAGACCGGCCGCCATGGGGGCAGGAACCTCCTCGGCGCCGGGGCGAGTGACGGCGGCAGCGGGTGCAGATGTTGCCAGATTGAAGTGGTGACAGCCCAGCGTCGGCGTCAGGCTACCTTGCTCGGCTCGGGCCAACACAGCCGCCCGGTGAATGGCATGCTCCAGCTCGCGGACATTGCCCGGCCAGTCGTAGCGGCCCAGCAGCTGCAGTGCCTGGGGCTGGATGCCGAGGCGCTCCAGACCCAGACTGACCCGGCAGCGTTCGCAAAAGTAGCCCGCCAGCAGGGGGATATCCTCCGGCCGCTCGCGCAGCGCTGGGGCGTGGATTGGAAACACACTCAGCCGGTGATAGAGATCGGCCCGGAACGCCCCCTCGACCACCGCCTGCTTCAGATCCCGGTTGGTAGCCGCCAGGATGCGCACATTCACCTTGAGCGGGGTGTCATCGCCGATCCGCTGCAGATCACCGTACTGCAACACCCGCAGCAGCTTGGCTTGCAACGGCAAGGACAACTCGCCGATCTCGTCAAGAAACAGGGTGCCCTTGTCGGCCAGCTCGAACTTGCCCGCCCGGTTGTGAATGGCACCGGTGAAGGCGCCCTTCACATGGCCGAACAGTTCACTCTCCGCCACCGACTCCGGCAGAGCCGCGCAGTTGAGATAGACCAGCGGCATTGCCGACCGTGGCGAGCCCTGGTGCACCGCCTTGGCGATCAGCTCCTTGCCCACCCCGGTCTCGCCCAGGATCAACACGTTGAGCTCCGAGCTGGCGACCACGGCGATTTCGTGGCGCAGCTGAGCCATGGCCGGTGAGTGGCCGATCATCTCCGGCTGTCCGGGCCCGGCCTGGGTCGAGGGGGCCAGCGGCTCGCTGCTCTGGCGGGCGAGCCGCTCCAGCAGCAGGGCATTGCTGAGGGCGGCGGCGGCCAGCGCCCCCACCAGTCGCAACTCCTCATCGCTGATGCCGTCAAACTGGGTCGGGTTCATATCATCGATGGTCAGAGCGCCAATCAGTGTCTGATCCGAGAACAGCGGCAGCCCGACGCAGGCATGCACCTTGAAGTCGCTGTGATCCGGGATCAGGCCGTCATAGGGATCCGGCAAATGGCTATCGGCGGGGAAGCGCACCACATCCCCCGCCCGGGCGATCGCCTCCATGCGCGGATGATCCACCAGCCGGAAGCGGCGACCGAGCACATCCTGCATCAGACCATCGATGGCCAGCGGGATGAACTGCCCGCCCTCATAACGCAGCAGGGCCGAGGCGTCGGAGCACAACAGGCGGCGCACGCTCTGGATCAGCCGGTGAAACCTGTCCTGATGGGAGATGCCCAGTTGCAGATCGAGAGCGATGCGCGCCAGGCTGTCGGTCGAAATCATGATGATTGTCCAAATGACAGTGTCTTTGTGATTTTGACTATAACCGCCGATTGTCATAACGACAATGACTGAACCGCTAACCCATTAAAAACAATAATTTATAAATTGGCACGGCGACTGCAATAGTTGGTTCAGTCATCTATTCGCTATTGCATGCTGAGGAACCAATTCATGACCATTCACGTCAAAAACAACATTCACTGGGTCGGGCAACGGGATTGGGAAGTCCGCGACTTTCATGGTACCGAGTACAAGACCCTGAAGGGCACCAGCTACAACAGCTACCTCATCCGCGAAGGCAAGAACGTGCTGATCGATACCGTGGATCACAAGTTCAGCCGCGAGTTCGTGCAGAACCTGGCGGCCGAGATCGATCTGGCCAGCATCGATTATGTGGTCATCAACCACGCCGAAGAGGATCACGCCGGTGCCCTGACCGAGCTGATGGCCCGCATCCCGGGCACCCCCATCTATTGCACCCACAACGCCATCGACTCCATCACCGGTCACCATCACCACCCGGAGTGGAACTTCCACCCGGTCAAAACCGGCGACAGCCTGGATATCGGCAATGGCAAGCAGTTGGTGTTTATCGAAACACCCATGCTGCACTGGCCCGACAGCATGATGACCTACATGACCGAGGATGCGGTGCTGTTCTCCAACGACGCCTTCGGCCAACACTACTGCGACGAGCGACTGTTCAACGACGAAGTGGATCAGACCGAGTTAATGGAGCAGTGCCTGCGCTACTACGCCAATATCCTCACCCCGTTCAGCCCGCTGGTGACCGCCAAGATCAACGAGGTGTTGGGCTTTAACCTGCCGGTCAGCATGGTCGCCACCTCCCACGGCATCGTCTGGCGCGACAACCCGACCCAGATCATTCTCAAATACCTGGAGTGGGCCGAACAGTATCAGGAGGATCGCATCACCCTGTTCTACGACTCCATGTCCAACAACACCCGCATGATGGCCGATGCCATCGCCCAAGGCATCCACGAGGTGGACCCTGGCGTGGCGGTGAAGATTTTCAACGTCGCCCGTCATGACAAGAACGAGATCCTGACTCAGGTGTTCCGCTCCAAGGGAATACTGGTGGGCTCCTCGACCATGAACAACGTCATGATGCCCAAGGTGGCGGGCATGCTCGAGGAGATCACCGGCCTGCGGTTTCGCAACAAGCGCGCCGCAGCGTTCGGCAGCTATGGCTGGACCGGTGGCGCTGTGGACCGCATCCAGACCCGGCTGATGGACGCCGGCTTCGACATCAGCCTCTCCCTCAAGGCCAAGTGGCGCCCGGATGGCTCGGCGCTGGCCGAGTGCCGCGCCCATGGCCGTCAGCTCGCCCGACAGTGGGCCCTGCACCCGCTCGCTCCTAGTCCAGAACTCGCTCTATCCGCCCACGAGGCCACCGAGCTGACGCCGGCTGTGGCCGCCGCTGCGCAGCCCTCCGTCGCAGCGACAGGCCCGGCGCTGGATGAGGATCAGAGCATGCTCTGCACCGTCTGCCAGTGGATCTACGATCCGGCACTCGGCGAGCCGGATCAGCTGGTGGCTGCGGGCACGCCCTGGGCCCAGGTACCGGAGAGCTTCCTCTGCCCCGGCTGCGGCATCGGCAAGGAGGTGTTCGAACCCTGCGCCGTGGAGGCCTGCGTATGAGCAACCTGGAGCGCGCGACTTGCGGCGTCAGTCGGGAGATCCTGGTGATCGGCAGTGGTTTCGCCGCCCAGCAACTGATCAAGAGCCTGCGCAAGCTGGATGCCCAGCACCCCATTCGCCTCATCACCGCCGACAGCGGGGATGAGTACAACAAGCCGGACTTGAGCCATGTGGTGAGCCGGGGCAGCAGCGCCGCCGCCATGACCCGCCAAAGCGGCGCCGAATTTGCCGAGCAGCAACGCATCACACTAGTACCGCACTGCCCTGTGCTGGGCATAGATCCTGCCCGCCGCATCGTGCTGACCGCGCAGGGGGAGTACTCCTATGGCCAGCTGGTGCTGGCCACCGGTGCCACGGCTGTGCGCCCACCCATTCCGGGCGCTGAACAACTGGTGACCCTCAACAGCCAGCAGGAGTACGCCGCCATTGAGGCGCGGCTGCAGAACGCCCAGCGCATTCTGGTGTTGGGAGCAGGCCTCATCGGTTGCGAGCTGGCGATGGACATGGCCAGTAGTGGACGTCAGGTGACCCTGGTGGATCTGGCCAGCAGCCCGCTCAGCGCCCTGCTACCCGCCATGTTAAGCCAACCGCTGCACCAGGCACTGCTGACTCAGGGCGTGAGCCTGCTGCTGGGCCTGGGGATCCGCGAAATCGCCCTGCGCGATCCGCAGCGGCCGGACGCGGGCTGCCGGGTGATCTTAAGCGATGGCCAAGTGAGCGAGCAGGATCTGGTGATTTCCGCCATCGGCCTCAAGCCCAATACCCAGTTGGCTCAGGCGGCCGGGCTGAGCGTCGGGCGCGGCATCCAGGTCGATGCGGGGTTGCGCAGCTCGGATCCGCATATCTATGCCTTGGGCGATTGTGCCGAATGGCAGGGGCAATTGCTGCCCTTCCTGCAACCAATCCTGCTCGGCGCCAATGCCCTGGCTAAGACCCTGCTCGGCGCGCCCACGGCGCTGAGCCTGCCGCCCATGCTGGTGAAGGTGAAGACGCCCCTCTACCCGCTGCAACTGGCAGGCCGCACCCGGGGCGAGGATCTGGCCTGGCAGTGCCGCTGGAACCAACAGGGATTGGTGGCCGAGGCTCGGGGAGAAAACGGCGAGCTGTGCGGCTTTGTGGTCGGGGGCGATCAGATGAGTGCCGCCTTCCCGCTGCTGCGCCAACTGCCCCGTTAAGTTGTTAGGTTGACAACGGCCGGCTGAACCGGCCATTTGAGGAGAATTGCCATGTCCATGCACCTGATCCCGGCCCACTGGGTCGTCCGCCGCTCTACCCCTTTCTTTACCCGCGATAACGTGCCGCCAGCCCTGCTCAGCCATCACAATACGGCGGCCGGCGTGTTCGGCCAGCTCTGCGTGATGGAGGGGAGTGTCACTTACTATGGTTTTGCCAACGAACAAGCTGAAGAGCCGGAGCTGGCTCTGGTGATCCGCGCCGGTGAGTTTGCCACCAGCCCGCCCCAGTACTGGCACCGGGTCGAACTCTCCGCAGATGCCCGTTTCAACATCCACTTCTGGGCCGAACAGGCACCATCGGATCAGCCGCTGTACCACAGTCGTCAGCCATCATAACCAAAGGTGCGAGGGCGGGATCCTGGGATCCGGGATACCGAGTCCAGGGGATGCTGAGGGCGGATGATCCAGCCTTCGGCTTCCCGCGCCGAGCGACGCGAACGCAATGCTCGCTTATTGCGGTGTTCTGATGCCGAGTTGGGTCGCCGAATAGTCTTCCAGATGGTATTGGATCAGCCGCTCTATGGTGCCGTTACGGCGCAGCTCGCGTAATTTGCGATCAATCTGGGGCAGATACTGGATATATTTCGATTTCTTCGAGATCCCGATATGCAGGTATTCGGTATTGACCGGGTGCTTGAGTGGAATAATCCGCCCGGCGTATCCCTCTTTTTTGATATGTAACAGTCCACTATATAAGCCGGTGACAAAAGCATCGATGCGGTTAGCCTCCAGCTTCTTGATATTCAGGATGCTGGTCGGTACCTCTTCGACGCTGGCATATTTTTTCCGCCAGGCATCGAACTCCTGGCCCTGGCTTTCGCCCAGCACCTCACCAAAGCGGATGCCCTTCAAATCATCCCGTGTCTCGAAAGGAAAGGCCCGGGTATGCCAGACAAACACCGCCGTCGGATCCGCACTCAGTGGCTCCTCGGAAAACGCCATATATTTCAGGCGGTCATCGGTAATATAACCACCGCACAGAATATCCACCTCACCGAGTTCGATCTTGCGCAAGATCCGCTTCCAGGGACCAACATAGCGGGAGGTCACGTTAATCCCCAAATCGTGGAAGATGATGTTCACCACATCGATACCGACGCCGACGATTTCATCCCCCTGCCGCCACATAAAAGGCGCATATTCCTCATGGCCGCTGACGATGACCCCTTCCGCCGCAAAGGGACGAGTCGAGGCGAACAGGAGACCCAAGGTCACAGCGCAACCCACCATCTTGATGCAACGAGAAAGCATGCTATTCCTTTTGGTTCCGTCCCGGTTATTGGTTGTGAATCAAGTGCGGTGGCGTTTGGGCGAATAGCATGGGTGGCAGGGATGCCACCATCGAGTCGACAGGGATGTCTTCACGACGTGTCTGCGATCGCCCGAATTCCACACGGATGCCAGCTTTTGTCGATGCCAAAATCATTGCGACAGAGCCTTCCTTTACCCTGCTGCGACATCCTGTGCTACACCGAACAGTCAGTCTGCGGCCACGGGCGCTCGGTCACTTTTCTCCATATTTCCAGATACCTGCAGTTCTGTCATGCACTCCGTGTGTTCTGAATGATGAATTGTCGGCGCCTGCACAGAGCGTCCTGTCACCATCGCGGTTCAGTTCGATTCCGGCAATAAAAAGGCCTCGCCATAAGGCGAGGCCCAGCTCTGGATGACCGTAATCAGAATGCGGCCGCGACCAGAGCCGCCAGCGACATGGTAGGGCGACCCAGTAATTCACTCAGCTGATGGCTGTCATCAAACAGTGCGCCCTGACTGGCGCCAACATCGGAATCGGCGAGCAGGGCGGCCAGGCCTTCGGGCAAACCGGCACCCAGCAGAATGCTCTGGAACTCAGCCTGTGGCAGATCCTGATACGGAATGGTCCGGCCGGCATGACGGGAGATTTCCGCCGCCAGCTCCGCCAGGGTATAGCCGCTATCACCAGCCAGCTCGTACACCAGCCCCGCCTGTTGATCCCGAGTCAGGACAATGGCCGCCGCCTCGGCATAATCGGCCCGCGCCGCCGAAGCGATGCGGCCTTCACCGGCACTGCCCAGCAGCACGCCATGCTCCAGCGCACTGGGGATGCTGGCCAGATAATTTTCGGTGTACCAGCCATTGCGCAGCAGCACCACCGGCAATCCGGAATCCCGCAGCAAGGCTTCGGTCTGTTGATGTTCTGCCGCCAGACCGAGCGGGGAGCGTTCGGCATGCAGCAAGCTGGTGTAGGCCAGCAGTTTCACCTTGGCTTGCTGGGCGGCAGCAATCACGGCCGCATGTTGTGCGACCCGCTGACCCACTTCACTGCTGGAGATCAGCAGCACCTTGTCGGCACCGGCAAAGGCACGGACCAGTGAATCCGGTTGGTTGTAGTCGGCCTGGCGTACCTGGACGCCCAATTGGACCAAGTCCGCCACACGCTCCGGGTTACGCACGGCAGCAACAATTTGCCCGGCGGGCATGCGCGCCAGCAGGGAATCGATCACCAAACGGCCCAGTTGGCCAGAAGCACCTGTCACGACAATCATGATCATTTTCCTTGGGGTTATGAACGCAGAGACCCTACAATAATCGCCTAACAAACTTTTTGTAAGTACACACAAAAAGGTAAGTATGAAATGAATGATCATCCAGATATCGCGGCTTCCCAGCCGCTGTCATTGAGCGAATTGATGCAGCGCGGCGTGCTGTTTTCTGAAAAGTGCCCCTCCCGCGAGGTGCTCAAGCATGTCACCAGTCGCTGGGGTGTGCTGGTGTTGGTGGCCCTGCGCGGCGGTACCCACAGATTCAGCGATTTGCGGCGCCTGATTGGCGGCGTCAGTGAGAAGATGCTGGCTCAGACCCTGCAGTGGCTCGAGGCGGATGGCTTTGTGCTGCGCATCGCCTACCCGGTGGTGCCGCCCCATGTGGAATACAGTCTCACCCCGCTCGGCACCGAAGTGGCCGCCCAGGTTGCCGGGCTCGCCGACTGGATCGAGGTGAACCTGCCACGGATCCTCAACGTCCGCAGCGACAGCCCGCCGCCGTCCGACGCATAACTGCAATCGAGGTTGCCCGACCCCGAACACGGGTAACCGGGTCCTGGTACTGGATCGCGGCCGCAAGAACCAGGATCCGCCTATGGTATGCTCCCGAGACTCAAACTTGGGACCTAACAAGACAGGAGCATAGATGGCAGAGCCGACTTATCTGGATAGCGGGATCCGCGAGATGCAGTTTGGTCAAGGCGTAAAAATCGTCCGGCCGGTGAATCTGTATGGCAGCTATATCGATGATGAAGCCTTCATCGGACCCTTTGTGGAAATCCAGCGTCACGTCTCTATCGGCAAACGCAGCCGAGTCCAATCCCATACCTTTATCTGTGAATATGTCACCATCGGCGAGGATTGTTTCATTGGTCATGGCGTGATGTTTGCCAACGATCTGTTTCGCGCAGGCGCACCCAATCCGGATCCGGACGCCTGGGGACGCACCCGGATTGCCGATCGGGTCACCATTGGCTCTCACGCCACCATACTACCGGTGAACATCTGCTCCGGAGCCGTGATTGGCGCCGGTGCGGTCGTTACCCGGGATATCGAGATCCCCGGCACCTATGCCGGTAATCCAGCCCGGCTGATCCGCGCATTCGAGTAACACATCCACCAGCAATCCGAGCAACGCTTGAAAATCTACGGTGCCAGACACATTTGGTTACCCTTTTGGCAGACTTCTGTCACCAGCAACGACTAGGCTCAGGGTATCTGCAAGCGACCTCGAGATATGGTATGCGTTACCTGATTGGACTACTGACCCTGAGCCTGCTGTGTTGGGGGGTGAGTCTGCCGGCCGATGCCCTGAGCCAGGGCTTTTTCTTCTGGCGCGGCCAAGGCATTCAACTCACCGGCCTGCTGGCCATAGGACTGATGAGCGCGCTACTGCTGATGGCCAGCCGCCCTCGCTGGCTGGAGCAACGGCTGGGCGGGCTGGATAAGCTCTATCAGTTGCACAAGTGGAGTGGCATCAGCAGCGGCATTCTGGTGCTGATGCACTGGGTATTGAGCAAGTCGCCACGCTGGCTGATCCAGCTCGGCTGGCTGGAGCCGGGAGCCCCGCGAGCCCATGTGGCCGATGCCTGGCGGGGTCTGGCTCAGGAAGCGGGCGAACTGGCGTTTTATGGCCTGATCCTGCTGCTGATTGTCAGTCTGATCCGCGCCCTGCCCTATGGCCGCTTTCGGCTGATCCATAAAGCCGGTGCCGTGCTGGCGCTGCTGGCCTGTCTTCATAGTCTCTATCTGCTGACACCGGCGCTGCGTTGGACATCGTTCGGTATTCTGACACAGCTACTCTGTCTGGTGGCTGCGGGGGCCGCGCTGTGGAGCCTGAGCGGCCGCATCGGGCGTGCGCAACAAGTCACCGGAGAGCTGCTGACGATCCAGCCCCTGACACCGCAGGTGCTCGAGTTGACGATCCGGCTTCCGGCCGCCTTTTGTCAACGCTATCGCGCCGGTCAGTTTGCCTTGCTGACCCTGCATCCGGACGAAGGCGCGCACCCCTTCACCCTGGTCGATCTGGACCCCCGGACCGGCATCGCCACCTTTGCCATCAAGGCGCTGGGCGACTACACCCGGACGCTGGCCGATCGCGTGCATCCAGGGGACAGCGCCCGGGTCGAAGGGCCGTTTGGTGGTTTCACCCTGCCTGCGGCCAGCTCGCAGACTCACTACTGGATCGCGGGTGGCATCGGCATCACGCCGTTCGTCGCCTGGCTGGAAGAGCTGGCCCGGCGCGGAGAACACAGGCCCGACAGCCGTCTCATCTATTGTGTCGAGCGCCACAGCGATCTGCTGTACCACCAGCGGTTGACCCGGTTGGCCGCCACCTGCGCCATTTCCCTGACCATTCTGGAGCGTGATCGCCATGGTCTGCTGGATGCCCGGCAGTTGTTGGCTCACGATCCGGGTCCCTGCTGGTTCTGTGGTCCGGAAGGGATGCGGCAGATGCTGCTGCAGTATCTGCCCCACCAGCAGCTGCATTACGAGCAGTTTGAGTTTCGCTAAAGCATCGTCGTCCTCTGTGCCGTAGCGCCTGTCACCCCAGCATAACTGCTTAAGGACTCAAATTTGCGTTTTATGGCGCGAAGAGGTGGACTTGCCACCGGCTATGCACGATACACTGAACAGGTAGGACGGATAGCAGAAGGGATCTCGGCATGGTATCAGCCAGACAGCAGGATCGACGGTGGCTTCTCGGGTTGGCCATGACCTGTATCGCCCAGGGCGTGCATGCCGGAGATTCGCTCTTGCAACAACAGGTCAATGCCGCCCTGTCATTGATGACCTTTACCGTCACTCCCGATATTACCGCCAGCAATCTGAGCATCAATGAGGGGAACGGCGACAGCAGCGATCTGCTGATGACGCAGCTGGGCGGCGGTGCCACCATGAGTGATGAGGTCCCGGTTTATCTGGAAGGCAATCTGGGGTTCAGCCGCTATGATCCGCAGTTTGTCATCAGCAGGGGCGAAGAACGTAATACCTTCCCCGCCAAATGGAATACGGTCTCAGTTTCCGGTGGCGTGGGCTGGGATTTTGCTCTGAGTGAACACTGGGTCATCCGGCCGATTGCCAATCTGTCGTTGGGCACAGTTGCCAGTGATTTGCGGATTGCCGATTGGATATTGGAGCATAAGACCGCCAACGAATCCGCCTTTCTGGAGAATGGCCGCCTCAACGCCTATGGCCTGGGTGGCTCCTTGATGCTGGATTACGAACTGTTCGCCGACAAGCACGATATTGATGCCGAAATCCGTTACTCCTATATCCACTTACAAAGCTTTGGCAGTACCAGCGAGGCGGTGCAAGGCCAGGCCGATGCCGAGAATCTCGGTCTCTATCTACGCCGTCGGGCACCGACCGGCCTGATGCTGTTATCCAGGCCCCTGCGCTATGTGCTGGAAGGGGCACGCACCGAGTATTTCGGAGCGCAACGCGGCATGCTGGGATTTGATGCCCTCAACTCCCTCGGCGCCGGTTTTGAATTGGATAGCAGCAAGTATGACATCATCATCTCTCGCACCCGCTTGGTGGGGCGCTATATGTTTGGCGAAAATACGGCCGGTTATTCCGTGGGCCTGGCGGTCAGCTTCTAACTGTTTCCCCGAGCAACAACAAGGCCCCGCAGCAACGCGGGGCCTTGGGCTGCCATCCCCTCAACCGGTGACGGGCACTGCAGAGCACTCAACCGACTCAACGCTCCAGGATCTGGACCACATCGTCTTTTTTAATCATGGTTTCGCGCCCCTCCTCGTCGTCATAAATATACATGCCGGTGGTTTCATCCAGCTTCGGTTTGCTATCCGTGGTTAACATGCGGCCATCTTTGGTACCAATAACATACTGCGAACTACAGGCCACCAAGCCCACCATGCAGAACACAGCCACCGCGATCATCGTCAGAAATCGTTTCATGATTTACTCCTTGGACAAACATTGATCATTCAAACCCCGAACAGTCTTCTGATGCAGTCAGTCGCCATGCCACGACATTTCAGGAGACACAGGCAGAGCTTAGTTCAAAATTCAAGCAGTCTCATAATGCCCCCCATCTAGCGATGAAAATTATCTGCCCGCATGATGAGCATGCCTCGGTTCACCGCTTGCCCCATCTCGATAGCGTTTCCTGAGCTACACGCAGAAGATGAAATCGAGAGTGACAAAGCGAGGAAGAGAGCCAAGAAAGAAAGAGAGAGGGGACGCATTTTAGTCCTGGCTCCGATGACAGAGTGGCAACGAACGATTAGCCTGTAATCAGGATGACCAACGGATGGATGAACAGGATGAAACTCACCAAACTCGCGCTCTGGCTGCCACTGGCACTACTTCCCGTCTCGCTGGCTTGGGGGGAGGGCTCGGCGCCCGTCGATAACAGCCCCAAATGGCAAGTGACACCCTTCATTGGCTACAGCTCCAGTCTGGATTTTGATAGCAGCGACGAGACAACCAATGTTTCAGGCAAGGAGAACCAAAACTGGGGAGTGTTTATCAGCAAGGAGACCACAGATCCCGGGATGATCGAGCTGATCTACAGCCATGAGAGCACCGACCTGTCCCCCGCACAGTCGGATGACCTGGCCATCGATTATCTGCACTTCGCCGGTGCCCTGACCCTGGCCGACGGGGTTCGTCCCTATGTCGGCGCCGGTATCGGGTTTACCCGCCTCGCCGCCTATGACAGCAGCACCCGACCGTCTCTGGCGCTGGCCTTAGGCGTACAGCCCCGGCTGAGCGACAACATAGCCCTGCGCGCCGAAGTGCGCGGCTATGGCACCTTCATCAGTGATGACAGCGTCTTTATCTGCAATCCGGCGATCTGCAACCTCAAGGTTCAAGGTGAGATGCTGACCCAGATCCAGGCCAATATCGGTATCACGGCCCGCTTCTAACCCCGAATCTCCCGCGCGGCAACAAACAAAAGGCCTCATCCACCGATGAGGCCTTTTGGTCTAGCCGATAGCGCCTGAATCAGTGCATCACAAAGTCGATACCCTGCTGGATCTCCTGATTCAGGGTCGGCAGCATGCCGTCGATGGCCGCCTGTTCGACCGGGTGCACCGGGGAATAGTCCAGCACCTGCGCCACACCATCCGGCCCCAGCAGGATGGGCTGACTAAAGAAGCGTGCCTGTGGGTGACCGCCTTCGATATAGGCATATTCGCGGATATTCGCCTCCCCCTGCTTGGCGCGTACCAGCGACAGGCAGAAGCGCAACGCGGCATAGGCCATGGCCAGGGTCGCCGAACCGGCACCGGCTTTCGCCTCGACCACCTCGGTACCGGCTTGCTGCACCCGGGCAATCAGGGCACGTAACTGCTCGTCGCTGTAGTGTCCCTCGGCGACATGGGAGAACAGCGGCACTATGGTCAAGCCACTGTGACCACCGACGACCGGCACCACAGGCGCATCCGCCTCCCCCGCCACATCCAGGCAGAAGGACTCGGCGCGCGCCACATCCAGCGAAGTGAGGCCAAACAGCCGGCGCGGATCATAGACCCCGAGCTGGGTCAGGACTTCCGCCGCAATGGGCACCATGCTATTGACCGGATTGGTGATGATGGCAATCAGCGCCTTGGGGCACACCCGGCCGCAGTGCTGCACCAAATCCATGATGATACCGGCGTTGAACTTGAACAGATCAGAGCGCTCCATCCCCGGCTTGCGGGCGATCCCTGCCGGGATCAGCACTATATCTGCCCCCGCCAGTGCCGCTGAAGGGTCCCGGCCGGTAAAACCGGCGACCTGGACGCGACTCGGGATATGGCTCAAATCCACGGCCACGCCCCGGGTCATGGGGGCCGGGTCGTAGAGTGCCAATTCAGAACCGGCCGGCAATTGCATTTTCAACAACAAGGATAAGGGCTGACCAATCCCCCCTGCAGCACCCAGTACGACAACTTTCATCTATTGCTCCATGCAGCGAAGATCATATTAATAAACCCGGTGATATGTAATGAATTGACAATAAACAAAACAATTCACTCACAAATTATTCATCTTTTATTAGCGTCACATTTATTAATTAACAAAAATAGTGATTGACGCATTTTTATCAATTTATCATGTAGTTACAGTGTCGTCATTCAGGAATAACCGAGCCATTTCACAAAATATAATATGGAATAGAAGAGCAATAATACTATTCCAGACCAATAAACAACGGATAATCCAGCACAGAAAGACGCACCCAGAATATTCGTTGAAATAACCACATGACAGAGCGTTCTATTATTTCCCTCATCGCCGGTCAGGGGTGGCTCATTTCATGACATGCCGCACAGACTGGCTCACGCCAAGCAGATCCAATTGGCGCGACGCCTGGCAGGGAGGGACAGGAGACCCGGATCTCGGCCGCCGCGAGCCCGAACCTTGGCACCGTCGATGGCGATGTGACACGCCACCAAAGGCTGTCGCCCCGCGCTTTCACCCCTAATCACCATGGTTTAGAATGCGGGTCTGTGAATTTTCCTCTGGCTGACAACGAGATTCGTATGGCTCAGTTTATTTACACCATGAATCGGGTGGGCAAGGTTGTTCCGCCCAAGCGACATATCCTGAAAAACATCTCCCTCTCCTTCTTCCCGGGCGCCAAGATCGGCGTACTGGGTCTGAACGGTGCCGGTAAATCCACCCTGCTGCGCATCATGGCCGGGATCGATACCGAGATCGAAGGGGAAGCCCGTCCACAACCCGGTATCAAGATCGGTTATCTGCCCCAGGAGCCGCAACTGGATCCGGAACAAACCGTGCGTGAAGCCGTCGAGCAGGCCATGGGCGAACTCAAGAGCGCCCTGGCCCGTCTGGATGCCGTCTATGCCGCCTATGCCGACCCAGATGCCGACTTTGACAAGCTGGCCAAGGAGCAGGGCGAGCTGGAAGCCATCATCCAGGCCCATGACGGTCACAATATGGAAAACCAGCTGGAGCGCGCGGCCGATGCTCTGCGTCTGCCCGCTTGGGATGCCCAGATCAAGCACCTCTCCGGCGGTGAGCGTCGCCGGGTAGCCCTGTGCCGCCTGTTGCTGGAAAAGCCCGACATGCTGCTGCTGGACGAACCGACCAACCACCTGGATGCCGAATCCGTGGCCTGGCTCGAACGCTTCCTCCACGACTATGAAGGCACTGTGGTCGCCATCACCCACGACCGTTACTTCCTCGACAATGTGGCCGGCTGGATCCTGGAGCTGGACCGCGGCGAGGGTATCCCGTGGGAAGGCAACTACTCCTCCTGGCTGGAACAAAAAGATGCCCGTCTGGCGCAGGAAGCCTCCAGCGAAGCGGCGCGTCGCAAGTCCATCGAGAAGGAACTGGAGTGGGTTCGGCAGAATCCCAAGGGTCGTCAGGCCAAGTCCAAGGCCCGTCTGGCGCGCTTTGAAGAGCTCAACAGCAGCGATTACCAGAAGCGCAACGAGACCAACGAACTGTTCATTCCGCCAGGACCTCGCCTCGGCGACAAGGTGGTGGAAGTCCAGAACCTGCGCAAATCTTACGGCGATCGGGTGTTGATCGATGATCTCTCCTTTGCCATTCCCAAGGGCGCCATCGTCGGCATCATAGGTCCGAACGGTGCCGGTAAATCGACCCTGTTCCGTCTGCTCTCCGGGCAGGAACAGGCCGACAGCGGCACCATCAGCCTCGGTGATACCGTGCAGTTGGCCTCGGTGGATCAGTTCCGCGACAAGATGGATGGCAAGAAGACGGTGTTCGAAGAGGTGGCCGATGGTCAGGATATCCTGAAGATTGGCAATCTGGAGATCCCGAGCCGCGCCTATATCGGCCGGTTCAACTTCAAGGGTTCGGATCAGCAGAAGCGGGTCGGCGAACTCTCCGGGGGCGAGCGTGGCCGTCTGCATATGGCCAAGCTGCTGCAAGCAGGCGGCAACGTTCTGCTGCTGGATGAACCGACCAACGATCTGGATATCGAAACCCTGCGCGCCCTGGAAAACGCCCTGTTGGAGTTCCCCGGTTGCGCCATGGTCATCTCCCACGATCGCTGGTTCCTCGACCGTATCGCCACTCACATCCTCGACTACCAGGACGAGGGCAAGATCGAATTCTTTGAAGGCAACTTCACCGAATACGAAGAGTGGAAGAAGAAGACCTACGGTGCCGATGCCGTGCAACCCCACCGCGCCAAATACAAGCGGATTGCCAAATAACCGCGAAGTCATCAGACGGCGTGCGCGCTGACTGATATCCACCATCACGGGACCTGCGGGTCCCGTGTTCTTTTAACCGCACATCGCAGAACGCCAAAAGAACGAAACCAGCACTAAGGCTGGTTCGTCGTCGTGTCCTGCTCCCCTGATCCGGCGGTAACCGTCTTTGTCCCCCACCCGGCTTGTGGTGCAAGCGGGTCGTTCGGTGGTGCCCCATCCCCGGTAAGAGAGGGGGCGGCCTGCAAGACCGGATGGGTCTGGGCTTGCCACTGGAAGTGAGGAAATAATAGCGAGGATCGACGGGTGAGTGGTTGCAAAGTTGGTCTTGTTTTCGTTCCATATTGGCATATAAACTCACATATTATTCTTAATGCGCAATAACTCACCCTTCAAAGACAAAAGGCGTTATATCGTGCTCAAACTGGATCGTATCGATCGCAAAATTCTGACCCTGATGCAACAGGATGCCCGCATCAGCAATCTGGAGCTGGCCGAGCAGATTGGCCTCTCGCCTTCCCCCTGCTCGCGCCGGGTCAAGGCGCTGGAGGATGCGGGCCTGATCCTCGGGCATGTCACCCTGCTCAACCCCGAGCGACTGAACCTGAAGCTCACCGCCCACATCCATGTCACCGTGGACAAGCACACCCCCGAGCGGCTGGACAACTTCAATCAGGCGGTGAGCCAGATGCCGGAGGTGTTGCAGTGCGCGCTGATCACCGGCAACGACGCCGACTACATGCTCACCGTCATGGTGCCAGATATGGAGCACTATCAGCGCTTCTTGCTCGACAAGTTAACCCGCATCGACGGGGTTACAGGGGTGCGTTCCAGCTTTGTGCTGCGCCAGATCAAGCAGCAGACCGCGCTGCCGCTGGATCATCTGGAATAACCCCCGACCAAGAGTGGAGACCTAATCATGCAAACCGAATATCCTCGCGTCGGGATCGGCGTCATCCTGGTCAATAGTGACGGCCAGATCCTGCTGGGCAAGCGCAAAAACAGCCACGCCCCCTACTGGTCAATTCCCGGAGGTCATCTGGAGATGGGGGAGAGCTTCGAAGCCTGCGCTATCCGTGAAGTGGCAGAAGAGACCGGGATCCGGCTGGACCAGGTACGCTTTGTGGCGGTCAGTAACGATCTGGCGACCCATGCCGCGTGCGGCAAGCACTACATCTCCATCGCCCTGCTGGCCGAGGGGGTGACCCAGCAGCCACGGTTGTGCGAACCGGATAAATGCGAGGGTTGGCAGTGGTGCGATCCGGCCGACCTACCCGAACCCCACTTCGAAGCCAGCCGCAGCGCCATTCGCTGTTGGCTGGCCCAGCGGCCCTATCTTCCGTAACGGCTTGATGGGCCTCAATATCCCAGCTGAAAGTGCGCGACGGCTGCAGCCAATAGCATTATGCTCATGCACAAAATTTCATCTTGCTCCCAGATCCCGGCCCGGAGGCCTCATGCGTAAACTGGCTCTACTTCTTCCTCTGCTATTGAGTGCCTGCGCGCAACAAGCCGGCTCCTCAGACAGCAGCACTGAGGGCGCACTCAACGAGCCGACCGTGCAGATGACCATGGTCGCCACCTCGCTGGCTAACTGGCCCTATGCGACACCCGTGACCTTTGCCGTGCCGGACAACTTGCTGTATGGCAAGGAGCAGGGCCGACCCTGGCTGCCGCTGTTCCAGAGTGCCGCCCGGGATTATCTGACCTCGCTGGGTCTGAAAGAGGCTCCCGCCGCAGAAGCGAATGTATTGGTCGCCATCGGGGTGCTGGGTGAAAAAGAGGATACCGCCGGATTGCTGTTCAGCAAACTGGGCATGGATCCCGGTGTCACGGTCAGCAAGAAGGGGACGGTCGCCCTTGTGTTGAAGGATCGGCAGAGTGACACCAAGCTGTGGAGTGCCGCGCTGCAAGCCAGCAGCGATATGCCGTTGAAGGCCAATGAGGTGCGGGACAGAACCGCCCGTACCCTGATCCAGCAGATGATGATGCGGCTGCCCTCGGCACAGTAACGAAGGGGAGGGATTCTGACACGGCCGCGTCATATCCCGTCGTTATACTAGCCTTCGGATCCACAGGCTGAGCTGATGATGTTCTCGATCTTTATCTGCTTTTTACGGCTGGGCTGCCTGAGTTTTGGCGGCCCTATGGCCCATATCGCCCTGTTTCGCGAAGAATTTGTGGTCAAACGCGCCTGGCTGAGCGCCGAAGCATTCCAGCATCTGCTCGCCATGTGCCAGCTATTACCGGGGCCTGCGTCCAGTCAGTTGGGCTTTGCCATCGGCCTGCAACGGGGGGGGCTCTCAGGAGCTGTCGCAGCGTTTCTCGGCTTCACCCTCCCCTCTTTTATCCTCATGATTGTCCTGGCCCAAGCTCAGGCACTGGTGAGTGATCAGCCGCTCTTCCAGATCCTGGGGCACTGGCTCAAGCTGTTTGCGGTCTGCATCGTGCTGGATGCCGTGGTCAGCCTGTTTCGTCAATTCTGTCGTGAACCCCAACATCGCCTGATTGCCCTGTTCACCGCCCTGTTGTTGGTGTTCATGCCCAGCAATGCCCTGCAGTTGGTGCTGTTAGCGCTGGCAGGCGCTCTGGGTTACGGCTGGCCCGCAGCCCATGCCGCCACATCACAGCCGGATCCACGCCACCCCCCGGCCAGCACCGATGGCGCGATGCGGATCCGCCGTTGGCCCCTGATCCTGTTTCTGTTGCTGTTTGTGGGCAGTCTGCTGGATAGCGGAGCCGGATATCTGTCGCTCTTTGCCCTGCACTATCAAGCCGGCAGCCTGGTCTTTGGCGGTGGCCATGTGGTGCTGCCCCTGTTGCAACAAGGGGTTGCCGACAGTCTCACCCCCGATCAGTTTCTCAACGGCTATGCCGCCGCCCAAATCGTGCCCGGCCCCATGTTTACCCTGGCCAGCTATCTGGGGGCCATGCTGGTTCCCTCTGCCCCCTGGACTGGTGGCACCGTGGCAACGCTCGCCATCTTCCTGCCCGGATTCTTGCTGGTATTAGCCATTCTCCCGGTGTGGCAGCAATTGCAGACCCAGCCTCGTCTTCGCGCCGCCATCAGTGCCATCAATGCCAGCGTGGTCGGGCTGCTCGCCGCCACCCTGTATCACCCACTGCTGACCAGCGCCATCGGCCAAGCCAGCGATCTGCTGTGGCCGCTGCTCGCCTGGTTGGTCTGGCGACGTTATCGACTGCCAATCTGGGTGTTGGTGAGCCTGTTTCTAGCCGCCGCCTTGATAGATAATGCGCTGCTCTGAACTGGAACAACAGACAAGGCATGGCATGACCCTGACGTATTGGCAGAACCAACTGGAATCCTGGCTTGATCAACACCACACCATGGATGATGGGGCCCACGATATCGCCCATTTCCGGCGGGTCTGGAAAACCGCCCAGCAACTGAACCAGGCCGAGGGGCAGCAGGCTGACGAGCTGGTGCTCCTGGCGGCCGCCTATTTGCACGACATCATCAGCCTGCCCAAGGACCATCCCGAGCGCCACCTGAGCTCCCGCCTCGCCGCCCGGGAAGCCGTGTTCATTTTGAATGAACTGGCATTTCCCGAAGCCTTAATCCCGGCGGTCTGCCATGCCATTGAAGCCCATAGCTTCTCGGCGGCACTGCCCGCCGAAACCCTCGAAGCCAAATTGCTGCAGGATGCCGATCGGATGGAGGCCCTGGGAGCCATCGGCTTGGCGCGGGTGTTCTACACCTCGGGGCGCATGCAAAGAGCCATGTTCGACCCGTTCGACCCGCTGGCTCGCCATCGCCCCCTCGACGATCTGGCCTATGCCCTGGATCACTTCTTCGTCAAGCTCTATAAGGTCGCCGACAGCATGCAAACCCGTGCCGGACACGCCATGGCCCTCCAGCGTCGCCAGGTGCTGGAGCGCTATGTCGAGGATCTGCTGCAGGAAATTTGAACCACAGAGCGCTAGTCGATTGAATATCTCTGTCCATTAGCGTTTCTGACAGGTCGGAAGCAATCACGAAAGACTATAGTTGCGTAAAGCCATCAGCTCCATTGTGGGCCATGCTCTCATGGCCCTCACTGCCTCCAAGGAGTGCTTGATGATACGCACCGTCTGGCTCAGCCTGGTTTTCATGCTTGTCACGCCATCGCCGCGAGCCCTTGAGCTGGTGGTCTACAACTGGCCGTATTACCTGGCACCGGAAGTGAAGAGCCTGTTTACCCAAGAAACTGGCATCACCATCAAAGAGCTCTATTACGACAGCGATGAAGCCCGCAATCGGCTGTTACTCTCCGAGCATCCTCCGGTTCTCGATATTGCCATCATTGATTATTTCACCCTGAAAAATAATTCCTGGGCTTCACTCTTTGTGAGCAAACCAGCCGGTGGCTACCACAACGAGTCGCATATTGAATCCCGCTATAAAGCGGCCTGTGGTCAGCATGCCGCCCCCTATTTCTGGGGTTCGGTCGGGATCGCCTATCGCACCAGCAAAGTGAAACAACCTATTACCCAATGGCGCGATCTGTTAACTCCAGCCCCGGAGCTGAGCGGTCACATCATCATGATTGATGATGCGATCGACTTGGTGTCGATTGCGTTAAAAACCCTGGGCTATTCGATCAATACCGAGACTCAAAGCGAGTTGCAGCAGGCCTTTAAACTGCTCAAAGCACAAAAACCCCACGTTCTGGCGTATGCACTCTCCTTGGCCGCGATTCAGGATCCAGGACTCAGCGCCCAGGTGTACGCCACCGTGACCTACAGCGGTGATTTTTACTCTCTACAGTCGATGTCTGAATTTCAAGATTGGCGCTACGTCGCCCCCACGGAAGGTTCGCCGTTATGGATCGACTGTCTGGCCATCAGCAAAACCAGCCCGCATCCAGCAGAAGCCGCTCTATTAGTCGACTTTCTGATGCGGCCGGATGTCGCACGGCTCAATGGTGAACGGTTAGGCTTTACGCCCACGCTGCATGACAGCGAAATATCCGACAAAATCAAACAAGATAGTGTGGCCTACCCAAGCGGAACACATCTTCAGGCCTCTGAATACTACACGGACAAAATCAGTAGCGACCGAATCCGTAACGCCATCTATTTTTCGGTGTTGAAATGAAGAAAATTCGTAGCAAACTCAGTCTGGCTCTTCTTCCCGTGGTGGTATTTCCGCTGCTGGCTCTTGGGCTGCACAGCATGTTCCTGCTGGAACGTCTCAGTCAGGAAAACAGTGCGGCTCAATTCAAATTATTATTGCGCAACAGCCAAGCGTTTTTAAATGCGAGCATTAAAACCAACCATGCTGATCTCGCATTCCTACCACAAACCTCAGCCGTGAATCGCTATATCAGCGCAGAAAATATAGAGGATAAAAACTCTCACCTGGGTCCCATGGTGCAACTGCTATTTCACCAAATGATGAAAAGCAACCCCGGCATTTTACAAATCGTATTAGTCAATAATAAACAAGAGGAGGAGCTACAGGCTGGAGATGGCATTGACCCATTTAGCCCCATCAGCCCAACCAACAAGGCTGTACTGAAGCTGATGCAAAGCCAGGCGGAAAAGAGTTATGTCGATTTCATTTATTCTCCGGAGTTGTCACAATTTGTATTTAAACAGGTTATTAGCTTTAGCAATAACAACCCTGAACTAAAGGCGTACAATTACCAACCAGAACCAAACACCTTGATTTTAACCTATTCATTATCTCCACTACTAAATTACATCAAGGAGCAAGAGAAAATCAGTGGTTATCGATTGTTGCTCATCGATAGAGTTCAGGGGAAGGTCTTGGATAGACGATATGAAAAGCTACCGATAGAGAATATAAAAAGCAACTCAGAGGTGAACTTGGATAACACCTCATTTTATATTGAAAGAGCCAATCTGACAGATGGAATGGCTCTAATTGCCATGATTCCAAAAGCCATAGTCACTGCCCCCATCGACAGCATTCGCTGGGCATTGATCATTTGGCTAGTGTTGAGTATGACCGTATTATTATTCCTTTGCAGTTGGATTCTTGGTCGCGTAATTGTTCATCCGATGGAAAAATTACGCCGTTTGATGCATCAAGTTGCTAAACAGGAAATTCGGCATATTCCATTGCTGCCACCCGATGATGAAATGGTAGAGCTGCGCAACCAATTTTCATTAATGCTCTCCCGGCTGGAGGCCTCTCAGTTGGAGCTGGAGAATTCTGCATTTATGGATCCGGTTACCGGCCTGAATAATCGCGGCGCATTCCTACAATATTTGCAGAAACGAGTCGTTCAGGCCAAGCAGGAAGGCAGTAGCTTCTTCATGGCACAAGTAAAAATGCATAACCTCAGTGGCATTAATAACACATTCGGCTCACGCACTGGCGATCAGGCATTGCAATTAATCGCACAGGTTCTAATGGGTTTGTTAAAAAAATACCGCTTGTATGACAATACCAAAGTTAGCCTTGCCCGCATCGGCTCGGATGAATTTGCCTTTATTATCCCACCGCCCCAGAAAGAAAACCAACCCAGTGCCGCCCAGCTGTGTGAGCAATTAGCACGGCGCGTGAAAACCCCGATGATGGTTGGCAATTATGAATTAAAACTGCGATTCAGTGCCGGCATTATCAGCTATCCAGAAGCCGGAAGTCGGGTCGAGGAGTTAATGCAGTCGGCAAATCAGGCGAGACACCAAGCTAGCCGCTATACCGGCAACTATTGGTATCTTCTCGATGGCATGATCGCCGCCAAGCTGCGCGAAGATAAATGGCTGGAATCCGAGTTAAGTTCAGCCATTCAACTGCAACAACTACGGGTAGTCTTTCAACCACAATATTCATTAATCACCAAGAAAATAATAGGTGCCGAGGTACTATTACGCTGGCACCATCCGGAATTTGGCATGGTGCCACCGGATCGGTTTATCCCTATTGCCGAGCACTCCTCGCAGATCCTGGATATTGATTTATGGGTGCTGAATCAGGCGTGCCAATGTTTGGCCAAATTGCAGGAACTTGGTTTCACCGAATTCCATTTGTCTGTCAATGCATCCGCGACTGAACTCTCCAACCCCAATTATCCGAAGGAAGTCTCTCGATGCTTAAACCACTATAAGTTATCGCCAGCATTCTTCGGCATCGAGATCACAGAAACAGCATTAGTCGAGCTGGATGATGTCGCCAGAAATATGGTCAAAACCCTCAAGGAAATAGGCGTCGAAATCTCTCTGGATGATTTTGGAACTGGATATACCTCCCTCAATCATCTTGCTGCACTGCCTCTGGATATTCTAAAGATTGATAAAAGCTATACCGATCAACTATTGGAGAATCCGAAACTGGTCGACTCTATTATTCAACTGGCCGAGGCTTTTAATCTCCAAGTCATCGCGGAGGGAGTCGAAACCCAGGCACAACTGCAGGAGCTGATCAAAAAAGGGTGCCATATGGCACAGGGTTATCTATTATCTCGTCCCATCACACAAGATGCCCTGCTCACCCTACTGGATGAATCTCCCGATTTTGAGCAGTGGGAGACCCATACCGATATCAACACGGAGTGCCATGGTCTGATGACACAAAGTCGCTATCCGGAGCGATCAGGACTATAAAATCCGGCACTCACAGCTCTGGCATTGGCGCTGGATTATCAGGCACTAGCGCTAATGCATCGAGCAACACCCGGATATCTGCCCCCCGTTTACCCGCATTCTCGCTCAGATGGCGTCGCCAGGAGCGCGCACCGATCACCCCTTGAAATAAACCCAACATATGGCGGGTGATATGGGATAACTGATTGCCACTCGCCAGCTCGGCCTCGATATACGGCACCATCTGCTCCACCACCTGATGCCGCGATAGCGAAGGCCGGCTGGTATCACCAAACACCTGCTCATCCACACTCATCATCAGATAAGGGTTCTGGTACGCCTCGCGCCCTAACATAACCCCATCCACATGCTGTAGATGGGACTGAACCTCGGCCATGCTCTTGATGCCACCATTGAGTGAAATGGTCAGATGCGGGTAATCCTGCTTGAGCTGGTAGACCCTTGGGTAATCCAGCGGCGGAATTTCTCGATTCTCTTTGGGGCTCAAACCACTGAGCCATGCCTTGCGCGCATGCACGATAAAGGTATCGCAACCCGCCGCGCTGACCCGATCGATGAACTGGCACAGGAACTCATAAGAATCCTGGTCGTCGATGCCAATCCGGGTCTTGACCGTCACCGGAATGGAGACCTCAGCCCGCATCGCCGCCACACAATCGGCCACCAGATCAGCCGAAGCCATCAGACAGGCGCCAAATCGGCCGTTTTGTACGCGATCCGACGGGCAGCCCACATTCAGATTCACTTCATCGTAGCCGCGGGACTGAGCCAAGACCGCACAGCGCGCCAGCTCTTGCGGCTCGCAGCCTCCCAGTTGCAAGGCCAACGGGTGTTCGGCCTCGTTATAGGCCAGATAATCACCACGCCCTTTGAGGATGGCCCCCGTCGTCACCATTTCGGTATACAACAGCGCATGCTGACTCATGAGGCGTAAAAAATAACGACAATGGCGATCCGTCCAATCCAGCATCGGGGCCACAGAAAAACGCAGTGCGGGCAGATTCATATTCTCTCTTGTCCAATAGGTGGAATGCGGACCTTGGAAAAGAGGGATTCTACCTGCTGCACCCGACATGGCAAAGTATTGGGATCGCACCGCGACCGCGGATACTCGTCCCAAGATGCCCGCCATTCGGCTATTTCGCAGGATGAATATTGTCACGCTTTGCCTAGATGCTATATGTTAAACTTTAACGAGAATTGAGATCGTCCACCGGGCAAACGTTAATCCCCTTGCGGAATCTATGTTGCAAAGGTCAAGATCCGACCGCCAGAGCCCTCCAACCAAAATTCGATGTTGCGGTTGGGTTACCACTGAGGATAAAAATGCGTGCCGAATTCGTTAACCCTTTTTTAGTGTCGTTGCTACACGTCATCAGCACCATGGCGCAACTTGATTTGAAAGCCGGGGCGCCGCGTAAAAAAAATGATGAATTGGCCCGAGGCGATGTCTCCGGTTTGATTGGCATGGTTGGACCGCAGACCCGAGGTTCCTTTTCTATTACTTTCGATAAGAGTTTGGCGCTAGAGATCATGCGCCGCATGCTGGGCGAGGCTCCGGAAACCATTAACGAAGAAGTCACTGACATGGTGGGTGAAATCACCAACATGGTCACAGGGGGCGCCAAACGTATGCTGGCTGAGAAGGGTTATGACTTCAACATGGCCAGCCCGGTGGTTGTTTCAGGCCCCAGTCATACCATCTCTCATAAAACCGATAGCACCAAGTTGCTCATGCCGTTTGAAAGTGAATATGGCCGGGCCACGATCGAAATTTGTTTTGAGTAACCCCCATCGGGACGGACTCCCGACACACTGGCATTTGATGATGAACAAGGCATGGAGCGACCGTGGGTAAACTTATCAAGTGGGGATTCGTGGCATTGATTGGTTGTCTCATCGTCTCCCAAATCAATATCCAGACCTCCATCTACAAGAAACAGGATAATAGCGTCGAGATCATTTTCCCGCAGTGGCAGCTTGAAAAGCCCTGGTTCTACTTCTACTGGACTCCCGGCACCTTACGCTTCAAACAGCCGCCTAAAGAAGATCAGGACGACAACCTCTAGACGGCTTTCATCTGGATGGCTTCAACAGAAAAGGCGCGAATCATTCGCGCCTTTTTACTCTGGTTCAGACTCACATCCGCCAGCGCGGTGCTAAATAAAATCGAGACTGACCCGCGAGGTCAGCTTGAGCACCAGCTCATAGGGGATGGTCCCCACCTGCTCGGCCACTCGCTCGACTGGCAATCCCTCTCCCCACAGAATGACCTCATCACCCACCGCATCGGGCGCATTCGGACCTAAGTCAACCGTCATCATGTCCATGGAGACCCGCCCCGCGATGGGCACCAGACGCCCATTCACCAGCACAGGTGTCCCGTTCGGTGCCATTCTAGGGTAACCATCACCGTATCCCATCGCTACCACGCCCAGGCGTGTATCACGCTCCGCCGTCCAGTTGGCACTGTAACCGACACTTTCCCCGGCCTTGGCATCCCGTACCGCAATCAGATTACTTTTCAGGGTCATGACCGGTTGCAGACCATGATCTGCGCCGATCCGATCCGGAAAGGGCGAGATCCCGTAGAGCATGATCCCCGGCCGAACCCAATCCGCATGAGCATCTTTCCACGCCAATACAGCCGCCGAATTGGCCAGCGCACACTCTCCGGGATGGTTGTGCGCCAACCGGTTAAACAACTCGATCTGCTCCCGCGTCGCCGGATTATCCAATTCATCGGCACAGCTGAAATGTGTCATCAAATTGAAGGGCTGCACCACATTTTTACACAGCGCCAAGCGGGCATAAAACGCGGGAACCTCTTCCGGACGAACCCCTAAGCGGTGCATGCCGGTATCAAGCTTCATCCAGGCGCGGATCGGTTGTGGCAGATCAGCCTGCTCCAGCGCCTCCAGTTGTTCCCAGGAGTGCACAGCGGTTTGCAGATTGTTGGCAGCTAGTACCGGTAAATCATCGGCACTGAAGAACCCCTCCAGCATGATCACCGGTTTGACGATGCCCCCGCTGCGCAGGGTCAATGCCTCTTCAATCCGGGCGACCGCGTAGGCATCAGCATCGTGCAGGGTTCGGGCAACGGTCAGCAGATCGTGTCCATAGGCATTGGCTTTCACCACAGCGACTACTTTGGCACCAGGTGCCTGGGCGCGCACCACCTTCAGATTGTGCTTGAGGGCTTGGGTGTTGATCTGCGCCGTTACTGCTTGCATGGCTTGTCCTTAATAATCGTCGTCGTAAGCGGGGCCGGCATAATTATCGAAACGAGAATACTGCCCCTGGAACGTCAAACGCACCCGACCAATCGGGCCATTCCGTTGCTTACCGATAATAATTTCGGCAACCCCTTTATCGGGGCTGTCATCGTGATAAACCTCATCGCGGTAAATAAACATGATGAGATCGGCATCCTGCTCGATGGAGCCCGATTCCCGTAGATCCGAGTTGACTGGCCGCTTGTCCGCCCGTTGCTCCAAGCTCCGGTTCAGCTGGGAAAGAGCGATCACCGGGACCTGCAGCTCTTTGGCCAGCGCTTTCAATGAACGGGAAATTTCCGCAATTTCCAGCGTCCGGTTTTCGCTCAAGGAAGGCACACGCATCAGCTGCAAATAATCGATCATCACCAAGCTGACACCGCCATGCTCGCGAGCAATGCGTCGAGTCCGGGAACGTAACTCGGTCGGGGTCAACCCTGAAGCATCGTCGATGTACATCTTGCCCTTTTCCAGCAACATGCCCATGGTGGAGGAGAGGCGACCCCAATCATCATCATCCAGCTGTCCGGTCCGGACCCGGGTCTGCTCGATGCGCCCTAAAGAGGCGAGCATCCGCATGATGATCTGCTCGGAGGGCATTTCCAGCGAGAAGATGACCGCAGGCTTATCCTGGGTCAGGGCGGCATGTTCCACCAGATTCATGGCAAAGGTGGTTTTCCCCATTGAGGGTCGAGCCGCCACTATGATGAGATCCGAAGGCTGGAAACCTGAGGTCATCTTGTCCAGATCCGAGTAACCAGACGAGACACCAGTGACCCCGTTATGCGGTTTCCGGAACAGCTCTTCAATCTTGTCGACTGTCTTTTCCAGCACCACTTTCAGCGGTTGCGGGCCATCACTGGCACTGCTGCGGGATTCGGCAATCTTGAAGACCTTGCTCTCGGCCTCATCCAGCAACTCGCCAGCATTACGGCCCTGAGGATCAAACCCCGATTCGGCAATGTCATTGGCGACCGAGATCATCTCGCGCACCACAGCCCGTTCCCGAACTATTTCGGCGTAAGCACTGATATTGGCCGCGCTGGGCGTATTTTTCGCAATTTCGACCAGATAGGCAAAGCCGCCGACGTCATCAATCTGTTCATGCCGCTCCAGCTCTTCCTGCAGCGTGATGAGATCGATCGGTTGCCCTTGTTCGGACAAACGAGTCATGGCGGAGAAAATCATGCGATGCGGCCGACTGTAAAAGTCATGGGCCGACACCCGCTCCGCCACCCGGTCCCAGGCTTCATTATCCAGCATCAGACCGCCCAGTACGGACTGCTCAGCCTCAAACGAGTGAGGTGGCATCTTGAGCTGTTCGAGTCGCGGATCTTTTTTGCTGGAGGAGGAAGGCTGCGCCATTACGACTAACACCGAATCTGGAGAGGGCAGTCATTATCGGCCTTTTTCGCCGCTTCGAAAAGTCCCGAGCCGATTCAATGGCCGAAAACTCGGCCTCAGCGCTGCCGTCACCCAAGAGCGCAGGAGTGCAGATGCTCGTCGCTGATGTTTTCGTTACTGAAATCGCGTCACCCGATGCGCCAGAATGTGCTCCACCACGGCATACGCCGAATCATCTCGAAATATGGAACAGGGGCTGCCAACCTCTCTCTCCCGACATGACAGACAGTGCAGCATTATCTTGCTCGGAAAAACCGAACAGGAGGGCATGGACAAACAGAATTGACAGCGGAGCTACGCTCCGTAGCATGGGTAACGTCATTTCAACCCACAGGGCAAATTCGATGAAAAAATTATGGACCTTCTTCGGTGTGTTTTTAGTGAGCCTGACGCTCGCACTGACTGCCGCAGATGCCAATGCCGCCAAGTTCGGAGGCAAACGCTCTTTCGGTAAGAGTTATCGCACCGCCCCGGCTCCACAGGCTCAGCCGGTGAATACCGCCAAACCAGGGGTGAACCAACCCGCAGCTGGTGCCGCTAAAAAAGGCATGCTCGGCGGTTTGATGGGTGGCCTATTAGCGGGTGGTCTGCTGGCCTGGATGTTCGGTAGCGGAGCCTTTGAAGGGCTGCAAATCATGGACATGTTGATCATGGCCGGCGTTGCCTTCTTGGCGTTCAAGCTATTCCGCAGTATGAGTCAGGCAAAAAATAGCGCCATGGCCCAACAGCCAGCCGCCGCGTATTCGCCTGCAGGCTCGATGTCGCCGCCCCCATCGCCAGCATTTAATCGCGATGCTAATGGTGCAGCCCCGCAAGCCAGCACCGGTTTTAACAATGATGTGCCGTTTAATCTGCCCGCAGGTTTTGACTTACAGCAGTTCCTCAATGGCGCCCGGGATCACTACCGCACCTTGCAGGATGCCTGGAATCGTAACGACTTCAGCAAGATCCAGGAGTATGTCACGGCGGAGCTCTACAATGGTCTGGTTGAGGAGCGGAAGAACTACGTGGGTGAGCAACACACTGACGTGATGTTTGTTGATGCCGAACTGGTTCGCGCCGAACATAATCCAAATCTGGCGCAAATCAGCGTCCAGTTCAAAGGTCGCTATCGCGATACGGTCGAAGGCATTGAAGAAGATATCGCTGAAATCTGGCATCTGGAGCGGGATTTGCGCACTACCAATGCGCCCTGGCTCATCGTCGGCATCGAGCAGTAATTCCAATGCTAACCCGCGCCAGTACATAGGTGCACAGATAAAGTAGAGGCGGCCTGGGCCGCCTCTACTTTTGTGCCTGTTATCGCTATTTTAACAGCGCCAACAAGACTCCTGCCGCCACCGCGGAACCCAGGACTCCCGCAACATTCGGTCCCATGGCATGCATCAACAAGAAGTTATGGGGATCCACCTCCTGTCCCACCTTATTCGAAACCCGTGCCGCCATAGGCACAGCCGAAACCCCGGCCGAGCCGATAAGTGGATTGATTTTATCCTGACAGACGCAGTTCATCAGCTTGGCCATCAGAACACCCGCCGCTGTCCCTATCGCGAAGGCCAGGGCTCCCAGCACCAGAATACCGAGGGTTTGCAGGTTCAGAAACTTATCCGCAGAGAGTTTGGAACCGACGCCAAGTCCCAGAAAAATCGTGACAATATTGATGAGTTCATTCTGTACCGTATGAGAGAGCCTCTCCACCACCCCGGACTCACGAAACAGATTGCCCAGACAAAACATACCAATCAAGGGCGAAGCGGCAGGCAAAAACAGGACACACAATCCAAGCACCAACATCGGGAACAGGATCTTCTCCCGCTTACTCACCACTCTGAGTTGCACCATGCGGATTTTCCGTTCTTCCACTCGGGTCAGCGCCCGCATGATCGGCGGCTGAATGATGGGTACCAACGCCATGTAAGAATAAGCAGCGACGGCGATCGCACCGAGCAGATCCGGAGCCAGGCGACTGGTTAGAAAGATTGCGGTTGGACCATCAGCACCACCAATGATAGCAATGGAGGCAGCCTCCTTGAGGGTGAAGGCAAAGCCAGGTAGCTCATTCAATGCGACGGCTCCCAGCAGGGTGGCGAAGATACCAAACTGCGCAGCCGCCCCCAGCAACAGAGTTTTCGGATTGGCAATCAGAGCGCCAAAATCGGTCAAGGCGCCGACCCCCAGAAAAATAAGTAGTGGGAAAACGCCGGAGGCAATACCGACCTCATAGATGTAATAGAGCAATCCGCCGGGCTCATTGAATCCACCATTAGGGATATTGGCCAGAATGGCACCAAAACCTATGGGTAATAACAACAAAGGCTCGAACTGACGCACTATTGCCAGATAAAGCAAGAGACAGCCCACGGCTATCATCACCAGCTGCTGCCACTGGAAATTAGCCAGTCCGGTGTCTTGCCACAGGATCAATAAGCCATCCATCTCCCCCCCTTATCGCCCTGCTAACGGCGAGTTGACTCCAATGGCATAAACCCGGCCAGCGTGGCCCCCTGCGCAATCAAATCACCCGGCTGTACATGGTAGCGATGCAAGATCCCGGCGCAAGGAACCCGGATCTCGGCCTCCATCTTCATGGCCTCCATCACCAGCAGCACGGCGCCTTCCTGCAACGTTTGCCCGGGTTCCGCAATCAATTTGACAATGGTGCCGGCTAACGGAGCCGGGAATGGCGTCTCTGCAATCGCGGGTACCGGTTTGGGTGCAGGGACCTTCTCCAGAGGAATGGTTTGTACAGCCAGCAACGCCCCCTCTGGTGCTACATCAACACGGTACAGGACTCCATCCACACGAACGTCGTAACGTGCCACAGTGGACTCCGCGGACTCCGGAGCAGTGTTTACTGGTGCTATCGATGGTTCAGGCTTATTGACACATCCCGGCATAGGTTCAAAAAAAGATGGATCCCCTCGATGGCGGAAGAATTTAAAAGCCACCTGAGGGAATAGCGCATAGGTTAAGCGGTCGTCCTCATTCAGGCTCGCCGCCTCAATACCAGCCTTTTCTGCCTCCTGTAATAATTCAGCGCCCAACCGTTCCCACTCCGGCGGTAAGAGGTCCGCTGGACGGCAGGTTATCGGCTCAGCGTCCTGCAGCACTCTCGCCTGCAGCACAGCATTAAGAGGTGCTGGCGCAGCACCATATTCGCCTTTCAGAATGGCAGCCGTTTCCTTGGTAATAGTTTTATAGCGCTCTCCTGCCAGCACATTCAGCACAGCCTGAGTGCCTACGATCTGTGACGTTGGCGTCACCAGAGGTATGTATCCCAAGTCGGCTCGGACCCTGGGGATCTCGGCTAGCACCTCATCCAGACGATTGGCGGCCCCCTGCTCTTTCAGCTGGGCTTCCATATTGGTTAACATACCGCCTGGCACTTGTGCCAGCAGGATCCGGGAATCAACGCCCCGCATTGCACCTTCAAACTGCGCATATTTTTTACGGACATCGCGGAAATAGGTGGCGATCTCTTCGAGTAAGGTCAAATCTAGCCCGGTGGCATAGGGACTTCCCTCAACCATGGCCACCACGGTTTCAGTGGGCGAATGACCATATGTCATACTCATGGTTGAGATAGCGGTATCCAGAATATCCACACCGGCATCAATGGCTTTCATATGAGTTGGCAGACTCAGACCCGTAGTGGCGTGGCAATGGAGTGCCAGCGGCAAATCAACCTCCGCCTTGATAGCCCGGATCAACGTCTCTGCCTCGAAAGGCTTCAACAATCCCGCCATATCCTTGATACACAAGGAGTGACACCCCAAGTCCTGCAGTCTCTTGGCAAGATCGACCCAGTCCTGCATCTGATGCACCGGACTTGTGGTGTAGCAGAGCGTGCCTTGGGCGTGAGCACCGACCTCGAGGGTGGCCTGTACCGCACATTGCAGATTCCGCACATCGTTCATCGCATCAAAGATACGAAACACATCCATACCATTGTGATGGGCCCGCTCCACAAAATGGCGCACCAAGTCATCCGCATAATGGCGGTAGCCCAACAGGTTCTGCCCCCGCAACAACATCTGCTGAGGCGTCTTCGGCATCAATTTTTTGAGCTCGCGCAGGCGAATCCAGGGATCCTCTCCCAAATAGCGGATGCAAGAATCGAAGGTCGCGCCGCCCCATGATTCGATGGACCAGAAACCAACCTGATCCAGCTTACTGGCAATCGGCAGCATATCGGCAAGCCGTAATCGGGTTGCCAGGAGCGACTGGTGGGCATCTCGAAGCACAACTTCCGTAATCGCCAATGGTTTGTTCATTATCGATGCTCCGGGTGGTCTGAGGCTGAATGCAGGGTCTGATGACAATGGATGGCAGCACTGATGGCCGCCACAATAGCGGGAGACGGTGAGTCGGCCAGGAGTGGTTCTACCAACGTCATGGAGGTTGGTGGTTCGCGAGGAGCCTCCCGCGCTACCCAGCCAAGCGCCTTGATCGCCAGCACCATGATACCGAGCAACAGATAGACAAAGCCCATCCCCAGCACCAGCAGCTTGAAAGCCTCAAGCATCATTCCCGATCCTGTTGCCATCATTTCCTCCTGACATGCCGCGCGGACAGCATAGGACTCGACATCCGCCTCTGAAATCTAGTTGATGAGCATGGGAAAAAGCGGGCGATCTTCACAGAGAGAAAAAGAGTAAGCAGAATGCATGGTTAAAAGTTGGAGACAAAAAAACGGGCCCTCGCTAGAGGGCCCGTTTTCAAAAGATGGTGCATCCGAGAGGATTCGAACCTCTGACCACTCGGTTCGTAGCCGAGTACTCTATCCAGCTGAGCTACGGATGCATGAGTAAGGTAAACAAAAATGGTGCATCCGAGAGGATTCGAACCTCTGACCACTCGGTTCGTAGCCGAGTACTCTATCCAGCTGAGCTACGGATGCACAATGCAATGGCGGTGAGGGAGGGATTCGAACCCTCGATGCGGCTTTTGACCGCATGCTCCCTTAGCAGGGGAGTGCCTTCAGCCTCTCGGCCACCTCACCGTTGCGGGTGCAGATATTACTGTGCAGGGAAAATATGTCAAACCTTTTTTCCCCACAACTCTCTGTTCGCACAGCAATTAGGCAGATTGAGCACGAGTTATGCTAGGAGAGGAAAAAACAACCTAAGACCAACCATCAACATGGTACTAAAACAAAGGCGGCCCAGTGGCCGCCTTGTGTATCAATAATTACCTTCTGCGCCTGTATCATCGCCCTTCTCGGCTTGAATACGCATATAAATTTCTTCGCGATGAACGGACACTTCTTTTGGCGCATTCACACCAATCCGAACCTGATTACCTTTCACGCCCAGAACAGTCACCGTTACGTCGTCACCAATCATCAGGGTTTCACCCACGCGACGTGTCAAAATCAGCATTCAGTTGCTCCTTGGTTCCCATGGAACAGATTATTGAATAGTCATTATCTCTGATAATGCAGAAAAAAATAAGCTCTATCTAGCACCGCATTTCATCAGTCACCAGCTTCAGCCCAATAAAGGACTGCTGTAATGCCTGGACCGCAGATTCAACATCCACCTCTGCGATCAGCACCGAGATAGTCTGCTCAGACGTTGTAACCGAATCAACTCGAATATTCAGTACCGCCAACGCAGTAAGCACGACATCCATGATGCCGGGTTGCAGCCACAGAGCGGATCCGCTCATCGATAGTCTGGCAATTGCCTGGGGCGTCTGAATATGCGCATCCCCCCACCTTGGCACCAGTTGTTCGAGTATAGCCAGCGCGGGCTGATAATCATCCTGATGAACGATAAAGCTAAAACTCGCCCTCCCATCATCCTGAGCATGCAGCGCCATGGCATCCACGCCGATCCCGGCTTCGACCAAGGGATACAGAATCAGAGCCGTTGTTTCCGGACTATTTGGCACCCCAGAGAGAACAAACTGGCGCTCATCGCGCACCACAGCAAGCGTAGATAAAGCAGGCATGGATTTAGATTCGAGAACATCTGACATCAGGAACTCTTGGATGATACCAATGGATGGGGTGTGGTTGCAGGGTCGTTGATCCGGGCTTGTGACGCACAGATCGCCCCATGAGATATAGAGTGGAAGATGATAAAGGGGCTTCCGCAGAAGCCCCTCTACACCTAGAGGTTTTACAGGCGCTCTTCCAACCAGGGGAGCACACGCTCCAGTGCAGCAGGTAAAGCTTGGGGCTCGGTGCCACCGGCTTGCGCCATATCGGCACGGCCACCGCCCTTACCTCCGACTTGCTGCGCAACCAGATTGACCAAGTCTCCGGCTTTCACCTTGCTAGTCAAATCATGGGTCACCCCGGCAATCAAACTGACTTTGCCATCCGCAACTGTGGCCAGCAACAAGACCCCTGATTGCAGGCGGTTCTTCAGTTCATCCAGAGTGGTACGCAGGCTCTTGGGATCGACACCTTCCAACTCGGCAACCAGTACTTTCTGCCCATTGATTTGCACCACCTGGGTCAGCAGGTTAGCACCCGCGTGGGCTGCCAGCTTGGCCTTGAGTTGTTCCAGCTCACGCTCCAGAGAGCGGGTGCGATCCATCACCTGGCGCACTTTGGCGGCAATGGAGAATTGATCGCCCTTGACCAGGGAGGCAGTCTCATCGATCTGCTCACCCAACTGATGCATGTAATCAATAGCCACCTGTCCGGCTACGGCTTCAATCCGGCGAATACCGGCGGCAACACCACTTTCGGCGATGATCTTGAAGAAACCAATATCCCCGGTGCGAGATGCATGAGTTCCACCACACAGCTCGGTAGAGAAGTCTCCCATGCCGACCACGCGGACTTCGTCGTCATACTTTTCGCCAAACAACGCCATGGCCCCACTCTGCTTGGCATCGTCCACCGACATCAGACGGGTTTCGACCGGATGATTCTTCCGGATCTCAGCATTCACCAGCTCCTCGACCCGACGGATGGTTGCCATGGTCAGCGGCTCGAAATGCGAGAAGTCAAAGCGCAAGCGCTCAGGCCCAACTTGCGACCCCTTCTGCGCCACATGTTCACCGAGCACTTTGCGCAGTGCAGCATGCAGCAAATGGGTGACAGAGTGATGGGCTGCCGTCGCCAGACGACGCTCGCCATCCACCTCAGCCAGAACCAAATCGTTCAGCTTGAACTGCCCACGTTCCACATAGCCCTTGTGGGCAATAGCTTGACCCAGTTTGATGGTATCGGTGACGGCGAAGACGTTATCGCCATGGTGCAGCAGGCCTGCATCCCCCAACTGACCACCCGATTCGGCATAGAAAGGGGTGTTGGCCAGAATCACCAGCGCCTCATCGCCTTCGTGGATGGTTTCCACCTCGGCATCCTGTTTGATAAGAGCCGTAATGGTTTCTTGCGCAGTCAGATGCTCATATCCGGTGAATTGGCTGGTCTGTTCAATCTTGAGACGCTTGTTGTAGTCGACGGCAAAATTCGAAGCACCCTTGCCCCGCTCACGCTGCTTTTCCATCTCACTCTGAAAGCCTGCTTCATCGATGCTGTAGTTGCGGTCTCGCACCACATCGGCGGTCAAATCTGCCGGAAAGCCATAGGTGTCATACAGCTTGAACACCACCTCACCCGGAACCACCTTCACATCACCCAGCGCGGACAGCGCCTCTTCGAGCAGCGCCAAGCCCCGATCCAGAGTGCGCACAAACTGCTCTTCTTCTTGCTTGAGTACACGCTCAATAACCGGTTGTTGGCTGTGCAATTCTGGATAGGCATCTCCCATCTGCTGTGCCAATTCGGCTACCAGACGATAGAAGAAGACCTCTTGCGCACCCAGCTTGCGACCATGACGTACGGCGCGACGAATAATACGCCGCAACACATACCCTCGCCCTTCATTGGAGGGCATGACCCCATCGGCAATCAGGAAGGCACAGGAGCGGATGTGGTCCGCAATCACGCGCAGGGATTTGTTAGCCAAGTCCTCGATCCCGACAACAGCAGCAACCTGTTTGATCAGCGCTTGGAAGATATCAATTTCATAGTTGGAGTGGACGCCCTGCATGATGGCAGAGATCCGTTCAATTCCCATCCCAGTGTCGACCGAAGGCTTTGGTAACGGCTCCATCACGCCATCAGCTTGACGGTTGAACTGCATGAACACCACGTTCCAGATCTCGATGAAACGGTCACCATCTTCCTCGGCAGAACCAGGAGGACCGCCCCAGATATCAGCACCGTGATCGTAGAAGATTTCGGTACAAGGACCGCAAGGGCCTGTGTCGCCCATCTGCCAGAAGTTATCGGACGCATAGGGGGCGCCCTTATTGTCACCGATGCGCACAATCCGCTCTGCCGGTACGCCGATCTCCTTGGCCCAGATGTCATAAGCCTCGTCATCGGTGGCGTAAACGGTAACCAACAATTTTTCTTGTGGCAGCTTCAACACCGAGGTTAAAAAGCGCCACGCGAAAGTAATGGCATCACGCTTGAAATAATCGCCGAAACTGAAATTACCCAGCATTTCGAAGAAGGTATGGTGCCGAGCCGTATAACCGACGTTATCCAGATCGTTGTGCTTACCACCGGCACGAACACAGCGTTGTGACGAGACGGCACGGTTATAGGAGCGAAGATCACTGCCTAAGAACACATCTTTAAACTGGTTCATCCCGGCATTGGTAAACAGCAGCGTCGGGTCGTTGTGGGGTACCAGCGAGCTGGAAGCCACAACTTGGTGGCCTTCGGAGCGAAAATACTCGAGAAACGCGGTGCGGATCTCTGATGTCGACATGTACATGAATAAACCTGCTTGGTTCTGAAATGGGGTTGGCGCTTAACCGCCATAATTTAAGAGTTATCCCGCCCAAAGTAAAACCATGAGCAGGAAAAGCGCACGAAGAGAGAGCATTTGGCGGTAGTTTGGTGGCTTATCACTGTCTTCCTTACTGGATAAGGTGTCGTAAGCGCACAAACTTGAAAACCTATATCGATGAAAAGAACACCAGCTTATTCGTCATCACTCGGGGTTAACGCATAGCGAGCTTGCTCGGAGGTAAAGCCTCGACGTTGTAAATAGGCAAGCAACTTCCCGCGCGCAATCCGGTCTAACGTAGCCGGTTCGCTAACCTTACGCACAGCCTGCTGTTTAGCCATCGCAAACCAGTCGATCTCGCAGGCATCCAACGCCAGCTTGATTGGTTCAGCCGGTAACCCTTTGAATCGGAGCTCTTGCATCACTCGTATCGGCCCGTAACCACGATTGGCGCGGGAGCGGATAAAGACCGCCATCATCCGTGCCTCATTCAACCAATCCAGAGCCCGGCAGCGTGCGATCACCACCGCCAGAATGGTGGCAGGATACTCGTTCCCCAGCTTTCTGCAGATCTCTTGTTCACTGTATTCACGGCGGGCCAGCAGACGCATGACCCTGGACAAGGCCTGCTTGTATTCAGCTGTCATCTGCACCTGGTCAGCCTCGGCGGAAAACGACATAGCCGACAGATCCTCTTTTCTTTCAAGGTTCAAACCCACACTCCATGGTAAAACCTCTATAAACAATCAGGCCGACATAATGTCGGCCTGATGGGTTGAATTACAGCGCTTCTTCGTCGTACGCCAGGTCATCTTTTTCTTCGGCACTCGGCGTAAAGACATCGGCCTCAATAACAGGCTTAGCACCCTCTTTGTTCAACAACAAGGCTCGAAGCTGCTGCTCAATCTCATGGGAAACAGAAAGATTCTCTTGCAGGAACTTCATGGCATTCGCCTTGCCCTGACCAATCTTCTCCCCTTTATAGGCGTACCAAGCACCTGATTTATCGATTAGCTTGCACTTGACTCCCAGATCCACCAGCTCGCTCTCCTTGGAGATCCCGGCACCATACATGATCTGGAAATCAGCCTGCTTGAATGGCGGTGCCACCTTGTTCTTCACCACCTTGACGCGAGTCTCGTTGCCGACAATCTCGTCGCCATCCTTGATGGCGCCCGTGCGACGAATATCCAAGCGCACCGAAGCATAAAACTTCAGGGCGTTACCGCCTGTGGTAGTTTCCGGGTTACCGAACATCACACCAATTTTCATCCGGATCTGATTGATGAAAATCACCAGGCAGTTGGCATTCTTGATGTTGGCCGTCAGTTTGCGCAGTGCTTGCGACATCAGACGCGCCTGCAAACCAACATGGGTATCTCCCATCTCGCCTTCAATTTCTGCCTTCGGTGTCAACGCAGCCACCGAGTCGATGATCACCACATCCACCGCGCTGGAGCGAACCAGCATGTCGCAGATTTCCAGCGCCTGTTCGCCCGTATCTGGTTGCGACACCAGCAGATCATCGACCTTCACGCCCAATTTTGCGGCGTAAATTGGATCGAGCGCATGCTCGGCATCGATAAATGCACAGGTCTTGCCCATCTTCTGGGCCTCGGCGATGGTTTGCAAAGTCAGCGTCGTTTTACCAGAAGACTCAGGGCCGAAAATTTCGACAATGCGCCCACAGGGCAAACCACCAATCCCAAGAGCAATATCCAATGACAGTGAACCAGTCGAGATGGTTTCCACATCCAGGATTTGATTATCCCCCAGACGCATAATTGAACCTTTACCAAACTGCTTTTCGATCTGACCGAGCGCTGCGGCTAAGGCCTTTTGCTTGTTTTGATCCATGCTAATCTCCGCCGAAGGCTGATTCACTGACACACTGGAAGTTGATAGGGGAAGTATACTGTTTGCTTATACAGTATCAAGTAAATTTTACTGTATAAGTTTACACATGCCTTGCAACGCGATCTCGATTGCCTGCTCACGGATCTCTCGCCGGTCACCGCTGAGATGAAAACACTCAGTCACCAGCGTCGCGGAGGGGTCCGCACTCCGCGCCCATGCAAACCACACGGTACCGACCGGCTTATCAACAGTGCCACCTTGCGGCCCAGCAATCCCGCTAATCGCGACGCTGATTTGAGCCACTGAATGCTGCAGGGCACCGAGCGCCATAGCACTCACCACCTCGCGACTGACAGCACCGTGAACCAGCAAGATGCTTTCTGCCACCCCGAGCATCTGCATCTTGGCCACATTGGTGTAGGTAATAAAACTGCGATCAAACCAGGCTGAGCTCCCGGATATATCCGTGATCGCGTAGGCAACACCTCCGCCGGTACAGGACTCTGCCGTGGTTGCCTTCAATTGATGGGCTTGCAGTTTAATCCCCAATTGCCGCGCCCAAGTTTCTATATCTGGATTCATGCTGACCCGCTTGTCGTAGGAACGCGGACCATTATGCAACCAGGCTACTTTGCCTCGCAACTGCTGGCTCGCCCCTTACAACGACACAAAATTATCATATTGATTTATAAGACAAACAGTTAACAGCAAGCATGGCGCGCAGCGATCTGCAGACACAGATAGTGCTAAAAATCCTGATGCGCAAGCGCCAATTCAATGAGCGGATGAAACATGAAGCAAGGAGTAGCGTCCCGAAGAAATATAGAAGCACACGACGTCGGCGAACCAAAAAAAAGCCGGTCAAACCGGCTTTTTTTGTGCAGAAGGAGCAACCAATCAATCAGCAAACGGATGACGCAAAATCATCGTTTCATCCCGATCCGGACCGGTTGAAATGATATCAATCGGCACACCGGTAATAGCTTCAATACGACGGATATAATTCCTTGCCGCTTCCGGGAGGGCCTCTAGGGTCTTGGCACCGAAGGTGTTTTCACTCCAGCCCGGCATACTTTCGTATACGGGTTCCACCAGTTCGTAGTCATCTGCAGCCATGGGCGGCACATCACGAATGGAACCATCCTGGAACTTATAACCCGTACAAATTTTTACGGTTTCCAGCCCATCCAGCACATCCAGTTTGGTCAGACAGAAGCCGGATACTGAATTGACCTGGATAGCCCGCTTCATAGCCACAGCATCAAACCAGCCACAGCGACGTTTACGTCCGGTTGTAGCACCAAACTCATGTCCTTTGACACCCAGACGCTCACCGATTTCATCATGCAACTCAGTCGGGAATGGACCGGACCCCACTCGGGTGGTGTACGCCTTGGCGATACCGAGCACATAATCGACAAACCGAGGGCCAAAACCAGAACCGGTAGCAACACCACCAGCCGTGGTATTGGAAGAGGTCACATAGGGATAGGTGCCGTGATCGATGTCCAGCAAGGTGCCCTGAGCGCCTTCAAACATCAGGCGATCGCCACGCAGACGCGCTTTATCCAGCAGATCGGTGACATCAACCACCATGGAAATCAGCAGGTCAGCATAGCTTTTGGCTTCAGCCAGAACGGCCTCGTAGGAAACAGCCTCAACCCCATAGTACTGGGTCAGCTGGAAGTTATGGAACTCCATGACTTCTTTGAGCTTCTCGGCAAAGGTTTCCATGTTGAACAGATCACCAACCCGCAGACCGCGGCGCGCAACCTTATCTTCATACGCAGGACCGATACCACGTCCCGTGGTACCAATCGCCTTGGCACCTCGTGCTTTTTCACGGGCCTGATCCAAAGCAACGTGATACGGCAGAATCAAGGGGCAGGCTTCGCTCAGCAGCAAGCGCTCACGCACTGGTACGCCACGAGCTTCCAGCTCTTTCATCTCTTTCAGCAACGCATCAGGTGCCAACACAACTCCATTGGCAATGATACATTTGCAGTTGTCACGCAGGATCCCTGACGGGATAAGGTGGAGAACGGTTTTCTCACCGTCGATGACCAGGGTATGGCCGGCATTATGGCCGCCCTGATAGCGAATTACATACTGTGCCTTGTCGGTCAACAGATCGACAATTTTGCCTTTACCTTCGTCACCCCATTGGGTGCCCAAGATTACGACGCTCTGTCCCATCTTCATTATCTACAGTGTGGTTAAAAAAGGATTCTACCAAAGTTTGAGCAATGCCGGAATCATCTTGTGGTCGTTTTCCCAGCACTCAGACCAGTGAAAATACTCGGCCTCGGCCGCGCCAAGACGTATACCGCAATCCGGGTAGTGAAACAACTTAAGCGACCCATAGCAGGAGCGTTTAGGCTGGATGGCTCATCGCAAATCCTCTGTCTCTTGTATCTTCCAGGTAGATGCTGAAGCCATCGAGTCGGAGATCCCAGTCATAAACATGGTAAATATCGGTAAAGGCACTATTTCAAACCAAAATAAAAAGGGCCCCATCTAATGAGACCCTTCGGATCAGAGCATAAACTCAGTGTTTAGCTGCGGGATTCGCCTGCTTGAAGTAACGGAAGAAATCATCATCCGGTTTGAGGACCATGAAATCATTACCTTGTTCAAAGCTCTTCTTGTAGGCCTCCATGCTGCGGACGAAAGAGAAAAACTCAGGGTTTTTCTTATAGGTGTCCGCATAGATCCGGGTCGCTTCAGCATCCCCTTCCCCGCGGAGTTGCCGTGAACGGCGCTGAGCATCAGCCAACATGATAGTGACCTTGCGATCAATATCGGCGCGAATGAATTCAGCCTTCTCACGCCCTTGGGATCTGTGTTCTCGGGCAACCGCATTACGTTCAGCACGCATCCGTTGGTAAATAGAGTTGGATACTTCCAGCGGCAAGTTGATCTGCTTGATACGCACATCGACTACTTTGATCCCAAGTTCGGAAGAGCTGGCCGAATTCAGTAACGCCTTTTGCATCACCTCAGTGCGCTCACCAGAGACAATATCCTTGATTGAACGACCACCAATTTCCGAGCGCAAGCCGTTATTGATCTTTCGTTTGAGCAGTGCCTCCGCCTGGACCCGATTACCGCCCCCCGTAGCCAGGAAGAATTTGGCAAAGTCTTCGATCCGCCATTTCACATAGGAGTCGATGATCAGATCCTTTTTTTCCGAGGTTACGAAGCGATCCGCCTGGGCATCCATAGTCTGGATACGGGCATCCAACTTACGCACCTCATCAATCATCGGCACCTTGAAATGCAATCCGGGCTCATAGACATGAGGCAAACCTGAATCATTGTCCCGTTTGACTTTACCAAACTGCACCACAATGCCAGCCTGGCCCTCATCAATCACAAACAGGGTGGAGGAGAGCACTACGGCCGCGATGGCGACAACGCCTAATACAATCTTCTTCATCGCTTAATATCTCCCGCTCGTCCGATCGCTACTGCGTAAGGGCACGCTAGCCTGTCCCATGGTATCCGGTGTCAACTCATCTGCCGCCGAACGCGTAGCGGATGGTACCGAGGCGGGCTGACGAGGTGCATTCGCTGACTTACCTGGCGCCATTTTATCCAGCGGTAGATAGATCATGCTGTTCGAACCTTCTGGCAGCGCAACAAGAACCTTGTTGGCCTTGCTGTAAATCTCTTCCATGGTTTCCAGATAGATACGTTCACGCGTCAGATCAGGGGCGGCTAGATACTGCGGCAACAACTCGTTGAAACGGGCAACTTCACCACTGGATTTCAACACCACCTGCTCTTTGTAACCCTGAGCTTCCTCTTCCAGACGCTTCACCTGTCCACGAGCTTTCGGCTCCACTTCACGAGCATAGGCCTCAGCTTCACGAATGAAACGTTCTTCATCCTCCTGGGCGGAGATCGCATCATCGAACGCATCTTTAACTTCTTCTGGCGGACGGGCCGGCAAGAAGTTCACATCCACCACCACAATCCCCATATCATAGGGTTCTATGGTCTGCTCCAGCTCCTGCCAAGTATCCTGACGCACCTTCTCGCGCCCACGAGTCAATACCTCATCCATGGTGGTATGCCCGACCACATAACGCAGGGCGCTATCCGTTGCCTGACTGAGGCTATCATCGGCATTGGTCACACTAAACAAGTACTTACGAGCATCAGCGACTCGATACTGCACATCCATTTCGACACGAACCACGTTCTCATCCTGAGTCAGCATGAAACCAGCCGCTGGCAAAGAACGAACCGACTCAACGTCGACGGGGATTACCTGGTCGATAAATGTGGCCTTCCAGCGCAGGCCTGGCTCGACGCTTTGATAGAACTTACCAAACCGCAACACCACACCACGTTCGGCTTCCTTGATGGTATAAAAACCACTGATCACCCAAGCGACCAAGGCAACCATGACAATCAAAACAATCCCCAGGCTGCTGACGTCACCACCAGGGCGACGGCCACCAAGAAGAGCGGATAATTTCTGCAAAAAATTACGAAACACCTTGTCCAAATCAGGGGGCGTCTGGTTCTTACCGCTGTTCCCCCACGGATCTCGGTCTTTCCCATTATTTCCGGGCTCATTCCAAGCCATTGGCGTCTCCAAATTTTTGTAGTTTGATGAACTCTATCAAGCAATCAGCTGACAATAAAGGCAGAGAGCGCTTCACCTTCCTGCTTCAACAAGCGATTCCAGTCACTCTGTGGCATCCGGATTGCCAACAACAAGCTGCCATGCTCGGTGATCTGTTCTGACTGTATGGCTTTCATTTGATAAAGCAGGCTCCGCAAGCGGCCCGCCGAGGATGGGAGTTCAAGTCGATGTTGTGCAATCCCCGGCAACAGAAACTCACCGATCACCTGCAATAACAACTCCAGCCCCTCCCCAGTCAAGGCCGAAACCCATACCGCCCGAGGTCGGCCGCCATCATCCCGCTCTACGCGCGGAACTGTGTCGGGAAGCATGTCGACTTTGTTATAGACCAGGAGCTGTGGCAATTCATTAGCTTCAATTTCTTCCAGAACCAGCTCGACCTGTGCAACATTGTCTTGCAGTCGCTCATCGGCGCAATCAATGACATGCAGTTGTAAATCAGCTTCGCGGGTTTCCTGTAGCGTCGCTTTAAATGCGGCGACCAGATCATGGGGAAGGTGACGAATAAAACCAACTGTGTCCGCCATGATCACGGTGCCAATATCCTCGATCTGAATACGGCGCAATGTCGGATCCAGAGTCGCAAAGAGTTGATCGGCAGCATAAACGTCAGACTGTGTCAGGCGATTAAACAAGGTTGATTTACCTGCATTGGTATAACCCACCAGGGATACCACCGGGATCTCGTTGCGTATTCTGGCCCGACGCCCTTGTTCGCGCTGCTTTTCGACCTTTTCCAGGCGCTTGAGAATATTGGTGATCCGTTCGCGGATCAGACGACGGTCCGTTTCCAGCTGAGTTTCGCCTGGACCGCGCAAGCCAATCCCGCCTTTTTGTCGTTCAAGGTGGGTCCAGCCGCGGACCAGCCGGGAAGAGATATGTCTCAGTTGCGCCAGCTCGACCTGCAACTTTCCCTCATGGGTTCGGGCTCGTTGGGCAAAGATGTCCAGGATCAGAGTTGTGCGATCCAGAACGCGACATTCAAACAGCCGTTCAAGATTTCGTTCCTGCGCAGGAGTCAGTGCATGGTTAAAAATGACGACATCAGCCCCCAGATTTTTAACTTCCATGGCCACTTCCTGGGCCTTGCCCGTGCCAATGAAAAATTTGGGTTGCGGATTACTACGTCGGCAGGTAATGACGGACAGCACATTGGCGCCGGCCGAGCTGACCAACATCCGTAGCTCGGCCAGATCTTCCCGTGCGCCTTCATCCGTGAAATCAACGTGAACCAGAATGGCCTGTTCGCCAGCTTCATAACGGTCAAACAAGCAAACGCTCCTTAAACAGAGGCAAAACGCACTCCAGGAAAAAACTCATCACAAGAAACATCGAGCCGGGAGGCGAATCACTCTTCGCTCTGACCATCGACGCCGGTACCACCGGTATGCTGATGGTGCGGCACAGCGCGCGCAGGTACCACAGTAGAAATGGCATGCTTGTACACCATCTGACTGACGGTGTTCTTCAGCAGAATGACAAACTGATCAAACGACTCAATCTGACCTTGCAGCTTGATTCCGTTGACCAGATAGATAGAAACAGGAATACGCTCACGACGCAGCGCGTTCAAAAACGGATCCTGAAGTGATTGCCCCTTAGCCATATGTTTTAATCCTTATATTTTGTAGTACTAAATTATTGCCATTTCTTTAAAAAGACGTTAGCGATTATAGCGTGCTCACTCACAGGAACCAACGTCGCGCAAAATGATATCAGGATTCAGCTGGCTTCCTGTCTCCAGCCAAATCAAAGGATGTGACCAACCTCTCAACCAGGTCATCTGCCTTTTGGCTAATTGGTTAGTGGCAACGATGCCACGATACCGCATTTCTGCATAATCTAGCACCCCGGACAAATAATCCCACATTTGACGATATCCGACACAGCGCATGGACGGCAACTCCGGATGCAGATCGCCCCGCGCCACCAAGTTCCTCACTTCAGCCTCAAAACCAAGCGCTAACATGGCATCGAAGCGTTCAGCAATCCGCTGCCGCAACATCTGGCGATCCAGAGGCGCGATAGCATATTGCAACGTCTGGTAGGGTAAACCGGGCCCCTGCTGTTGTGTCAATTCGGTTAAGGTTTTACCGGTAATTCGGAAAACCTCGAGTGCACGGGAAAGACGTTGGGGATCGTTGCGATGTATACGTGCTCCGGCAACCGGATCGATCCGGCACAACTCGGCGTGTAACGCTCCCCATCCCGACTCGGCTGCCTGTGCTTCAATTGTGGCGCGGATGTGCGGATCCGCCTCCGGCAATGGCGACAAGCCCTCCAGTAGTGCCTTGTAATAGAGCATGGTACCACCCACCAGCAGCGGGATGCGGCCCAGGGCGCTAATAGCCGCCATTTCCTGCAAGGCATCCTGACAAAAATCGGCAGCAGAATAACTCTGCAACGGATCTCGAACATCGATCAGTCGATGCGGAGCGACGGCCAGCTCAGCCGGAGTCGGTTTGGCGGTACCGATATCCATGCCCCGGTAGACCAGGGCGGAATCCACACTGATGATATCGCATGGCAAACGCCGCACCAGCTCCATGGCCAAGGCACTCTTGCCCGAGGCGGTAGGGCCCATCAAAAAAATGGCCAGAGGTTTACTCATGCCGCAATAACTCCTCAATCACGGGATCCAATGACAAGCTCCTGGCTAGTTCAGGCAAGCACAAAAGCTCTGGACATTCGTCCTCGATCTCCACCAGCAACTGCATGGCGGCAGACAAGGAGCCATCCTGACGAGTGGGCGCCAGACTGGCTAGCCACTGGCAGAGTTGTTCTTGCGATTCAAGGCTCTCATCCTGCGCTCCCAGCCGCTCCAACAGGGTCACCAGAGTCGCCACCAGATTACTCTGCCGTAAAACAGCAGGCACCCGCAGCACGGTGATGCTGCAGCCATGGCCAGCTCGCCACTCCAGACCCAAACGCTGAATCCAGTCAGCTCGCTCATCCAACCGAGACCTGAGCTCAGGCTCAAGCACTAGGCTCACCGGCATTAACAACGGTTGTGCGATCAAACCGGTCCGGAGTTGCTTCTTGAGTCGTCCCACCAGCAACAGTCGCTCAGCATGCGCGACATGTAGCAGTCGGAACTCGTTCCCCTGTTGCCATAACAGGATCTGCGGGTGCACAAAGGATAAGGCCCGACAGAGCTCACCTGACGGCGACACCTCGGCACCATGGGGACTGGTTTCAGGCAGGGCCAGAGGGGTCATCAATGCCTGGTAACCATCCGTTGCAGCGCGACTCGGAGCCTTAGGCGCGGAAGTCTGATAGCCATGTTCCCGAGGTCGCAGGGTGGCGGCAGCGTAATCGCCGACAGGCCGTTCCCGTAACGTCGGGGGAACTGCATCATTTCGAGTCGCAGGTGGCGTAGCCGACGCGACATGAGGATCCACTCCGTCACGGGTTTGCTCGACAACAAATCCCTGCTGCAATCCATCTCGCACCACTCCGACCACAAAATCATGTACCAGCCGGGATTCATGGAAACGAACCTCATGCTTAGCCGGATGCACATTCACATCGACCTGATGGGAGTCCAGCGTGAGATACAGAACATAGGACGGAGAGCATTCCAGGCCAAGAGCCTCCAGATAGCCCTGACGAATGCCGTGATTGATCAACTTATCGCGCATCACGCGCCCATTGACGTAGCAGTACTGGATTTCTGGAGTGGTATCCGTCCGACGAGCCGGCGGTAGTAACCAGCCTTGCAGCGTCAACCCCAGATGCTCGCTGCGCACCTGGATGGCATCGGTCAGAAATGCGGAGCCACAGGCACTGGCGATGCGGCGTAACCGCTCTTCATCATGGACGGCACTCCGGTACTGGCGCACCACTTTGCCATTATGTTTCAGTATAAATGTCACATCGAACCGGCTGAGCGCCAGACGACGGATCAACTCATCGATATGACCATATTCTGTTTTTTCACTGCGCAAAAACTTACGCCGAGCGGGGGTATTGAAAAACAGGTCGACGACTTCCAGGGTGGTGCCCACTGGATGGGCGGCCGGGCGAACCTGAACTTCCATATCCCGTCCCTCGGCCGTTGCTTGCCAGGCTTCGGTTTGTTCCGCAGTGCGAGAGGTCAGAGTCAACCGGGAGACCGAACTGATGGAGGCCAGCGCCTCCCCGCGAAAACCGAGGCTGCAGATAGCTTCCAGATCATCCAGCGAACTCACCTTCGAGGTTGCATGACGCGCCAGCGCCAGAGCCAAATCGGCTTGAGGGATACCACTGCCGTTATCGCGGATCCGGATCAGCTTGCAGCCGCCTTTCTCCAACTCAATCTCGATGCGCGAGGCTCCGGCATCCAGACTGTTCTCGACCAGCTCCTTAACCACAGAGGCTGGACGCTCGACCACCTCACCGGCGGCAATCTGGTTTGCCAGGATCGGCGGTAGAATACGAATTGGCATCTTAACTGGCAGGGATATAGAGCACCTGCCCAATCAGCAGGTTCTCGGATTTCAGACTGTTGTGATCCCGCAACCGGCGCTTGGAGACCCCGTAGCGCTGGGCAAGGCCTGAGAGGCTTTCGCCTGAGCTCACAACATGACGGATCGCCTCGCCACGATTATCCGGTGTGCTTTGGGTGGCCGTTTGACGAGCCGCTACGCGTACCGAACCTTCTGGCGGGTTATCGGCATAATAACCCCGGACACCGCGGAAAATTGCAGTCGCAATTTGGCGCTGGTAAGCATGGGAACTCAGTTGTTTCTCTTCAAAATGGTTGGAGATAAACCCGGTTTCAATCAGCAAGGAAGGGATATCCGGTGCCTTGAGCACTGCCAGGCTGGCATGTACTGGCTTGGACTTGTGCAGGCGCGCCACCCGACCGATCTGGTTGAGCACCTCTTCCCCGATGTTATAGCCCTCACTGCGCGAGTTATCCCAGGAAAGATCCAGAATCGTCTGCGCCAGGTAGGGATTGGGCTCGGCCTCGGCAATCACCTTCCCGGCCCCCCCCAGCAGTTGAGTATGCTTATCTTGCTGCCCTAGCAGCTTGTTCATTTCCCGATCGACGCGCTTGTTGGATAGGATCCAGACCGAGGCACCCCGTGCGGTCGCGTTATCGACACTATCGGCATGGATCGAAATTAGCAGTTGAGCCTTCTGACGCCGGGCAATTTCCGAGCGGGCATCCAGATCCACAAAGTAGTCACCGGTCCGCGTCATGACGGCGCGCATCCCTGGTTGTCGATTGATCAGTTCCGCTAACTCGCGGGCCACAGCCAAAGTCACGGTTTTCTCATGGGTGCCGCGAGGGCCTATGGCGCCAGGATCTTTGCCACCATGTCCGGCATCGACGGCAATGACCACCACGCCGTTCGATGCTCGTTCAACAGTAGTCGATGCCGGAGTGGAGCGAACCGCCGGAACAGGCGTTTCCTGCTTTGCTGAAGGAGTTGGTGATACGGTTCTCACTTGTGAGGAGATCGTTTCCTCCTTGATCGACACGTCTCCGGGTTTGATTCTGGTCGGGGCGGGATTCGGTGAAAACTCGCTCATCGGGATCACCCGACCCGCAGTCGGCTTGCCCGATGTCCCCACAGCAGGGTTTGCACTACTCCTCGTCAGCTGCACCGATGCGGAGGCGCTTCGAGTAGGCGTAGAGACCACAGTTCGATCCTTGTTTGCCGACTGCGATGGGGAGGACGAAGCGGAAGCAGTCGTCAAATCCCGGTGTAAAAAGTCCAGAACCAGACGGTGTCCATAGCGCTGCTGGGGCTGCAAGGTGAACATCTGAGGTTTCACATTGCCATTGAGTTCAAACACCAGTTGCAACGTTGGGTCAGTTGCCGAGTTTTGACGGTGAATCGACTTGATCACAGGACCGAGCTTGGCCCCCTGCCGTTCCAAATTCGCCAGTGAAGCCGTCACCGAGTCGATTTCTATGGTGAGACGATTCCCGGTCAAGGAATAACGATAAGCAGGCGCCGATGACAGATCGAAGACCACACGGGTCTTTTCTTCCGTCGGCGCGACGCGCAGGCTTTTGAGCTGATTAGCCCAAACCGGCAACGCCAGCAGACAACACAAACAACTGATCAGAAATTTTTTCACGGCGACTACAAAGATCTCAGTATGGCTTCACCCTTGGAAGTACAGCCGCGGACATGGATCTCGCGCTGTTCTCCCTCGTACTTCAGTGTGATATCCAGGTCAGGATGCGGTAACCACCCTTCCCCTTTCTCTGGCCACTCGACCAGACATAGGCAATCGGGCCCAAAATAATCACGAATGCCCATAAATTCCAGTTCTTCCGGATCGGCAAGCCGATACAGGTCGAAATGATACACCTGCCATGCCGGTAATTCATACGCCTCGACCAGGGTATAGGTTGGACTCTTGACCCGTCCAGAATGCCCTAACGCTTGCACAAAACCACGGGTTAGGGTGGTTTTTCCTGCGCCAAGGTCCCCATGCAGAAAAAATGTCGCTGCACTTTGACAGGCATGAGCCAGCCGTTTACCAAAAGCCAGGGTAGCGGCTTCATCATGCAGTAACTCGATATATTCAATACTCATCCAAAGATTCCACAGGATTAACCAGTCGACGAATAAAGGGAAGCAGATCGGACGCCAACATGCCACGTTCTCCATCACGCGCCGCGATATCGGCAGCCTCGCCATGCACACAAGCCCCCACCCAGGCGGCGGTCGCCGGTGATAGCCCCTGCCCCCAAAGCGCGGCGATTATACCAGATAACAGATCCCCCATGCCGCCACTGGCCATGCCGGGATTACCTTCTTGACACAACCAGATGGTTTTACCATCACATACCAGAGTTCCTGCGCCCTTGAGCAGCACCACACCGCCGTATCGTTGCTGTAAGCGGCGCACAGCGAACAATCGATCCTGCTCAACTTCAGCCACAGTGCAGGCTAACAGGCGGGCCGCCTCGCCTGGATGCGGCGTCAGGATCCACTCCTCCCGATAGACGGGAGCCTCGGCCAGCAGATTCAAACCATCAGCATCTAAAACCAGGGGCCCCGGCAATGCCAGCTGCGCCGCCCAGAGGGTTCTCGCCCACTCATCCTGGCCCAGCCCCGGACCTAACACCCGCACCGAGGCCCAGGCTGCAGAGGCGGCATAATCAGTATTGCTGGTACCGGAGGCTGACCACATCAACTCGGGTCGCCCAGCGAGAACCAGCAACTGATGTTCAGCTCGAGACGCGACCCTCACCAGTCCAGCCCCTGCCCGCAAGGCCGCCTCCGCAGCTAAACGGATAGCCCCCGGCATACCCAAACCACCACCCAACACCAAAACTCGTCCACAACTTCCTTTATGAGCCGTCCGCGCACGGGGAGGCAGGGCATAACGAGCCAGCCCATAATCAGCACGCAATAGCGTCCCGAAGCGGGAGACAGCAACCTCATCATGTCCCAACGCTACCGCCGCCATCGACTCAGTAACCATTGATTCAGTAACCAACGGACAAAGCGTTATCGGCCCCGTCAGCTCCGGTCCCTGCCCTGTCAACAAACCGGGCTTCCAGCCGATAAAGGTCAGCGTTCGGGAGGCTCGCACGGCCGAACCTAACGGAGTCCCGCTCACGCAGTGCAAACCACTCGGCAGATCCACGGCTAGCACAGGAGCCGACTGTCGATTGATGTAATCAATCCATTCCAGAATCCGGCCTTGTAACAAGGTCTGTGGGCCGATCCCCAATAAAGCGTCCACCAGCAAATCCGGCTGATGGGTGGCGTCAGGATCCATGGGCAGGGATGCCTGCACCTGACCACCATCGGCTAGCCATAACTGATAGGCCCGGGCGGCTTCGCTATCCGGCTTGGGCGCCCCTAGGGCATAGACCTCAACAGTGAGCCCACGCTGGCGCGCCAAGCGGGCCAGGACATAGCCGTCGCCGCCATTATTGCCTTGTCCACAGAAGATCCACAGCCGTTGCGCGTGAGGCCAATCGCGCTGCAGATGGGCATCCAACGCCGCACCGGCTCGTTCCATGAGCCCATAGAGGCCTTCAGGATTGTGCAACGCCAGTTGCTGTTCCAGCATGCGGATCTGCTCCGGGAGCCAGAGACGATATGCTAAAGTGAGCTGCGATTCATCGAGTATGGAAGTCATGACGTACCAACAACTGGAGAAACTGGCCCACGATATCAAGCTCTGGGGACACGAGCTAGGTTTCGACCAGATAGGCATCACCGGAACCGATCTGGGTGATGAGGAGCCGCGCCTGCAAGCCTGGTTGGATGCCGGCTACCACGGTGATATGGAGTATATGGCACGGCATGACATGATGCGCGCTCGTCCAGCCGAATTGCATCCCGGTACCCGGGCGGTGATCTCGGTTCGCATGAATTATCTCCCTCCAGCCGCCAGCATAGCCCGAACCCTGGGCCAGCCCGAAAAAGGCTATATCAGCCGCTATGCCCTCGGCCGCGACTACCACAAGGTCATGCGCCAACGCTTGAAACAGCTGGCCCAGCGGATAGAGCACGCGATGACTACCTTGGGAGCGGGTCCCTTGGCTGCTCGACCATTTGTCGATTCAGCCCCGGTGCTGGAGCGGCCATTGGCGGCAAAAGCCGGTTTAGGCTGGATTGGCAAACACTCGTTGCTACTTCATGAACAAGCCGGATCCTTTTTCTTTCTGGGCGAGCTACTGGTTGATCTGCCGTTGCCCGTGGATTCCCCCGGCAGCGGCAGCTGTGGCAAGTGCGTGGCCTGCATGACCATCTGTCCGACCGCCGCTATCGTGGCCCCCTATACCGTCGATGCCCGGCGCTGCATCTCCTACCTCACCATTGAATACGCAGGCGCTATTCCCCTGGAGTTAAGGCCGCTGATGGGGAATCGCATCTATGGCTGTGATGATTGCCAACTCATTTGCCCCTGGAATCGTTATGCCAGCGCCAGTCCGGAGGCTGATTTCAAAGCGCGCTCGGCCTTGCACACCCCGGATCTGCTCACCCTCTGGCAATGGCATGAACCCGAATTTTTGCAACATACCGAAGGCAGCCCCATTCGCCGCATTGGCTTTGAAAAATGGCAACGAAATCTTGCCGTTGCCTTAGGCAACGCGCCATACTCGTCGGCAATTGTCTCGGCACTCAGCCATCAATTTGATAGCGCATCTGCGCTGGTGCAGGAACATATCACCTGGGCCTTGCAGGAACAGGAGCGCAAGCGGAGCTTGGATCCGCGCACGCTCAAAACAGAACGCTTGATCCGCTGTATCGACAAGGGCATGCCCGATCACGCTTGAAGGAGAGCAACAGGATATGATGATTCTAGGAGTGGACATTGGTGGCTCAGGCATCAAGGGAGCCATTGTGGATACCGACAGTGGCCTGGTCATCGGTGAGCGACACCGGATAGCCACCCCGCAACCTGCAACCCCGGTCGCCATGGCACAAACGCTCAAGGAATTGGTTACTCACTTCGACTGGCAAGGACCCATCGGTTGCGGCTTCCCGGCCACCATTCATCATGGCGTCGCATTCAGTGCCGCCAATATTGACGCCAGTTGGGTCAATACCAGTGTCGAGGAACTGTTCAGTCAGACCACGGGCCGTCCCTGCTTCGTTCTCAATGATGCAGACGCCGCAGGGCTTGCCGAAATGCGCTTTGGCCAGGGCAGGAATCGCGATGGCGTGGTCATGCTGATCACTATTGGTACCGGTCTGGGCAGCGCCATTTTTGTCAATGGTCAGTTGCATCCCAATACCGAACTGGGTCATCTGAAGATGAAGGGGCGCATTGCCGAACACTATTGCTCCGACGCCGTCCGGCAGCGCGAGGATCTGAGCTGGGGCAAGTGGGGACGCCGCTTTAACCGGTATCTGCAACGTCTGGAGTTCCTATTCAATCCGGATCTCTTCATTCTGGGTGGCGGCACGGCACAACGCTTCGACCGATTCGAAGATGAACTTCATGTGCGCGCTCCGGTGGTTCCAGCGCAAAGCCTGAATCAGGCGGGCATCATAGGTGCAGCCCTATATGCCGAAGAGCAGGTCGACAAACACAGTAATTTGAGCTGAAAGAGTGTGATACAAACTGCAACCGGGCCGATAGCGCCCGGTTTTTTTGTGTCGCTTGAAGAAAAAATAACCAAAACAACAACAGCCGACCATAGTCAGCACATAACGAATGCTTGAGGAGATATGAGATTGGAGCGGGAAACGAGACTCGAACTCGCGACCCCGACCTTGGCAAGGTCGTGCTCTACCAACTGAGCTATTCCCGCTTGAAAGATGGGCTTTACGTTTCACTGTCGTGATTGGAGCGGGAAACGAGACTCGAACTCGCGACCCCGACCTTGGCAAGGTCGTGCTCTACCAACTGAGCTATTCCCGCAACGTAAATTCTTGTGAAATCAGCAAGTCCGGAGTTGGAGCGGGAAACGAGACTCGAACTCGCGACCCCGACCTTGGCAAGGTCGTGCTCTACCAACTGAGCTATTCCCGCAAACCGGAACTTGTGATTGGAGCGGGAAACGAGACTCGAACTCGCGACCCCGACCTTGGCAAGGTCGTGCTCTACCAACTGAGCTATTCCCGCATCACAAGGGTGTGTTAGAGAGAGTTTTTGGAGCGGGAAACGAGACTCGAACTCGCGACCCCGACCTTGGCAAGGTCGTGCTCTACCAACTGAGCTATTCCCGCAATATGCTCTCTAGCACGGGAGCCGAATTATAAGGAGCGACCGCTTGATTGCAAGGGCTTTTTTCTCGTTCGCTCAAGAACAGAGCAACCACGGGTGCGGCTGCTCTTTTTTTCTGCAAAATCACACTTTAAACACGGTTTCCCGATAAAACTGCAATTCGGCAATCGACTCGCGAATATCATCCATGGCCAGATGGGTGCCCTGCTTTTTAAAGCCATTGAGCAATTCAGGCTGCCAACGACGAACGAGTTCCTTAATGGTGCTGACATCCACATTGCGATAGTGGAAAAACTGCTCCAGCTCTGGCAGATGGCGCACCATGAAACGACGGTCCTGGCCGATACTGTTGCCACACATGGGGCTGCTGCGCTCCGGCACCCAAGCCCGGAGAAACTCCAGACATTCTCGTGCGGCAGCCGTTTCGTCATAAGCGCTAGCCCGGACACGGGCGACAAGTCCTGACTCGGTATGTGTCCGGGTGCACCAATCATCCATTGCGGCCAGAACAGCATCGGTTTGATGCACGGCTATGACAGGCCCTTCCGCCAGGACTCGTAACTCCTTGTCTGTCACTATCATGGCGATTTCCAGCACCTTGTCCGTATCCGGATCCAGCCCGGTCATCTCCATATCAACCCAAATCAAATTTTGCGCATCTTGCGTCATCTTTTCACCTTTGTGGGACAAGTCAGCTCGCTCCCATGTATCATAAACCCTTGATTGCAAAATTACGAAAGCAGCAAACGCGTGGCAAAAAAGAGCAAGTTAACTCAAGGTCAGCAGCGCAGAGTCAATGCCAACCAGACCCGCCGTCTGAAAAAGGAAGCGCCAGAGGTTGATGAAAGCCTGCTGGGCGCGCCTCAGGAAGGCTTGGTGATCAGTCGTTTCGGCCAGCACGCCGATGTCGAAGACCAATCCGGCATCGTCCATCGCTGTAACCTACGCCGTACCGTGGGCAGCCTGGTTACCGGCGATCGGGTCGTCTTCCGGCTCGGAGATGAACATCTGCACGGCATCAGTAGTGTGGTCGAGGCTGTTCATCCTCGCCGCACCGAGTTTTCTCGTCCGGATTATTACGATGGCCTCAAGCCGGTTGCGGCCAACATCGATCAGATTGTGATCGTTTCAGCCGTGATGCCCGAGTTCTCGACCAACCTGGTCGATCGCTATCTGGTCGCCGCCGAAACCATGGAAATTCCGCCCCTGTTGGTGCTGAACAAAATCGATATGCTGACGGCTGAAGCTCGCCAGCAACTGGAACCGCAGTTGGCTCAATATCGCCACATTGGTTACGAGGTACTACTAGTCAGTTGCGAAAGCAATGAGGGGATGGAGGAACTCCAGGCTCGACTCAAAGACAAGATCAATGTCTTTGTCGGCCAATCCGGGGTCGGTAAGTCGACCCTGGTCAACAGCCTGATGCCGGAAGCAGCCGCCTTAACCGGAGAGATTTCCGATAGTTCAGGACTGGGGCAACATACCACCACCACAGCCCGCCTCTACCACTTTCCCAGTGGCGGAATTCTGATCGATTCACCGGGTATCCGCGAATTTGCACTCTGGCATCTGGAGGCGGAGCGCATCACTTGGTGTTTCATCGAATTTCGTCGTTACCTTGGTGGGTGCAAGTTCCGCGATTGCACCCATGGTGATGATCCGGGATGCCTGATCCGCCAAGCCGTCGAAGCAGGTGACATCAGTCAGGAACGCTACCAGAATTATCACCGGATCCTGGCCTCGATGGATGAGGCTCGGCCGACGCGTCACATTAAAAAAAGCTAACCACGCTTAGCGCCCAACCAGGGCGTTAAGCCTCTTACCGATGAGAAGAAGACCATGACTCTGATTGATGCCCTGAAAATCGCCGGTCAGTACTGCCTGCCCAAACATGCACTCTCGCGCTGGGTTGGCAAATTGGCTGCCGCCGAGGCCGGAAGTCTGACGACCCGATTGATCCGCTTGTTTATCGCTCGCTTCGGCATCGACATGAGCGAAGCCGCGCACGAGGATCCGGCTCACTACAAGACTTTCAATGCCTTCTTCACCCGCGCCCTCAAGCCCGGGCTGCGGCCTGTGGTGGATGATCCCCTGCTCCTGGCCCTCCCCGTTGATGGCTGTGTGAGCCAACTTGGTGATATCAGTCAAGGTCGTGTCGTGCAGGCCAAAGGGCATGATTTTAGCGCCAGAGAGTTACTCGGCGGTGATGCCAAACTGGCGGCGCCATTCCAGGGCGGCAAGTTTGCCACCATCTACCTCTCTCCCAAGGACTATCACCGCATTCATATGCCTCTGGATGGTGTACTGGAGAGCATGATTTACATTCCTGGTGATCTGTTTTCTGTCAATCCATTAACTGCAGAGCATGTACCCAATCTGTTTGCCCGTAACGAACGGGTTGCCTGTCTCTTCCGAACGGAGCTGGGCCCCATGGCTCTGGTCCTGGTCGGAGCCACCATAGTGGCCAGCATCGAGACCATATGGGCCGGTACTATCACCCCCCCGGCGGGGAAGACGGTAACCCGTTGGGATTATTCGGGCGAACAAGCCATCACCCTGAAAAAGGGCGAGGAAATGGGATTGTTCAAATTGGGCAGTACCGTGGTGTGTCTGTTTCCACCAGAAACCATCAGCTTTGCCGACAACCTGCAACCGGGCGCAACAACCCGCATGGGGCAAATCTTCGGCCGCATTCGCTAGGCCCAAATCCAAGGTCACAGGGGCTCACGATGGGCCCTTTATTCTTTTATTGCCAGACCGATCACCCGTTATCAACTGCGGATACCTGGATGATCTCGCGCTCCAAATACCACCTGCTTACAACCCTGCACCGACTATTCCTTTCTGCACTATAGTTTTCATAACGGCCGTATTGGCTACAGCAATAACTCCACGCCAATACAAATGTCCCGGCCAAAGCGTGGTCTCAACCGCTCGACTGACTAACGGATCAATCATCCAATTACATGACTTGACACGAAAAACTGGTTCATGGACGAGCCGTCACCAGGCTCCTGACGATAAAAACTCGATAAGGTGCATACAATGAAGCTGAATATTCGACAAAAGCTGCTATTGGCGCTAGCTGCGTTATTGATTGTTACGGCGGGGCTGCAACAACTGTATAACCGACAAGCATTAATTTCTGCGGCTAACGAGGGAGTAGAGCGTTTCGAAACCAGTGTGGCCGAAGTACAAATCAATGGCTTGAAAAACTGGCTGGACACCAGCGCCGCCATCGTCAGTAGTGCCCAGAAAGGATTTTCTGCCGCCAAAGACCCAGAAACGGCGCTTGCCCAGGCCGCTCAGGGCGGTAAATTTGACATGATCTATGTCGGTACTGACCAAGGAGAGATGATCGCCTCGACCCAGGGCTGGAAAGCGCCGGATGGATATGATCCGCGACAACGCCCCTGGTATCAGGATGCGACCGCCGCCAATCGCATGGTGGTGACCGCCCCCTATGCCGATGCCAGCTCAGGGGAACTCATCATCAGCTTCGCCGAGCCATTTCACGATGGCAGCCGCAAGGGGGTAATTGCCGGTGACATCAGCATCAAGAGCCTGGTTGAAAATATAAATAGTATTGCCCGTGAGGGCGTATATGGCTTGCTGGTCGATGGACAGGGAAACCTGATCGCCCATAAAGACCCGGCTTTGACGCTAAAGCCAGCCACTCAACTAGCCTCACAACTGGATCAAACAACCATTCAACAACTGGCCACTCAGGGCAAACCGGTGAAGATGAACATCTCCGGTCAGGACAGTATTCTATTTTTCGCTCCGGTTCCCGGCTATGACTGGTACTTCGGACTTGTGTACGATGAAAATACCGCCTTTGCCGACAGCAATAGACTCTTGCAGCAATCCTTGGTCGCCACCTTGTTACAGCTATTGATCGTCGCCGGTGGCGCCGCCTATAGCATTTCACGTTCTCTGCAGCCCTTGTCTGCCATGGGAGATGCGGTAGCCGAACTATCCCGAGGTAACGGCGACCTGACACGTCGACTCAAAATCCTGCGGGATGACGAAGTAGGCATGGTTGCCCGACAAATCAACCTGTTTATCGACATGCTGCAAACTATGGTCAGTGACTTGGCCAACTCAGCCCGCGAGCTGGATGAACAGGCCAAACAGTCTCATAGCATGGCTGGTCATAACGACCAGAGCCTCGCCCGCCAGCAATCGGAAATCTCGCAGATTGCGACCGCAGTCCACGAGATGTCGGCTACCGCCAGTGAGGTTGCCAGCAATGCTGAACAAGCAGCTGCCGCCGCCCATGCCTCAGCCAGCAACTGTGAACATGGCAAACAGGTGATAGCACGCAACCAAAGCTCGATTACCAACCTAGCCCAGCAGGTCGAGTGCGCCTCGAATATCATTCAGGAACTCGAAAAAAATGCGCAGCAAATCAATACCATCCTTTCAACCATCCAAGGCATCGCGGAGCAAACCAATTTACTGGCATTGAATGCGGCCATCGAGGCCGCGCGAGCGGGAGAACAAGGACGCGGCTTTGCTGTCGTGGCGGATGAGGTTCGAGTCTTGTCGAAACGGACGCACTCTTCAACAGAGGAGATCCGGGCCATGATCGAAACTCTGCAGCGCAACACACAACAAGCCGTTGGGACCATGAGTCAGAGCCAGCAGCTAGCGCAAAACAGCGTCGATGATGCGAAGAATGCAACACTCGCCCTGGAGCAAATTACCCAATCTATCGGCGAAATATCGGACATGGCAACCCAGATTTCCAGTGCCGCCGAGGAACAACGAGCCGTCACCGATGAAGTAGGTCGTAACATTCAAGCCACCAAGGATGTGACCGACGAACTCAGTTACGCCGCTACCAATGCGAATCAACTAGCAACCCAGCTCAAAGATATTGCGCGTCGCATCAACGAACAGGTGAACAACTTCCACGTTTGATCCCTCATCCCCGGCCTCAGAACCACCGAGGCCGGGGAGTTTTCTAGCGCAATAGGGCAGACTGTTTGCTAATTTGATATAAAACAAAGCGTTACATTGTAATCATCGCCACAATCCCACTCGATAACATAGGCTCCTTTTGTATCAGGTAAAAGGAGAGTTGTTTCTCATTTTTGTCGTGGGATTTTGCCTACAATTTCGTAACAATTTTCGTCGTTCGATTCCTGATCCGGCTGTTTATAGGCGTCGAGCTTCATCTCAACATCCAAGCTTGGAATGCTATTCACCATGGGCTCTGTGCCGGAGTCTGTTGTGCATCTTTTCTCAAGGAGGCAGAAGTGGACATAGTAAAGACCGATGTTGCCATCGTTGGTGCTGGTGGTGGTGGCCTTCGTGCTGCCATCGCCATTGCCGAAGCCAATCCATCTCTCGAGATCGCCCTGATCTCCAAAGTCTACCCCATGCGCAGCCATACAGTGGCGGCCGAAGGTGGAGCGGCTGGCGTGGTCCGGGAAGATGACAGTTTAGAAAATCACTTCAACGATACGGTCTCAGGGGGCGACTGGCTCTGTGAGCAGGATGTTGTGCAGAACTTTGTCGAGAACTGTACCAAAGAGCTGATCCAACTCGAGCATTGGGGTTGCCCGTGGAGCCGGAAACCAGATGGCAAGGTCAACGTACGCCCTTTTGGTGGCATGAAAATCCCCCGCACCTGGTTTGCTGCCGACAAATCCGGTTTCCACATGCTGCATACCCTGTTTCAAACCTCGATCAAATACCCATCAATCAAACGTTTCGATGAACACTTTTGTCTCGACCTGCTAGTCGAGGATGGGCGCGTCCAGGGTGTGGTCTGCTTCGATATTCAAAATGGCGTCACTCGGATGATTCAGGCCAAGTCGGTCATCATTGCGACCGGTGGTGGCAGCCGCACTTATCGTTTCAATACCAATGGTGGCATTGTCACCGGTGACGGTATGGCCTTGGCCTATCGCCATGGCGTGCCGCTGCGGGATATGGAATTTGTACAATATCATCCCACCGGTTTGCCCGGTTGCGGCATCCTGATGACCGAAGGCTGCCGGGGAGAGGGTGGCATCATGATCAACAAGGATGGCTATCGTTATCTGCAAGATTATGGCCTCGGGCCGGAAATTCCCGTCGGACAGACCAAGAACAAATACATGGAGTTGGGTCCACGGGATCGGTTGTCCCAAGCCTTTTGGGGCGAGCAGCAAAAGGGCCGCACGGTGCAAACTCGACTGGGCGATGTGGTCTACCTGGATCTGCGTCACTTGGGTGCCAAATATCTGGAAGAGCGCCTGCCCTTCATCTGCGAATTGTCCAAGGCTTACGTCGGTGTGGATCCCGCCAAGGATCCGATCCCGGTGCGTCCGACGGTGCACTACACCATGGGCGGGATCGAAACCGATGGTCGCTGTGCCACTCGGATGCCCGGTCTGTATGCCGTCGGCGAATGCGCATCGGTCGGTATTCATGGTGCTAATCGCTTAGGATCTAACTCACTGGTTGAAATCGTGGTTTTCGGCAAAATAGCTGGTGAAGAAGCAGCCAAATTCGCCAGCTCTCGCCCCCACGGCAATACCGAAACACTCTATAAACAAGCGGTTGCTTCTGTAGCCAAAGCCATGTCGCTGATGGAAGGCGATGGCACGGAAAACCCGGCCGACATCCGTAACGAGATGGGCGACGCCATGGAAAAAGGGGTCGGTATTTATCGCACCGAAACCTTGATGCAAGAAACCATCGACAAACTGGCCGAACTCAAACAGCGTTACAAGAATATCCAGATCAAAGATAAATCATCTGTCTTCAATACCGACTGGCTGTACGCCATTGAACTCGGTTTCTTACTCGACGTCGCAGAATCGATGGCCCACTCCGCCATCGCCCGGAAAGAATCCCGCGGTTCGCACCAGCGCCTGGATGGCTATGAAGAGCGGGATGACGTCAATTTCCTAAAACATACTCTCGCCTTCCATAACGCCGCAGGAACACCGACCATCGATTATAGTCCGGTGAAAATTACCAAATCACAACCGGCCAAACGGGTTTATGGCGCCGAAGCCGACAAACAGGAGGCCGCAAAACATGACTGAGATGATGGATATTGAGGTACTGCGCTATCGTCCAGAAGAGGATGCCGAACCTTGGTGGCAAAGTTTCAAGGTTCCCTTCAGCCATGAAATGTCGCTGCTGGAGGCCTTGAACCATATTAAGGATGAGTTGGATCAGACGCTGAGCTTTCGCTGGTCCTGCCGCATGGCCATTTGTGGCTCCTGCGGCATGATGGTGAACGGCATCCCCAAGCTGGGTTGCAAAACCTTTTTGCGCGACTATCCGTCCGGCAAGATGAAGATCGAACCCTTGGCCAACTTCCCTATTGAACGGGATCTGGTCGTAGATATGAGCGATTTCATCGACAAACTGGAAGCGATCAAGCCCTATATTATCCCCAAGGTTACGCGGGATCTCAGCGAGGGGGAATACATACAGACCCCGGCTGAACTGGCCAAGTATCGTCAGTTCTCGATGTGCATCAACTGCGGGCTTTGTTATTCCGCGTGCCCGCAGTACAAGATCAACAAGAGTTTTACGGGTCCGGCAGCATTAGCGCTTCTGCACCGCTATAACGCCGACAGTCGCGACGGCGGCAAGGCTGAACGAATGAAGATCGTCAATCAAGACTCCGGCGTGTGGAGCTGTACCTTCGTCGGTTACTGTTCACAGGTTTGCCCAAAAGGCGTCGATCCGGCTGCCGCCATTCAATTGGGTAAGGTGGAAAGCAGTAAGGATTACCTGATTGCCATGTTCAAACCAGGGGAATAACTCGATGGATAGCACGCAAAGTAAACGTAAGCCCTATCTCCGCCCCGTTGAAAAAGGGTGGTGGTTGAAGAACAACTTTTATATTCACTACATGCTGCGTGAAGGCACTAGCGTATTTGTCTCCATCTATGCAGTGATACTTCTGATGGGATTACTACGTCTGAGCCAGGGCGCTAGCGCGTTTCAAGGTTGGCTGGATGCCTTGAGTCATCCGCTAGCCGTGCTGTTTCACCTGGTGGTTCTGGCCGCTTGTTTATTCCATGCCAAAACCTGGTTTGAATTGGCACCGAAAGCCATGCGCATCATGCATGGGGAAGAGCCGATCCCGGATAAACCCATAGTGCTGGCTCAGTACATAGCGCTGGCGGCTGTGTCGCTGCTGGTGCTTGTCGTAGCGCTGGTCGCTTGAAGGAGAGAATGATGCGACGTTCTGATGAACCTATTTACTGGGGATTGTTTGGCGCAGGTGGTGTTGTCACCGCCATGCTGTTACCTATCGTCGTGTTGATAACTGGCATTCTGGTCCCGATCGGGATCTTGCCTGCCGATACGCTCAGCTACGATAAGCTCCATGGCTTGGCAACTTCCTGGTGGGGAGCCCCCATACTGTTGGCAATCATAGCGCTGCCGATTTTTCACGGTATGCACCGTATCTATCATGGGCTGCACGATCTGGGGATCCGCACTACACGCCTGCATCACTACCTGTGTTACGGATTTGCATTTTTGGTCTCGGCCGCCGCGCTGACCTTGTTAGTGCAGATGGCTTGAGCCCAGATCACAAATTATCGTCAGACAAAGGCACCTGAGGGTGCCTTTGTGTTATTTGCCCTATAGAATTCACTTGAAACCAAACATGGTTTATCGATTTATGCTAAAAATGATGCCAAACATTTGCATTGCTTAACCTCGTTTATCCTGAACTAACACCAGAGATTGAATTTGGTGCTGTAGCTCTCAGTTTGCTCCCAGGTGAGCCCTTAACTGCGAACCTTCGAGCGATTAGGATAAAGACATCCGTTTTTAAGGTTTACCAAGGAAGGGAAAGATGACCCAATCCAAACGACTTTTCGCCATTCTATTTGGCTCGCTAGTGTTAGCCGCGTGTGGCGGCGGTGGCGCCAAAGATTTATCCGGTGGCGGTGATACCGATAATGGCGGCGGCGACAATTCAGGAACACCATCCGTAACCGTAACCACCAAGTCGTGTACCGATATTGCAACGCCGACCACCTGCACTGCTGCCACTGAACTGCCAGCAGAAAAGCCCAATCGTGTAGAGGGTCTGGTCGTTGATGCCGATGGTAAAGCCGTCGCAGGCGTTCTTGTCGCCGCAACCACAGATAACGGCTCCATTACCCCGGCCAAACAAATCACAGATAGCCAAGGCCTTGCGGTCTTCACCCTGACCGCACCAGCCGCCAATACCGAAGGTGCCGGCTCCGTCACTTTGACTTATACCCAAGATGGTAAAGATTATACAGGGAACAAGGTCTTTACTTATAAACCGGGTGCGACCAGTAGTGATAATTACCAATTAACATTAACCCTCAAGGTCTGTACCGATATATCCGATCTGAGCACCTGCACAGAGCAATCCAAGTTGCCGACCGAGCGGGCCAGCTTGGCTGAGGCCATCCTGTTGGACCCCAAAGGTGAACCAGTCGTTGATGCGATCATCAATGCAATCGCGACCAAGGGTGAAATTCGACCCTCTGATGCCCGTCTCACCGACAGCGCAGGTAAGGCAACCTTCCTGCTGGCTAGCACAACAGACTCGGCTCAAACGGCCGGAACTTTTACCGTCAGTACCACTGTGCCCACCGGGGATATCACCGCAGCTAAAAACTATGAATTTGGAGCCAGCAATCTCAAGATCTCGTTAACCAGCGATAAAACCACGCTTCCTGCCGGGAGTGTAGCGGTATTAACGGCTCTCGTGACACTCAATGATCAACCCTATCCCTATCCCATCGATGTCAACTTCAGCTCTGCCTGCGCCAGCGCGGATAAGGCGACTCTGGATGCTAAAGTCGCCACGCAACAAGGCACAGCCATCGCAACCTATAAGGGGATGACGGATACTTACGCCTGTGCCGGCAATGACACCATTACCGCAACTGTGGCTGGACTGAATGAACTGGCATCCGTGACCATCGCCAACCAGACAGCCGAGACTCGTTCCATCACCGCTGGGACACCCAATCCTGAATTTATGTATCTGCGTGGTTCAGGAAAGGGCGAAAAATCAACAGTAACCTTTACCCTGAAGGATGCCCAGAATAAACCGGTAAGCGGCAAGCAGCTGAACTTCACCTTCGGCGGCAACATCAGCAACAACGTCAACTATCAGGACTACACCCTGAGCCCGTTGAACGCGACCACCAACATTGACGGCATGGCAACTGTGACCATCAACTCAGGTAACTTGCCAACCCCCATCAGCGTTATCGCGACCTTCGATGAAAATCCTGAAATCCGTGCGGCATCCAAGCAGATTGGTGTCGGTATCGGCTATGCCGACGACAACAGCGTCTCTTTCTCTGCGGATAAATACAACATCAATGGTGCGGGTTACGACGGTGAAGAAGCGAAAATCACTCTTCGGCTGGCGGATCGCTTCAACAACCCAGTCGCCGACGGCACCAAGGTTTACTTCACCACCGAAGGTGGCAGCATAAAGAGCGACCTGCCCGGTGAAGATGGGGATGTGACAGGTGTCTGCACCTCCAAGGCAGGGGTCTGCACAGCAACGCTGAGCTCACAGGACCCACGTCCTGCCGATGGTCGGGTTACTGTCAGTGCCTATATTTCAGGTGAAGAGAGTTTCCTCGATTATAACGGCAACGGTATCTTCGATAAGGGAGAGTTGACCGGGGTATCGGATGATCAATATGCATCTGACGTTCCCAATTACGTCCGCGCCTACAACGATATCGGTGAACGCTTCATGGATGTGAACGTCGATGACACGGCGAAAACGAATCCAAGTGCTGACATTGATGGTTTCCGTGCTGGTGTTGACTTGTATGAAGACCTGAATGGTAACGGCAACCGAGATTTGGGCGATGGAGTCTACACCGGTCTGGTATGCGATAAAGAAACCATCGGCCGCGGCTTCTGCAAACGTGAACTGACCACCCTATTCCGCAACGCCGAGTTTATCTTTACTGGATTGAACAGTTCACTAGCAGGTAACGGCGCTCTACCTTTGCAAGTTTTTGTTGTGACCAATAATCCCAAACAAGGTGATGGAATATGGGTAACACCAACCCCAGAGAATGGTGTTCATGTCGACTTACGGGATAACAAAGTCAAGTATGTGCGGATCCTGCCCATGCATATTCCACACGATGCCAGTGATAACGAAGACTTGCGATTGGCAAATCCAATTCCCAAGAGCCTCGGTGACATCAGCAATTTCGGAGACTTAACCGCCTACTACGATTTGCGGGGAGTAAACCCAATCCCGGCAGGCAGCACCTTCAGTGTCACCAACGACAATGGCGGCAAAGTAAAGACTCTGGCATTTTCTGGTGGCAACTGTAATTCCGATGTATACAGTCCGTACCCATCCACGACACGCCCGATGTTTTACTGCGTGGCAATATTCCCGGAAGACGAGCCAAATAAGAAAACCAAAGGTAGCCTAGAGATCAAGGTAACAACACCGGCACCACATCAAGATGGTTTAGCGGTCTCCGTTGAGGTCGAGGACAATGGCTAGAGCCGTTCAATATGAGGTCATCGCCAGAAGTACAGAATGACCTTATATCGTTGCAACCACCTCATCTCATTGGTAGATAAGCCATAGCAAAAATGCCAGTCAGATCATTCTGACTGGCATTTCGCTTTTATCTCCACGTTCTGAAGCACTAAGCTCCTCAATGCACCGACGCCTTAGCCGATGAATTGAGGAATCTGCTGCGTCTTGAAGCACAGCGGTTTCGGCTGTTCCCTCTATCCCCTGGTGTTCTAGTTATGATCCGAACCATTCCCTCACACTGCGCCGGAAAAACCTACCCGCTCAGCGGTGTGAAATTGTAATATGCCTGATGAGCAGCGCGAGACCTCACCCTAGGTGTTGCATATAAATTCGCCGCTTATCAATGACCTAGACAGACAATCAATCGGTACCCTCGAATGGAAAAACGTAATCTGGAACAGCACACGCCCATGATGCAGCAGTATTTGGGCTTGAAGGCCCAGCATCCGGAGATCCTTCTGTTTTATCGGATGGGGGATTTTTACGAGCTGTTCTACGAGGATGCGCGCAAGGCATCCCAATTACTGGATATTTCCCTGACCAAACGCGGTCAGTCGGCGGGCAATCCGATCCCTATGGCTGGGGTACCTTATCATGCGGTAGAAGGCTATCTGGCCAAGCTGGTACAGCTCGGCGAGTCGGTGGCGATCTGCGAGCAGATCGGCGATCCGGCCTTGAGCAAAGGCCCGGTCGAGCGGCAGGTGGTGCGGATTGTCACCCCGGGTACCGTCACCGATGAGGCATTGCTGAGCGAGCGTCGCGACAACCTGATCGGCGCTCTCTATCACGATGGACAGCGCTTCGGACTGGCGGTGCTGGATATCAGCTCAGGGCGCTTCAGTATCAACCAGTTTCCAGCCGAAGAAACGCTACTGGCCGAGTTGCAGCGCCTGGATCCGGTCGAGTTGCTCTATCCTGAGTCATTTGCTTACTTGTCATTATTGGGTCAGCGTAGAGGGCTTCGCCGCCGCGCCGAGTGGGAGTTCGAGCTGGGTACCGCCCGGCATCTGTTGTGCCAGCAGTTCGGGACCCGGGATCTGGTCGGCTTTGGCGTCGAGCAGGCCACCACAGCGCTGTGTGCGGCGGGTTGCCTGATGCAATACGTCAAGGATACCCAGCGCACCGCCCTGCCCCATATCCGCACCATCCGGTTGGAGCAGACCGAGCATATGATAGTGCTCGATGCCGCCACCCGTCGAAATCTGGAGCTGACGCAAAATCTGGCCGGTGGTCTGGAAAATACCTTGGCGGAAATTCTGGATGCTACCGCGACCTCGATGGGCAGTCGTCTGCTCAAGCGCTGGATCCATCAGCCGGTGCGCAATCGCCCGATCATCCACAACCGCCAACAGATCATCGCCGAACTACTGGCTCAAAATATGACCAGTGAATTACAACCACTGTTGCGCCAGATTGGCGATATGGAGCGGGTGTTGGCCCGGCTGGCGCTCCGCTCCGCTCGCCCCCGGGACCTGAGTCGCCTGCGCCATGCATTCCAGCAACTGCCGATGCTGCAAACTCTGCTGCAAGATAGTAATAGCGAGGCACTGCAGCTACTGGCGGAACGCGCCTCTACCTTCCCGGAGCTCTGTGCTCTACTGGAGGCCGCGATTGTCGAAACGCCACCCGTGGTGATCCGTGATGGCGGTGTCATGGCCCCGGGTTACCACCCGGAGCTAGATGAGCTCCGCGCCCTGGCCGCTGGCGCCACCGAATATCTGCAGCAACTGGAATTACGCGAACGGGAGCGCACCGGCATCAACACCCTGAAAGTGGACTACAACAAGGTACATGGTTTCTACATCGAGGTGACCAAGGCCAATGCCCATCTGGTTCCTGCTGACTATGTTCGCCGTCAAACCCTGAAGAACAACGAGCGCTATATCATTCCGGAATTAAAGGCGTACGAAGATAAGGCGCTGACTGCGCAAAGCCGTGCTCTTGCATTGGAAAAGCAACTCTACGAAGCGCTGCTGGACCTACTGCTACCCCATCTGGCGGAGCTGCAGCAATCAGCCGCCGCGGTGGCCGAACTCGATGTGCTGAATAATTTGGCCGAGCGGGCACAGACCCTGAACTATACCCGTCCGCACATGACCGAGAGCGCCGAGATCCGCATCGAGAATGGACGTCATCCGGTGGTAGAGCAGGTGCTGAGCGAGCCGTTTATTGCCAATCCGGTGGAATTGCATGACCAGCGTCGCATGCTGATCATTACGGGGCCGAATATGGGGGGGAAATCCACCTATATGCGGCAAACAGCACTAATTGTATTGATGGCACATATCGGCTCTTTCGTGCCAGCAGATAATGCTCAGATCGGGAATATCGATCGGATCTTCACTCGCATCGGTGCCTCGGATGATCTGGCGTCTGGCCGCTCAACCTTCATGGTCGAGATGACAGAAACCGCGAACATACTGCACAACGCCACGGAGCAGAGTCTGGTGCTAATGGATGAAATTGGCCGTGGTACCAGCACCTATGATGGCCTGTCGCTCGCCTGGGCTTGCGCCGAACAGTTGGCGAATAAGATCCGCGCCTTTACCCTGTTTGCGACCCACTACTTCGAGTTGACTCAGCTGCCAGAGCAGATACCAGCACTGGCTAACGTCCATCTTGACGCCGTCGAACACGGCGATGGCATTGCGTTTATGCACGCCGTACAAGAGGGAGCCGCCAACCGCTCCTATGGCTTGCAGGTCGCCAGCCTGGCGGGAGTTCCCAAGACCGTCATTCAACGGGCCAAACAAAAGTTGCACGAATTGGAACAATCGAGCCATCGTCCTTCAGACCAAATGGCTCCTACCCTTCAGCCTAGCTCCTTTGATGCGACTGAGTGTGAAGCGGTACTAGCCCTCAAGGCGCTGGATCCGGACGCTCTGACTCCACGACAGGCTCTGGACGCACTCTATCGTTTGCGGCAGCTGCTGTAGCAGACTCGCGCAGCAAGAAAGCAGAACATATGGCCTGGGGATGGCGCCCATGAAAGCGACAAATCCGCGTCGTCCCATCAAAACGTTGGCAATCCCGACAATGCAAACGAGCCACCATGCTATCTCCAGTAGTACCAGAGGTTCGCTCTCTGGATCTCACCCATAAAAACGGGGCCTGATGGCCCCGCTTTATCATCTCAACTAAGATTATTCGCCATTGAACAACGCATCCACAGAAAGACCTTGCTGGGTCAGGATATCCCGTAGCCGACGCAATGCCTCCACTTGGATTTGACGAACTCGTTCACGGGTCAGCCCAATCTCACGACCCACATCTTCCAGAGTTGCTGGCTCATAGCCCAGCAAACCGAATCGTCGCGCCAGAACTTCACGTTGCTTGGCATTGAGCTGCTCCAGCCAATGGACCACGCTGACGCGCATGTCATCATCCTGGGTTTCCAGCTCCGGCCCCATGCCACGCTCGTCGGTGAGAATATCCAGCAAGGCCTTGTCGCCATCACCACCTATGGGTGAATCCACTGAGCAGATCTTCTCGTTCAGTTTCAACATGCGGGACACATCTTCCACCGGACGGTCCACTGCAGCGGCAATCTCCTCAGCGGTCGGTTCATGATCCAGTCGATGTGCCAATTCACGGGCCGTGCGCAAATAGACATTCAGCTCTTTGACCACATGGATCGGCAGACGGATAGTGCGCGTCTGGTTCATGATGGCGCGTTCAATGGTTTGGCGGATCCACCAGGTCGCGTAGGTCGAAAAGCGGAAACCTCGCTCGGGATCGAATTTTTCAACCGCACGGATCAGGCCCAGATTGCCCTCCTCCACCAGATCCAGCAGTGCCAGACCCCGATTGTTATAACGACGGGCAATTTTAACCACCAGTCGCAGATTGGACTCAATCATCCGCTTACGAGCGGCCGCATCACCACGCAGCGCCTTGCGGGCAAAGAAAACCTCTTCTTCTGCGGTCAGCAACGGAGAGAAGCCGATTTCACCCAGATAGAGTTGGGTGGCATCCATCGAGACGCGAAGTGATTCGGTACCCGGCAATTCTTCTGTGACTGCCTCGTCAATGTCTTCCACCTCCGCTAATGCCTCGATGGATTCCAGTTCTTCATCAACCTCGAAAACGTTTTCAGATATTGTCAGTTCTGTGTCGCTCATAGGTTGTTCCCCCAACCCGTCAGAGAAATCGCTTCAGGGTATTATCGTTTCGGAAGAAATCGTACCGGGTTGATGGACTGGCCCCGATAACGGATTTCGAAATGTAGCCGCACATCTTGAGAGTCACTGCTACCCATATCGGCTATGCGTTGACCTGCTTTAACTTCTTGTTGCTCTTGCACACGCAATACATCGTTATGGGCATAAGCAGACAGATAGTCTTCGTTGTGCTTGATTATTATTAAGTTTCCGTAACCTCGAAGAGCACTTCCAGCGTAGACCACCCTGCCAGAGGCGGCAGCAACCACGGCTTGGCCGCGAGTTCCTGCTATGTCTAAACCTTTGTTGCCCTGCTCAGAGAGCGAAAATCCTTGGACAATTCGACCGCGAGTCGGCCATTGCCAAGTTAAATAGTTGTTGTAATTCTGTGTACTTCTGGCTTGAGAGTATTCCTTTCGCTCAGAGGCAGCAAGCCCCCGCGTCACAGCTCCGCTCGAGTTTTGCACATTATTTTGTCGTGGATCACGCTTCGCCACAGAAGATCCGGACGCGACCGATTCAGGTTGTGATCCAAGCAACAGCAGCTGTCCTGGATGGATGGTGTATGGCTTCTTCAGATCGTTCAGACGCACCAGAACCATCATGGTCGTGCCATGATTTTGCGCCACCATGGACAAGCTATCACCACGTTTGACCACGTAGCGCCCGGCCTTGGGATTATCCAGGTCCAGCTTCAGGATCTGGCCGGCATAGATGGCATAAGGCGGCTCGATGCCGTTAAATCGCGCAACGGCCTGAAAGTCGAGACCATACATCCAGGCAATGGCATACAAAGTGTCACCGGACTTTACCCGGTAGCGATTCTTGGCTAAGGGCTGATTATTTGCAGCCGTGCTTTTCGTACCATGAGATGCCTGCTTTCCTGAGCGACCACCAGCGTCACGGACAGGGGCCGCGGCCTCCTGACTGCTACAGGCCGCCAACAGGAGCAGAGAAAATATCGTGGCGAGAACTTGCATCATCCTTACGCTTCGCAACATCAACCCTTGAATATCAAATAGGCGGCGATTGCCGCAACCACACAGGACCAACCAATCCAATCGATGTACTGGCGCAGTTTATGTTCCATGCGCGCTCCGCCCCACTTCATGAGTGCGGCGACCAGAAAAAAACGTGCACTTCGCGAAATAATGGACGCCAGCATAAACGGCAACAGCGCCATTTGCATCATACCTGCCGTCACGGTGAACAATTTATACGGGATGGGTGAAAAGCCGGCTAGAAAAACCACCCAGAAATCCCAATGTTCAAACCACAACTTGATCAACTCGAACTTCTCCTGGTAACCCAGGAGTTCAATGGCTGGCAAAACAGCTGCCTCGAACAACCAGAAACCGAGAATATAGCCAGCTAGACCTCCCAGTGCCGAAGCCATCGCCGCCACCAGCGCATATCGCCATGCACGTTGCGGTTGAGCCAGACACATGGGCGCCAACATGACATCGGGCGGGATCGGCCAGAAGACTGACTCCACAAAACTATTGATCGCCAGGAACCAAATCGCGCGAGGATGTCGGGACCATTGGATCATCCGGGTGTAAAGATGGGAAAAAAGCTTCACAACAGTTCCCCGTGCACCAAGGGTACAAAGCGCACAGCTTCGAGGACTTGGGTGCGGACTCTCATTCCCGACTTTTCAATCAGCAACAACTCCTGCCGACTCTCACCGACCGGAATAATCAGCCGCCCTCCATCCCGGAGCTGATGGATTAAGGCATCCGGGACCATTCTAGCCGCTGCGGTCACAATGATGGCGTCAAAGGGTGCCTTGGTCGGCCATCCAGCCCAACCATCTCCGTGCCGGGTGGAGACATTGTGCAGGTCCAGACGCTGTAGGCGTCGCTTGGCTTGATACTGTAGTGTCTTGATGCGTTCCACGGTGTAAACATGACCGACCAACTGTGCCAGCACTGCTGTCTGGTATCCAGACCCCGTGCCAATCTCCAGTACTGTCGTAGGCTGAACCATCATAAGTTGTTCGGTCATCCGGGCCACCATATAGGGCTGGGAGATGGTCTGACCAAAACCGATCGGCAACGCCATGTTCTCCCACGCCTGATGGGCAAACGCCTCGTCGACAAAGGCTTCACGAGGAACATTCGCCACAGCAGCCAGTACCCGCTCATCACGGATGCCCTGATTCAGTAACTGCTTGATAAGTGGTTGCACCGCATTGTTACGCAACAATAATCACAGCCCCTCAATCCACGTTTGCAAACCTGCCAGATGCCGGTAGGCGGTGATATCCACCTGTAACGGCGTAATCGAGACATATCCGGCTTCAATAGCAGCAAAGTCGGTACCCTCTCCCGCATCCTGCGTTGCTCCCGGGGGGCCGATCCAGTAGATCGGTCGGCCACGGGGATCCTGCTCCACAATCACGGCTTCTGCCGGATGTCGACAGCCTAACCGGGTCACTCGCACTCCCTTAATCTGTTCCAGCGGCAAATCGGGAACATTGACGTTCAGGATCTGATCCGCAGGAAGCGGCTGCGTCATCAGTGCTTGAACCAATAATCGGGCGTAATAAGCCGCCGAAGCAAAGTGCTGGCCTCCGACTAGGGACACCGCTATTGCGGGTAGTCCCAGATGCCTCCCTTCCGTAGCGGCTGCCACAGTACCCGAGTAAATTACATCATCGCCCAGATTTGCACCGTGATTGATACCGGAAACGACCAAATCAGGCGCTGGCTTGAGTAGTTCATTCACCGCCAGGTGTACACAATCAGTTGGCGTGCCTTTCACGGCGATAAAGCCGTTGTGCGCCATGGTCTCGACACGCAGTGGATTCTCCAGCGTTAACGAGTGGCTCGCACCACTATGATTGCGATCCGGAGCCACTACCACCACCTCTGCGATGGCACTCAGCGCCTCACTCAGTGCCAAGATCCCTTCGGCATGAACGCCGTCATCATTACTGACCAGAATCTTCATGACCATCGGCCTGCTCAACCAGCACCAACTCCCGGATGACGCTCGTGGCATAACAGCCTGCAGGAAGCCAGAAGCTCAGTTCCAGGCCCTCCTCTTGCCACTGCCAGCTCCAGTTCATCGGTTTCAGGATCAGGGGACGACGCTCCTGATTCAGACCGGCAGCCTCCAACCCCTCTTTCCAGCTGGTAAAGGCTTCCAGCTTGCCGGTTTCAAAGTCCAGAGCATCCCCTTGAGAGCCAGCCCGTCCACGCCCCCACAAGGGGGCCGTGAGTTGCAGATCGCCTTCTTTCAGGCGTTGAGTCAAGGCTTCGCTCACTTCCGGCTCACTGAAGAAGGAGTGGGTCCCAGCCAGCATCAGGCAATCCCCGGCCAGCAGGGTTTCGGACAACCCGGCGGCCAGTCGCTCGCTGACCAGATGGTTAAACAGATAGCTGCGGGCAGCGGATAGGAAGAGTGAGCGCTTATCGCGGTCCTTGATGCGCTTGCCCTGGAACATCGACTCGGCAGCTTCCAGATTATTACCGCCCCGACCAAAGCGTTGATCACCGAAATAGTTAGGGACACCCTGCTCCCCAATCGCAGCCAGACGCGCGTCGAGCTCGGAGCTCTGAGCCAGATCTCGCAGCAGAATGCGGAAATTATTGCCTTTGAGGGTACCGGTACGCAGTTTACGTGAATGACGGCTGCGCTTGAGGATCTGGATGGTCTCACTTTCCACCGAGCTTAAATCTGGCTCATCCTTACCCGGCACATGGATGCCGAACCACTGCTCGGTCACGGCATGGCGATCCTTGAGCCCCCCCCAGGTCACGGCACTGCGCTGCACACCCGCGGCTTTGGCCAGCAGGCCTGCGACCCAGGCGGTGTTTTCCCCACGCTTGCGCACGTAGACCAGGATATGTTCTCCGGCACCGTCCGGTTCGAAGCCCATGTCTTCAATGACCACAAAATCTTCCGGCTGTTGCTTGAAACGCGCCGAGTGTTGTGGTTTTCCGTGCAGATAATTCCACTCAGGTAAGCTCATGCTTTCACCACCAATACGACTGCTTCCACGGCTATACCCTCTTTACGCCCGGTAAACCCCAACCGTTCGCTGGTGGTGGCCTTGACGTTGATCTGTTGAATGGTGGATTGAAGGTCGGCAGCCATGACAGCGCGCATTCCCTCAATATGGGGCGCCATCTTCGGCGCCTGTGCGATGATCGTGACGTCCAGATTTCCCAAACGGTATCCTTCGGCTTGCACCTTGGCAAAGACGTCTCGCAGCAGGATGCGGCTGTCGATGCCTTCATAGGTCATATCATTATCCGGAAAATGACGACCGATATCCCCGGCCGCAATCGCCCCAAGCAAGGCGTCCGAGACCGCATGCAAGACCACATCGCCATCGGAATGAGCTAACAACCCCTGTTCATAAGGCACCGGAACCCCGCCCAACATGCAGGGGCCTTCACCGCCGAATTTATGTACATCAAAACCATGACCAATACGAATCATGCACTTGCCTCCTGCTGGCTGAGAAATAGTGCGGCCAGTGCCAAATCCTCCGGACGGGTCACCTTGAGATTATCGGCACGCCCTTCCACCATCAGGGGGTGCCAGCCGGCCAACTCCATGGCCGACGCTTCATCGGTAATAACAGCACCGGATTTCAACCCCTGCTGCAAGGCTGCTTCCAATTGCCGGGTCCGGAAAAACTGCGGTGTCAGTGCATGCCACAGCTGATTGCGGTCAACGGTTTTCTGGATCCGTCCGCTCGCATCGCTGCGTTTCATGGTATCGCGCACCCGGTTGCCCAGAATGGCGCCATCTTCTGCCAATCCGGCATGGATCAAGGCATCAATATCCTGATGGGTAATGCAGGGTCTGGCCGCATCGTGCACCAACACCCAATCACTCTCGACCAGAACCAACCCTTGCAGTACAGAATCAGCTCGCTCAGCGCCTCCCGTAGTGATGAGAATGCGCGGATGACTGGCCACCGGCAGAGTGGCAAAGAATTCGTCATCGGCGGCGATCGCCACCACCACCCGTTCGATACGCGGGTGACCGAGCAGGCGCTCCAGGGTATGTTCAATCAGGAATTTTCCAGCCAGTGGTAAGTATTGCTTCGGACAACTCGCCCCCATACGGCTGCCCACACCGGCAGCCGGAACCACAACGGTAAAAGTCAGCATCATCAATCGCTCTTGGGTAGGGAACTGGGCAGGCTATTGGCTTTGCCATCTTTTGGCAAAATACGATAGAAGGTCTCTCCAGGCTTGATAAAGCCAAGATCGTTGCGGGATAACTCCTCGATGGCTTCCAGACCGCTCTTGAGATCATCAATCTCTTTGTAGAGCATCTCGTTGCGTTCTTTGAGTTGTTGGTTATCAGCCTGCTGGCGCAGCACATTGTCCGAAGTCTGGCGGTATTCCACCAAGCCATTCTTGCCAAACCAGAGTTGCTGTTGCAATAAGCCCAACACCAGCATCAGAACAAGGGTAAATAGTCGCATCGGTGATCCTCCCGGCGGCATAGTTTCCCATATTACGGCGCAAAAGAAAGCCCCGCCGTTTGGCGGGGCTTACATAGGCAAGTTAAGCAACAAACGGATTAGGCTTGGTTCTTAACTTCTTTCAGACCGCGGAAAGGAGCCTTCTCACCCAGAGCTTCTTCGATACGGATCAGTTGGTTGTACTTGGCAACACGGTCAGAACGGCTCATGGAGCCAGTCTTGATTTGACCAGCAGCGGTACCAACAGCCAGGTCGGCGATGGTAGCGTCTTCGGTTTCACCGGAACGGTGAGAGATAACGGCGGTGTAACCGGCATCCTTGGCCATCTTGATGGCGTTCAGAGTTTCGGTCAGAGAACCGATCTGGTTGAACTTGATCAGGATGGAGTTGGCGATGCCGTTGTCGATACCGCGCTTCAGGATCTTGGTGTTGGTTACGAACAGGTCGTCACCCACGATCTGGATCTTGCTGCCCAGCTTCTGAGTTTGGTAGGCGAAACCTTCCCAGTCAGATTCGTCCAGACCGTCTTCGATAGAAACGATCGGGAACTTGGTGGTCAGCTCTTCCAGGAAGTCAGAGAAACCGTTAGAGGTGAAGATACGACCTTCGCCCTTCAGGTTGTATTCTTTCTTCTCGGCATCGTAGAACTCGGAAGCAGCACAGTCCATGGCTAGGGTGATGTCGGTACCCAGCTTGTAACCAGCAGCAGCAACAGCTTCAGCGATAACTTCCAGAGCTTCAGCGTTGGACTTCAGGTTAGGAGCGAAACCACCTTCATCACCAACAGCAGTGTTGTAACCCTTGGACTTCAGAACCTTGGCCAGGTTGTGGAACACTTCAGCGCCCATGCGGACGGCTTCTTTCAGAGTCTTGGCGCCAACTGGCTGGATCATGAACTCTTGGATGTCGACGTTGTTGTCAGCGTGCTCACCACCGTTGATGATGTTCATCATTGGCAACGGCATGGAGTAAACACCGGCAGTGCCGTTCAGTTCAGCAATCCAGGCGTACAGCGGCTTGCCTTGGGCAGCAGCTTCAGCCTTGGCGTTGGCCAGGGAAACAGCCAGAATCGCGTTGGCGCCGAAGTTGGATTTGTTTTCAGTACCGTCCAGATCGATCATGATTTGGTCGATGGCAGCCTGGTCCTTGGCATCTTTGCCAACCAGAGCAGCAGCGATCGGGCCGTTAACAGCGCCGATTGCCTTCAGAACGCCCTTGCCCAGGAAGCGAGACTTGTCACCGTCACGCAGTTCCAGCGCTTCACGGGAACCAGTAGAGGCACCAGACGGAGCAGCAGCCATACCAACGAAACCACCTTCCAGGTGAACTTCGGCTTCTACAGTCGGGTTACCGCGTGAGTCAATGATTTCACGAGCCAGTACTTTAACGATCTTAGCCATTGTATCGATCCTCGATGTTTGAAATAAAACAACACTAAAGTTGCAAAAAAATGCGGCTGCGAAACTATGCCCACGGCCGCGGATTTTGTCGACTTAATTTAGGTGGCGTTTCTGGTATTCACCTGCCGCCCGAATGAAGCCTTCGAATAACGGATGACCATCCCGCGGCGTGGAGGTAAATTCCGGGTGGAACTGCACCGCCACGAACCATGGGTGATCCGGGATCTCGATAATTTCGACCAGTTTTTTGTCGGCTGACAGACCGGTCACTTTCAACCCGGCCGCTTCAACTTTCGGCAGCAAGGTATTGTTCACTTCATAGCGGTGACGATGGCGCTCATAGATAGAGTCATTGCCATACATGGCGCGAACCTTGGAGCCATCCGCCAGGTGGCACAGCTGGGAGCCCAGACGCATGGTGCCGCCCAGATCCGAACCTTCAGAACGCTGCTCGACCTTGCCTTCGTCATTGATCCATTCGGTGATGAGACCCACGATCGGATAAGGGCTGTCCTTGCGGAACTCGCTGGAGTGAGCCCCTTCCAGGCCGGCCACGTTGCGGGCAAATTCGATCATCGCCACCTGCATCCCCAGACAGATACCCAAATAAGGGATCTTGTTCTCACGGGCATATTTGGCGGCCAGGATCTTGCCCTCGACGCCGCGCTCACCAAAACCGCCAGGAACCAGGATCGCATCCAGCCCGGCCAGGACTTCGGTACCCTTGGTCTCGACATCCTGGGAGTCGATGTACTTGATATTGATGCTCAGATGGTTCTTCAAACCGCCATGCTTGAGGGCTTCGTTAACCGACTTGTAAGCATCCGGCAGGGAGACATATTTGCCGACCATACCGATGGTGACTTCACCACTGGCATTGGCCTGTTGGTAAATAACCTTTTCCCACTCGGAGAGATCCGCTTCACCGCAACTCAGACCGAAGCGATCGACCACCAATTGATCCAGACCTTGAGCCTTGAGCATGGCCGGGATCTTGTAGATGGTGTCCACATCCTTCAGCGAGACCACAGCCCGCTCCTGCACGTTACAGAACAGGGCAATCTTGGCACGTTCGTTGGCAGGAATGGTCCGGTCAGAGCGACAGATCAGAATGTCCGGCTGGATACCGATGGAGAGCAATTCCTTGACGGAGTGCTGGGTAGGCTTGGTCTTCACCTCACCGGCCGCAGCCAGATAAGGAACCAGGGTCAAATGCATGAACAGGGCGTTGTTACGACCAATATCCACCGCCAGTTGGCGAATGGCCTCGAGGAATGGCAGGGACTCGATATCGCCGACAGTACCGCCGACTTCGACGATGGCCACATCCTGACCTTCGGCGCCAGCGACCACCCGCTCCTTGATGGCATTGGTGATATGCGGGATGACCTGAATGGTCGCGCCCAGATAATCACCACGACGCTCTTTGCGCAGCACATCGGCATACACACGGCCAGTGGTGAAGTTATTGCGGCGACTCATTTTGGTGCGGATGAACCGCTCATAGTGGCCCAGATCCAGATCCGTTTCGGCACCGTCTTCGGTCACGAAGACTTCACCGTGCTGGATTGGACTCATGGTGCCCGGGTCCACGTTGATGTAAGGATCCAGCTTCATGATGGTGACCTTGAGGCCACGGGCTTCCAGAATGGCCGCCAATGAGGCTGCTGCAATGCCCTTACCCAAGGATGAAACCACCCCGCCTGTCACGAAAATATATTTAGTCGTCATGCTGAACCTGAAGATGTTTAGGAATTACACGGGTGCGTGTCGGAGGTGTATCAAGACGGGGTCATAGTATAGCAAAGGCACCACTCCCTAACAACGGACAAAAATTTAGCAATCATCCGTGTTCGAGGATTTGCGTTACATCAACTTTGTTCCGATTGTTTGACCCTTTGCCACGCTTCTTCCATCTCATCGAGTGTGACATCGCGCAAAGTTTGACCTTTTGCCTGGATAATTGCTTCCACACCGCGAAAGCGGCGTTCGAATTTGGCATTCGCCTGACGCAGCACCTGCTCGGGATCTTTTTTCAAATGCCGTACCAGATTGACCGTGGCAAACAGCAGATCCCCAAGCTCATCGGCAACCTTGGCTTCGTCCCGTTCGACCTGCAGTACCTCGTGCATCACCTCGTCAATCTCTTCATGCACCTTCGCCACCACGGGACCCAGCGTATCCCAGTCAAATCCAACCGCCGCACAACGTTTCTGGATTTTGTTCGCCCGGGTGAGTGCCGGCAATGCCAGCGGGATATCATCCAGCGCACTCAGCGCGCTGGCATCCTTTTGTTGCCGTTCCCTCGCTTTTTCCGCTTCCCAATTGGCGTTGACTGCGGCGGTATCAGCAAACTCGGCCTCGGCGAACACATGAGGATGACGGCGGATCAGCTTCTCGCTGACAGTATCGACGACAGCGTCGAAGCCAAACAGCCCCTGCTCACTGGCCAACTGACAGTAGAAGACCACCTGAAACAGCAGATCGCCCAATTCGCCCTTGAGGGCCTCCAAATCGTGCCGCTCTATGCTGTCGGCGACCTCATAGGCCTCCTCCAGGGTGTAAGGCACTATACTGGCAAAGGTCTGCTTTTTATCCCAGGGACATCCCTGTTCCGGATCCCGCAATCGGGACATGATGGTCAGCAGATCATCGAGCTGGTAACGGCATTGAGTCATGGTGAGGTCCATTGAAAAAAGGGGCCGAAGCCCCGTTAATTTTTTAGAGGGTTTACAGCCGCTTGGCGCTGACTACATCGTTCATCTGGTTGATTTTTGACAACATGCGATTAAGCGCCTCGATGTTGTAGATCTCCATGTCGATATCGATATCGGCAGTCTGCATCTTGACGTTAGAGCGCGAACGCATACCCAACACGTTGATCTTTTCGTTGGCGATGATGGTGGTGATATCCCGCAGCAGGCCGGATCTGTCATTGGCCGTGATACGGACTGTCAGGGTATAGCCGCCGGAGTAACTCTCGCCCCACACCGCCTCAATCATCCGTTCTGGATTACGCCGCATCAGCTCCTTGAGCTGCTCGCAATCCTCACGATGCACCGAGATGCCCCGGCCCTGGGTGATGAAGCCTATGATGCCATCCCCTGGGATCGGCTGGCAGCAACGCGCAATATGGGTCATCAGGTTACCAACCCCTTGCACCACGATATGCCCCTTGGGCTGACTCTGGACCCGGTTTTGGCTCTTCTGTTCCAGTTGGGCCAACAGCTTCTTCTCTTCCTCCTCCACGCTCGGCTTGTTGAGCTTGGTCTCGAAGAAGTTCATCAGTTGATTGATGCGGATATCGCCGGCGCCGAGGCCGGCCAGCAGATCCTCGTGATCGTGAACGTTGTAGCGCGCGTACACCTCACGCAGCATCTGCGCCTGGACTTCCTTGCTCAGATGGAAGCCATGACGTTCCATCTCTTTTTCCAGCGACTCTTTGCCGGCCAGAATGTTCTTGTCCCGATCCACCTTGCGGAACCAGGAGGTTACCTTGGCCCGGGCACGGCTGGTACGCAGGAAGCCGGTGTTCGGGTTCATCCAGTCCCGACTGGGATTGGGCTCTTTCTGGGTGATGATCTCGATCTGATCCCCGGTCTGCAACGTATAGGTGAACGGCACGATACGGCCATCCACCTTGGCACCGATACAGCGGTGACCGACCATGCTGTGTACCTGATAGGCAAAATCCAGCGGCGTGGCACCGACTGGCAAGTCCACCACATCGCCCTTGGGGGTAAAGACGTAGACCCGATCCTCGAACACCTGGGTGCGCAACTCGTCGACCAAGGATCCAGATTCGACCATGTCCTCTTGCCAGGCCAGCAGTTTGCGCAGCCAGGCAATACGCTCTTCGTAACCGGAATCCTTGCCCTGAGCCCCGCCCTCCTTGTATTTCCAGTGTGCGGCTATGCCCAACTCGGCATCCTGATGCATCTGTTCGGTACGGATCTGGATTTCGACCGTCTTGCCCTCCGGGCCCAGTACCACGGTATGAATGGATTGGTAGCCATTGGGCTTCGGGTTGGCGACATAGTCGTCAAATTCACGCGGAATATGGTGCCACTGGGTATGCACGATCCCGAGGGCGGCATAGCAGTCCTGCAAGCGATGGGCGATCACCCGTACCGCGCGCACATCGTAGAGGTCGGAGAAGCTCAGCTGCTTCTTCTGCATCTTGCGCCAGATGCTGTAGATATGTTTCGGTCGCCCGTAGACATCGGCCTGCACCCCGGCCAGTTGCAAGGCTTGCTTGAGCTCCTCGACGAAGCGATGAATATAGCGCTCGCGATCCAGCCGCTTCTCATCCAGTAGCTTGGCAATCTGTTTGTAGGTATCCGGGTGCAGGTAGCGGAAGGAGAGATCCTCCAGCTCCCATTTCAGCTGACCAATGCCCAAGCGGTTGGCCAGCGGGGCGTAGATATTGGTGATCTCCTTGGCGACTAGAACCCGGGTCTCTTCGTCGGCATTTTTCACCTCCCGCAGGCAAGCGATGCGCTCGGCCAGCTTGATCACCACGGCGCGAACGTCTTCGACCATGGCCAGCAGCATACGACGGACATTATCGATCTGGGTGTCCGAGACTTCGCCGGAATTCAGGCTTTGCAGGAAGCGGATAGCTTCCATGTCGATGACCCCTTTGAGCAACTGGGCAATGGTCGGACCAAAATCCTCTTCGGCCTGCTCCAGGGTCAGGTGTTTGGCTTCAACATGAGGGTAAAGGATCGCCGCACGCAGGGTCTCCATATCCATGTGCAGGGTCAACAGGATACCGACCATCTCGGCACTACGACTGGCCAACCGCATGGCTTCGCTATCGGTCTCGCCCAGCCGGGTCTGACAATAAGCGAATACTGAATGCAGCGTATCCCGTTCCTCTGCCGCCAGTGGCAGCGTATCTGTCCACTCCTGCAAATTGAAACCAGTCTTCAGATGTGTATCCCGTACCGCAACCATGGGCATTGATCCTTATTTTTCGTGCTCTATGCGTGCTGTTCGAACAACAGTATGGTCTCGACATGACCGGTATGCGGGAACATATCGAACAATCCCCACCGGGTCAGACGGTATCCTTCGGCGTGCAACCGCTGGCAATCCCGTGCCGCAGTCACCGGATTGCAAGAAACATACACAAGGCGCTTGGGCGCCAGTTTCAGCAGATGGGGCATGGAGCCTGCCGCACCCGGGCGTGCCGGATCCAGCACCACCAGACTGAAGGGTTCCTTGGCCCAGGGCGCATGGACAAAGGGTTCATCCAGATTGCTCTGGAAAAAACGGACATTACTCAGGCCATTGCGCTCGGCGTTCTGCCGGGCCCGCAACACCATCTCCATCACCCCTTCGACCCCGACCACCTCTTTCGCTCGTCCGGCCAGTGGCAGGGTGAAATTCCCCAGACCACAGAATAGATCCAGTACCTTATCTCCAGCCTCCGGAGCCAGCCAGTCCAGAACCTTAGCCACCATCTGCTCGTTGATGGTGCGATTGACCTGCAAGAAGTCACCAGGCAAGAACCCGATGCTCAGCTCGCCTAACCGGTAAAAAGGTGCCTCGCGACTGGTCAGCGGCAGCGGCTGATCGGCGCATTGCAGGTAACAAGCTAACTGATGTTCAGCCGCAAATTCCCGGAGCAAGGCCAGATCGCCCTCCCCCGGCTGGCCATTATGCCGTAGTAGCATCAGCGGGCCGTTATCAGCCTCACAGAGTTCGATATGGCCTAAATCCCGGAATGATTTCAACTGGTTACATAATGTCCGCAGCGGCTCTATCAGTACCGAGAGCGATGAAACTAACACAGGGCAGGCGCTGACTTCTACCAAGTCATGACTCAGACGGCGACGAAAGCCAACTTGGGCACGGCGGGCTTTCTTGTCATATTTGATCGCCAACCGGCAGACCCGCCGATAGCGTTGATCGTCCGCCGTGATGGTAAATTCCGGCGCACCCAGTTCATAACCGGCCAGACGACTGAACAGACTCTGTACACCGGCGACCTTGGTCTCGTGCTGGAGAGCCAGCGGCAGGTGCTGGGTACTGCAGCCACCACACTGCTCATAGTGCGGACAAAAGGGAGTTTGCCGCTCCGGCGATGGGGTCAGAATTTTCTGGAGCTGGGCAAAGCCGTGCTGCTTCTTGTCATCGGTCAGACGCGCCTTGATGAGTTCGCCCGGCATGGCCCCCTCGACGAAAATGGTCTTTCCCTGATGACGGCCGATGCCGACACCGTGCAGATCCAGGCGATCGATCGCCAGTTCCAGGGTCGAGGTTTGTTTGGGTTTGGGCTGGGGCTTGAAAAACTGGGCCATAATGCTTGGTGCCTCGGAATGGCTATGTCATGATTGCTCGCGCTTTAGGTCCTTCATTGTCCCACAAGAACCCGACTATGACCAAATATGGCCTCCGCGCACGGGTGCTGGCATTCACCATACTGCCGACCCTGATCATAGGTAGCCTGCTCGCCGGTTACTTTACGTTTCACCGGCATCAGCAGCTCGAAGAGTACATCATCGAGCAGGGCATCAGCGTCATAGAGCCGTTGGCCATCGCCAGCGAATATGGCATGAAACAGAATAGTCGTGAGTTGCTCAAACGGCTGCTCGGATTGACCCATCGCAAAAACTCCTCCTTTATCAAATCGATTGCCGTCTTTACCAAAGACAACCAGCTGTTCGTCACCTCGAATTTTCATCGTGAGCTGAATATGTTGCGGTTACCCAAGGACGCGACGATCCCTGAGTTGACCTCGGTGGAGTATCTAAATGATTTCATCATTTTGCGCACCCCGATCCTGGAAGAGGTCACGCTCACAGAAACCGATCTGCTGGAAAGCAAACCCCAAGCGGTGGTGGGCTATATCGCCATCCAGATGAACACGGATCGCGCCATCATCATCCAGTATCGCGATACGGCGCTGGCTATCCTGGTGGTACTGGCCAGCCTGGTGCTCAGCCTCTATTTCGGTCTGAATCTGGTGAATGTGGTCATCGATCCAATCAACCGCATGGTGCGTGCCGTCTACCAGATCCGTGAGGGTCGACTGGATACCCGGGTACGAGGCCATATGCAGGGCGAGCTGGATATGCTGAAAAATGGCATCAACGCCATGGCCAAGGCGATCGCCGAATATCACAACGAAATGCAGATGAACATCGATCAGGCGACCTCGGATCTACGAGAGACTCTGGAGCAGATCGAGATCCAGAACGTCGAGCTGGATATGGCCAAGAAACGAGCCCAGGAAGCAGCTCGGGTCAAGTCGGAGTTCCTGGCCAACATGTCCCACGAATTACGGACCCCGCTCAATGGCGTGATCGGTTTTGCCAAGCAGTTGTTCAAGACGCCGCTCTCCAGCAACCAGAGTGACTATCTGGGTACCATCGAAAAATCGGCCAAGAACCTACTCAACATTATCAATGACATCCTCGACTTCTCCAAGCTGGAAGCAGGGAAGCTGTCGTTGGAGCAGATCCCCTTCAGCCTGCGGGATGTGGTGAATGAAACCATGACACTGCTCGCCCCCAGCGCCCATGACAAGGGGCTCGAGCTGTCACTGCGGGTACACAGCGAGGTGCCGGATCTGCTCTCCGGCGATCCATTGCGCCTGCAACAGGTGCTGACCAACCTCACCGGTAATGCCATCAAGTTCACCGAGCAGGGCAACATCGACGTCACCATCAGCCTGCAAAAAATGGTCGAGCACAATCAGGTCCCTCTGCGGATCCAGATCCGCGATACCGGCATTGGCATGAGCCAGCAGCAACAACGCCAGTTATTCCAGCCGTTCAATCAGGCCGATACCTCGATCTCCCGTCGCTATGGCGGCACCGGTTTGGGGCTGGTCATTACCCAGAAACTGGTACAGCAGATGGGGGGAACGATCGAAGTCGACTCCACTCTGGAGCAGGGTTCGCTGTTTACCATTACCTTGGGTATGCGTCTGGCGGGCTTGCCTCAGGAGGAGATCCAGCTGCACAAGTCGCTACAGGACGAACCCGTGTTGCTGATCGAAGCGGATCCCTGGGCACGGGCCGCCTGCGAAGCGCAGTTGCTCGAGTGGAAGATGCGAGTCTCCAGCGTCGCCAACCTGGCCGCCGTGGATACCCTGCAGCAACGCCACTTCATCACCCTGCTGATGGGCCTCTCCTCCACCCCGGATCTACAGGCCATTCAACGACAACTCGAGCAGTTGCCCTGCCACTTTGACCGCCTGGTCTTCCTGCTCAACTCCCATGATCCCAAGCTACAAGAAGCCTTGCTTGGCATGGGAGCCAGCTATTGTCTGAGCAAGCCGGTTCCTCACAGCAAATTATTAGCCGCCTTGCTGGCACCCCAAAGTTTTACTCCCAGCCACCCGGCACTGCCGATCGCGAAACCCAAGCTGGCGTTGAATGTGCTGGCAGTGGATGACAACCCGGCCAACCTGAAGCTCATCACCGCCATGCTGGGCGATCTGGTGAGCGAGGTGCACTCTTGCCAGAACGGCCGTCAGGCCGTCGAACTCGCCCAACGGCTGGAGTTCGATCTGATCTTTATGGATATCCAGATGCCAATCCTGGATGGCATCAGCGCGGCCCAAGCCATTCATCAGGAAGGGTGCAACCAGCAGACCCCGATCATCGCTGTAACCGCACACGCCATTCCGGGCGAACGCGAACGCCTGATGGCACAGGGGATGGATGAGTATCTGGCTAAGCCCATCGATGAGAATCAGCTGGAGCACTTGCTACAGCTATTTACCCAGCCATCATCCTTGGTCGTACCGGGCCTGGAGCTGGAGAGCCAAGCAATCGCGCCATCCCCTGCCCATTCAGCCACGCTCTCGGTTGCCGCGGCCTCGACCGAAGGCAGCCAGGGTCAGCTCTATGATGCACTGCTCGCTCTGCGCCAGGCAGCTGGAAAACCCGAACTGGCCCGGGAGATGCTCGACTTGCTGCTGGCTTCGCTGCCGGAGACGCAGGCTCTGCTGGCGCAGGCCAACACTCTGCCCGTCACCGAGCTGCAAGCCGGGATCCACAAACTGGCGGGCGGAGCGGCTTACTGCGGCATGCCGAGCCTGCAGGCGCTCTGTCATCAGCTGGAAAGCGCCCTGCGTCACGGCGCAAGCGCCGAGACTCTGGAGCCGGAGCTGCTGGAGTTGCAGGATCTGCTGCTGCAAATTCAGACCCTCGTCCGCTCCTAAGACGGATAACGAGACAAGAACTTGCCAGTTTGACTCGAAATGAAGAAGGCAGCCCATGGCTGCCTTCTGTCTGTGCGGCACAACAATTAGCGGCTCTGGCGCGCTTCGATCATCAAGCGTTTCATCTCGGCAACTGCGGTCGGCAACCCTTCAAACACGGCCCGACCAATGATGGCGTGACCAATGTTCAGCTCCTCCATCTCGGGGATGGCGGCAATCGGCTTGACGTTATGGTAATGCAGACCATGACCGGCATTGACGCGCAGCCCCAGGCCATGGGCGTAACGGGCAGCATCCTGGATGCGTGCCAGCTCTTCGAGCTGTTCGGCAGTGGTCGTCGCATCCGCATAACGGCCGGTGTGGATCTCGATGTAGGGAGCTCCGGCCGCCACGGCCGCATCAATCTGACGCCGGTCGGCATCGATAAACAGCGAGACCTGGGTACCAACCGCCGCCAGGCGCGCGATCGCGGCCGCGACCTTCTCCGGCTGACCGGCGACATCCAGCCCGCCTTCGGTGGTGACTTCGGTCCGTTTTTCCGGAACCAGACAGACGAAGTGGGGCTTCACGCGACAGGCGATATCCAGCATCTCGTCGGTCACAGCCATTTCCAGATTCATCCTGGTTTGCAGCGTCTGCCGCAGGATCTCCACGTCACGATCCGTGATATGACGGCGATCCTCGCGCAGATGGACGGTAATGCCATCGGCTCCCGCCTGCTCGGCCAGGGCAGCCGCCAATACCGGATCCGGATAGCTGGTGCCCCGGGCGTTGCGCAGAGTGGCCACATGGTCGATGTTCACACCCAGAAAAATCTCGCTCACTGCATTTTCCTCGCTGAAAGATGTTGGAATAGTTCCCGGCTCTTCAGGGGCCGGTTGCCCAGGTAGGGCTTGAGGGCCTGACGGCAAAACCGCTTGGCGGCTAGCAACTCATCAGCCGTTTCGAGACAGCCAGAGCCCATCGCCACCAGATGCCGCCCCTCGTAACGATCCATGCCTGACCCGTTCCCTGGGGCCTGCACAAAACCGTACTCCGCACGATACAGATAGTGCAGCTGTGGCTCAATGGGCAAGCCGCTCAGGGCATCTGTCGAAAAATCGAGCCCATAACCGAGTGCCTCCAGCAGCAGCAGCTCGAACTGCCGCAGCACCGGCTCGGGAGAGTCACCTCCGGTTAACAGCTGGAGTGCCTGACGGTAGTAATCGAAAAGTTCGTGATAGGGGGTTTGCCGCTCCAGCAGGTAGTAGAGCAGCTCATTGAGGTAGAGGGCGCTATAGAGCGATACCTCGCGCAACTGGAGAGGGGGTCCCTCCACCTCCAGGTGTTCCAGGCTCTTGAGTTCGCCTTTTCCCCGCCAGCTAACCGACAGCGGAGTAAAAGGTTGCAGCAGGGCCTTGAGCGGTGAGCGGGCGCGGCGGGAGCCCCGGGCCACCAGCGTCTGGCGGCCCACTCCGGCACAGAACAACTCCACCAGCTGGCTAGTCTCCCGATAGGGACGGGTATGCAGCACAAACGCCAGCTGCCGCTCCATGGGGGTATCCTTAGTCGTCGCCGTAACCGAGACTGCGCAGGGCGCGCTCGTCATCGGCCCAGCCGGACTTGACCTTGACCCACAACTCCAGGAACACCCGGGTTTCGAACAGACGCTCCATATCCATCCGGGCTTCCGTGCCTATGGTCTTGAGCTTCTCACCCTTATTGCCAATCACCATCTTCTTCTGTCCATCCCGCTCGACCAGGATCAGACCGTTGATATGGAACAGACCGTCCGCTTCGACCTTGAAGCGTTCGATTTCGACGGTGACTGAATATGGGAGCTCTTCACCCAGAAAACGCATCAGCTTTTCACGGATGATTTCCGAGGCCATGAAACGGGAGCTGCGATCCGTGATGTAGTCATCCGGGAAGTGGTGTTCCCCGACCGGCAGCAAAGCACGGGCCATGGAGCGGATCTTGTCGACATTGGTGCCCTTCTCCGCAGACAGAGGCAATACGTCGGCAAAGTTCATCTTTTGCGACAGCATCTGGATATGGGGCAGCAACGCCTCCTTATCATCCAGCAGATCGATCTTGTTGATGGCCAGTACCACAGGGCAACGCAGGTGCTGCAGCTTGCTCAGCACATGCTCGTCATCGGAGGTCCAGCGTGTGCCCTCCACCACAAACACCACCATTTCGACATCACCGATGGAGCTGGTCGCCGCCCGGTTCATCAGGCGGTTGATGGCGCGTTTTTCTTCCTGGTGCAGACCGGGCGTATCCACATAGATAGTCTGGTAAGCTCCGTCGGTATCGATACCCAGAATGCGGTGCCGGGTCGTTTGCGGCTTCTTCGAGGTGATGCTGACCTTTTGCCCCAGGATCTGGTTCAACAGGGTGGATTTGCCAACGTTAGGACGGCCAACGATGGCGATAAAACCGCAATGGGTCTGCTCTGTCATTTGAATTGCTCCAGGGCTTTTTCGGCCGCGGCCTGTTCGGCTTTGCGACGGCTGGAGCCCACGCCGATTACGGTGGCGTCAACGCCCTCGATCTCGCACTGTACCGTGAACTCCTGATTGTGGGCCTCTCCCTTGACCTTGATGACCACGTAGCTGGGCAACGGCTTGCGTTTACCCTGCAAAAGCTCCTGCAGACGTGTTTTCGGATCTTTTTGATCGGCTCCCGGGCGGATTTCGTCCAGACGAGGCGCATACCAAGCCAGTAGCAACTGCCGTACTGGTTCCATCCCCACATCCAGATAGATAGCCCCGATCAGCGCCTCGACGGTGTCCGCCAGGATCGACTCGCGACGGAAACCACCGCTCTTGAGCTCGCCGGGACCAAGGATCAGGTATTCACCCAGATCGAACTCCCGCGCCAGTTCGGCCAAGGTTTTTTCACGCACCAGGGTGGCCCGCATCCGGCTCATATCGCCTTCGCTGACATCCGGAAAGCGGTGAAACAGCACTTCGGCAATCACCAGACTCAGGATGGAATCCCCGAGAAACTCCAGACGTTCATTGTGGCGCGACCCCGCGCTACGATGGGTGATAGCCCGCTTGAGCAGGTCTTCATCGACGAAGCTATGACCCAGTTTTCGTTCCAGTCGTTTGAGCTTGTCCATCACTGGATGCCACCTATACGATTGAATCGGACACCGGTCGGGATCCAGCCCGGGATGGGTGAGCCCGGATCGCGCTCAAACTCGAAACTGATCCAGATAAACACCGCTTTACCCACCAGATTACGCTCCGGAACAAAGCCCCAGAAGCGACTGTCCTTACTGTTATCCCGGTTGTCGCCCATGGCGAAGTAGTGCCCTTCCGGCACCACCCACTCATCGGCCTCATTACCAGGCTGATGGAAATACATGGGCACATAATCAGGTTGCTGCGGATTCTTCAGGATCCGGTGGCTGACATTGCCCAACTGCTCCTGATAACGCTCCAGTGGTACACCACCCTGGATAAAGTCACCGCTGTTGAGGAAGGTCTGCTCGACCTTGGCAATCGCCGGGCAATCCTGGCTACCCGCACAAGCTGGCTGGATAAACAGCTGCTTGTTGCGGTAGATGATGCGATCCCCGGGCAAGCCCACAACGCGCTTGATGTAGTCCACGGTTGGCTCTTCGGGATATTTGAATACCACCACATCACCGCGCTTCGGGTGTCCAGTCTCCAGCAAGGTCCGGTTATTCAGTGGTTCCTTGACGCCATAGGCAAACTTTTGCACCAGAATGAAATCCCCGACCAGCAGGGTCGGCATCATGGATCCGGACGGGATCTGGAATGGCTCGAACAAGAAGGAGCGCAATACCAACACGGCGGCGATGACCGGAAACACCCCTTTGCACTGTTCTACCCAACCCGGCTCACGCATCAGCGTCTCTATGGTGCCAGCATCCAGCGCCTTGCCAGTGGCCGCTTCTGCTTTCAACACGCGTCGTTGCCGCCACCGCAGCAGCACGAAGCGGTCCAGCAACCACACCAGACCGGTCAGCAGCGTGGCGCCGATCAGTAACAGGGAAAAGGTATTGGCCATCAATTACTATCCTTACCGACATGCAGAATCGCGAGGAAGGCTTCTTGCGGCACATCCACACGCCCCAGGGACTTCATCCGTTTCTTACCTTCTTTCTGCTTGTTCAGCAGTTTCTTCTTCCGACTGACGTCACCACCATAACACTTGGCCAACACGTCCTTACGCATCGCCTTGACGGTGCTGCGAGCAATGACATGGTTGCCAATCGCGGCCTGGATGGCAATGTCAAACATCTGCCGGGGGATCAGCTCGCGCATCTTTTCGACTAACTGACGACCGCGGAACTGGGCATTGTCCTTGTGGGTGATGATGGCCAGCGCGTCGACGCGCTCACCATTGATCAGAATATCCAAGCGCACCATGTCAGCCGTTTCGAAACGCTTGAAACCATAATCCAGTGACGCATAACCGCGGCTGGTCGATTTCAGACGGTCGAAGAAGTCGAGCACCACTTCAGCCATCGGGATTTCATAGGTCAATGCCACCTGATTGCCATGGTAGACCATGTTGGTCTGCACACCGCGCTTCTCGATACACAGGGTAATCACGTTGCCGAGGTATTCAGACGGTACCAGAATATGACACTCGGCAATCGGCTCGCGCACTTCGACGATACTGGTGATCGCCGGCAGCGCGGATGGGCTGTCAATGTGGATGGTGGTGCCATCGGTCTGTTCAATCTCGTACACCACGGTCGGTGCCGTGGTGATCAGGTCCAGATCGTATTCCCGCTCCAGGCGCTCCTGAATGATCTCCATATGCAGCATGCCAAGGAAGCCACAACGGAAACCAAAGCCCAGAGCCGTCGAGCTTTCCGGTTCGAAGAACAGGGAGGCATCATTCAAGGAGAGCTTGTCCAGCGCATCGCGAAACGCTTCATAATCTTCCGAGGAGATCGGGAACAGACCGGCATAGACCTGCGGCTTGACCTTCTTGAAGCCGGGCAGCGGCTTGTCGGCACCGTTCTTGGCGTGGGTCAGGGTATCGCCCACGGGAGCGCCGTGAATATCCTTGATACCACACACCACCCAACCAACCTCGCCGCAAGACAAGCTATCGGTGTCCTTGCGCTTCGGGGTCGAGATGCCGAGACGATCGACGCCCCACACCTGACCGGTACTCATCACCTTGATCTTGTCGCCCTTTTTCAGGTTGCCGTTTTTAATGCGAACCAGAGAGACAACCCCCAGATAATCATCGAACCAGGAGTCAATGATCAGCGCCTGCAGCGGAGCCTCGGGATCCCCTTCGGGTGCCGGAATTTTCTGGACTATCGTTTCCAGCACATCGTCCACGCCCAGGCCCGTCTTGGCGGAGCAACGCACCGCGTCCATGGCATCGATACCGACGATGTCCTCGATCTCCTCGGCCACTCGCTCGGGCTCGGCTTGTGGCAAGTCGATCTTGTTGAGCACAGGCACCACTTCCAGATCCATTTCCAGAGCTGTGTAGCAGTTGGCCAGAGTCTGTGCCTCAACCCCCTGACCGGCGTCCACCACCAACAGAGCCCCTTCACAGGCGGCCAGCGAGCGGGAGACCTCATAGGAGAAGTCGACATGGCCCGGGGTGTCGATGAAGTTCAGTTGGTAGGTTTGACCATCTTTGGCCTGGTAGTTCAGGGTCACACTCTGTGCTTTGATGGTGATGCCGCGCTCGCGCTCGAGATCCATGGAATCAAGCACCTGCTCTTGCATCTCGCGATTGGAAAGACCACCGCAGATCTGGATCAGGCGGTCGGAGAGAGTCGACTTACCGTGGTCGATGTGCGCAATAATGGAGAAGTTTCGAATCTGTTTCATGGCTTATTCAGTCAATAGGTAAGCGTCACCTGACGCATAGAGGCGGGATTTTACTGGATTAGTGGGGTAACGGCTATCGCTTAGTCGGTTTGCTGCGTCGGAATGTTCAGACCCAGCATCACCGGGCGGTAAAAACCGCCACCCAGGCGCTTGGCACCGAGTCGAGCCAGCAAGAAGCCCAGGCCGCCGCCCAGCAGAGCACCAATGATCTCGGAGGGTTCCTCTCCGACTGGCCACTGCACCGAAACCAGTTTGCCAGCCAGGGCCCCAAGCAGCAAAAACAGCACCGGCACCATGTAAACCAGCAAGGCACTGGTCAGCAAACTGCGTTCGGGAATGCCAATGCGCACCTGCTGCCCGACATGCACCGGTGCTGTGAGGGCAATTTCCAGCAGTTGCGGCCGCCCCGGCATCGCCTTGGCGATGGCTCCGACACCACAGCTTTCCTGTTGATGGCAGTGCCCACAGGCGCTCTTGCGGCGACATTCAACTTGCGCCCAGGTATCGCCAACGGCCACCACGGTAGCAACGGATTCAATCATGGTCTGACCCCCTTGGCGAGTGAATGTAGCGATTCGGCTATCCGTTGCGCCGTCTGCGCAGGAACTTCGCCTACCACTGTCACTTCAACCTTATGATCATTCAACAGGCGGAGCAAGCTAGTCGCGCCCTGTCGGACCAGTTGCTCGCCCATCCCGCTCTCAGGCGCCGACAGGTAGATAGAGACATCGACCAAGCCATCACTAACCATCATATAATCGACCATCTCTCCGGTTCCCACCAGGGGATGGCGATCGGTGGACATCACCCGGAAACCCTTGGGTAACCAACCCGGCGCCCAACCGAGCTCCTGTTGCGGCGCCTGATAGGCTTGTTCCGTGGTGACGGCGCGGGGCAATTTGACCTTATCCAGCGCCAATAACCAACTGCTGGGCTCCGGCATGATCCGCAGATCCACGCCCATGAACTGCTCGACCAGATTGCCGCCTTCATCGATCAGATCCAGACGCAACAACAGGCCCGAGGCCTGCTCCAGCCAGAGCACAAAACCATACTTGCTCGGATCTTTGGGCGCCAGGCGTACGACCTGAACCGGCAAACCAGCGATGCGATTACGCCCGGTGACCACAGGATCATAACTCTTCAGCACCTGTTCGAGATTCATACCCAGCACGGCAGACCAGAACCCAGGCATACGCGCTCCGCTCAGGGTGTAGGGATCGGTTCCTGCCTCAAAGAAGCTGATCTCGTTATTACGCTTGAGATATTCACTCGGACGACCATTGAGGTAAATGAGATGGGAGAGTTCGCTCTCTTCAGACACCGCATGGGAAAAACGCAGCGGCTCTATGGTTCCCTGACGAACCTTGATCAGCGAGAGCTCGAAATTGTAGTGGTGATAAGCCCGCTGCATCTGTTGCAACAAGGCCTCGGCAGATGGCGTATCTGTCGAGGCCCGGGCACAGGTGAAGAGAGCGGCAAGAAGCAAAACCAGAGTCAACAGCCGCACGAAGAAGGTCTCTCCTGATTATTCATTAGCCTGATGCAGACGTTGCTGCAACTGATGATCACGCAAGAAAGCCGCGATACGCTCCCGCTCCACCTGGCGCTGCTCCTGGGTCATGGCCGGTTGCGGCACATGCTCCAGTGGCTGGCGGTTGGTTTGGAAATTGACGCTGACCGGCGTCGCCATCCCCCCGACAGGTACGGTATTCAGAACCGGTGTCGGCGCCAATTGCGAGTTGTTGGCCAACTGGTACTGCTGCACACCGAGAATGGACACGGCAGCGACCGATGCGGCGATCGCAAACTGGCCACCATATCGCAGCAGAGAGACCGCCATCGGCCGAACTCGTTCGCGCCACGAAGTCGGACGCGGAGCCAGAATAGTCGGCTCATCCTGCAACGCCAGAGCAACCCGATCGGCCAGATCGAACATCAAAGTGGCAGGCAACTCATCACGCATCGCATCACCCACCAGATGATAACGAGCCCAAGTCTCCTGCTGTTCCTTGTCTTGTGCTACGGACTTCAGCCAGCTAGCCTCGGCGGCCTCGCCATCCATCAGCACAGAAATCCGTTCATTATTCGCCATAGTCAATCTGACTGCTCCTATTAGCGCTGCAACAAAGGCTGGATCCGTTTATCGATTGCTTCACGAGCCCGGAAAATTCGTGAACGGACTGTCCCCACCGGACAATCCATCACTTCAGCGATTTCGTCATAACTCAGGCCTTCGATCTCCCGAAGGGTAATCGCAGTTCGCAAATCTTCTGGCAAGCTCTCCAGAGTCAAGGAGACTTCCCGCCGAATTTCCGCCGACAGCATCAGATTTTCCGGATTGGCCACCTCATGCAGGTTCTCAGCCCCTTCATAAGTTTCCGCATCCTGACTATCCACATCCATATCGGGCGGGCGACGCCCCTGAGCGACTATGTAATTCTTCGCCGTATTGACGGCAATCCGATACAACCAGGTGTAAAAGGCACTATCGCCGCGAAAATCCGGGATGGCGCGGTAAGCTTTGATAAAGGCTTCCTGCGCCACATCGGGGACATCCCCGGGATTATTCACGTACCTCGACACCAGACTGACCACCTTATGCTGGTACTTTTTCACCAGCAGGTTGAAGGCGTTTTTATCGCCGCGCTGTATGCGCTCAATCAACTGCTGATCAATACTGTTCTGGTCGCTCATTGGAGCCGGAAAACCCCCATCAGGTCGTAGCCACTGTCGGCTCGAAATAAGCGCATATAATCAGACACACTGTTTTTATAAAAGTTCGCGCTTATGCAAAAAAACGTGATCCAGGCTGCATCGAATCAGCAAATTGGGCTAACATGAGCCTTTCCCACCCAAGCCAATGATACTTATGAAACAGAACGTTGAATACAGCTGTGATGTTCTTATCATTGGCAGTGGTGCCGCCGGCCTCTCCCTCGCGTTGCGTCTCGCCGAGCACGTGCGGGTGATGGTATTGAGCAAGGGACCCTTGAGTGAGGGGGCCACCTACTATGCCCAAGGAGGCATCGCTGCCGTTTTCGATGAAAAGGACAGTATCGAGTCCCACGTCAGCGACACCCTGAATGCTGGTGCCGGTCTGTGTGACCGGGATGCGGTCGAGTTTACCGCCCGCAATGCCAAGCGTTGTATCGAATGGCTGATCCAGCAAGGTGTGCCTTTCGATCAGGTGGAGTCAGCCACGGAAGATGGCCTGCCGGCCTATCACCTGACTCGGGAAGGTGGCCATAGCCATCGCCGCATTTTCCACACCGCCGATGCCACCGGCAAAACGGTACAGATCACGCTCGTGGATCAGGTGCGCAGTCACCCGAATATCCAGTTGATGGAGCGCTTCAATGCGGTCGATCTCATCACCACCCGCAAGCTGGGTCTGCCCGGAAACCGGGTGTTGGGTGCCTATATCTGGAACCGCAACCGCGAAGAGGTCGAGGTGGTCCGCGCCCGTTTTGTGGCGGTGGCGACCGGAGGAGCCTCCAAGGTCTATCAATACACCTCGAATCCAGACGTCAGCTCCGGCGACGGTATTGCCATGGCCTGGCGCGCCGGGTGTCGGGTGGCCAACATGGAATTCAACCAGTTCCATCCCACCACCCTGTTTCATCCGGAAGATCGCAACTTCCTGCTCACCGAAGCCCTGCGCGGTGAGGGCGCCTATCTGCGCCGTCCCGATGGCTCGCGCTTCATGACCGATTTCGACCCCAGAGGCGAACTGGCTCCCCGCGACATAGTCGCCCGCGCCATCGACTACGAGATGAAGCGTCTGGGAGCCGATTGCATGTATCTGGATATCAGCCATAAACCGGCCGATTTCATCGTCAAGCACTTCCCGACCATCTATGAACGCTGCATGAAGATCGGCATCGACATCACCAGCCAGTCGATTCCTGTGGTACCAGCTGCACACTACACCTGTGGTGGCGTGATGATCGATCACAAGGGCCAGACCGATGTGCCTGGTCTGTATGCCATTGGTGAAGTCTCTTATACCGGTCTGCACGGTGCCAACCGAATGGCCTCCAACTCCTTGCTGGAGTGCGTGGTCTTCGCGCATGCCGCTGCCGAAGATATTCTCGCCCGTCTGCCGATGAGCAGTGAGCCGCCCTCGCTACCGGCATGGGACGAGAGCAAGGTGATCGATTCCGACGAAGAGGTGGTCATCCAGCATAATTGGCATGAGCTACGGCTGTTTATGTGGGATTACGTCGGCATAGTTCGTACCGATAAACGCTTGGCTCGCGCCAAACGGCGGATTGATTTACTCAAGCAGGAAGTTCAGGAGTACTACACCAATTTCCGCGTCTCGAATAATTTGCTGGAGTTGCGCAATTTGCTGCAGGTGGCCGAATTAATTGTCCATTCCGCGATTAGCCGTAAGGAGTCGCGAGGCTTGCATTACAACCTCGATTATCCGGATCAGTTACCTAATCCGACCCCCACCATTCTAATCCCGGAAAATTTCTGAACCGGAGAGGATGATGGAATATGAATGAAACGAGGGGCATTAGCCCCTCTCTTTTTTAAGCCACCGACTGACTGAGACCAGGAATACCGAACTTCAACGAGTTAGGTCTAATCCAGTGAGCTACTTGATAATCTCGTCGATCACATCGACGATACTCTGGGTATGACGCTTATAGGCGACGACACCATTTCTTTTTTCAATCAAACATAACGAATAACTACCGCTGATATCCTGGATCCCCAAGGACCTCAAACGCTCGATCCGCGCTTTGAAACTATCAATCTCCTTGCGCAGCCGGTCTTCCTGGGAGCTGTATGAAATAAAGCCGCCGCTCACCGCTTCTCCTGCCGTAGTCAACGAAGCACCGACCGTCAATGACTTATGGTTGTGGCTGACCTCGAAGACGCTATGAGCATCCGGTGACCGCTCTTCGACCTCCGGATATTTCAGCGAAATCTTCACATCCTTGTAGGTGCCGGTAATGGTCTTGTCTTCCGGATAATCCGTGACCAAAAAATCATTCGCCTTCATATAGCTCGCGGCGAAGCTTTTGATTTCACCAATCATATTCGCCACCGAAGATATAAATTGTTCATGTCTTATTTTACTGAGTCGGTCGAACTCTTCCTTGACGTCGGCATGTTCCCTGATTAAAGCCAGACTCATAATGCTACTCCTGTGCAATGAATTACTTCATGGTATGGAATGAACTATTGTAAAAACTTGATCCACGCCAGAAAGAGTAGAAGATAAAACCGAACTGTCAGCACAAATTAAGAAATAAAATAGACAGGCATTTACAATACTTATTCAACAGCGGAACAGCGCGAATAAATAACATCAAAAAACCATCTGAGCATTGCCCTCAAAACCGAGGCAACATCACATTTAACGAAAATATAAAGCTGGAGATAACAGCTTGCGATGAATATTCATGAATCGGTACATAACGCAATATACCGAGCCAGATGCCGATATTCCTGCGGCGCCAGACTGTCGGCAAATATCCATAATCGACAGGGCCGAGCGCCCTGCAAATCCAGCCACAAGAAGCCAGGACCGATGCGCGATCCACGACCCAGGGCATAACGCCGCTGCCGCCAGTACAGCCTGTTATCCACCCACACCAGGGTGAACCGACGCCGGTTGGCCTGGTACAAGGAATAGCTCAGACTCACGGCCAGGATCAGTAGGCACCCCAGTCCATAGGATTTCGGTAACCACTCCCAGCTCAACGCGGCCACCAGCAGGTGCCCGGCCAGTAACAGCAGTTGATGCCACCCAGAAGGCTCAATCGAGATGACGCGTCTGGTGGTGGTCACGGATCACCTCAATCAACTCCTGGAGTTCGGCATCAACCGGTGACTCACCACGCAACAGCCAGCGGAATAACTCCAGATCCGAAGACTCCAGCAGCCGCACAAAACCACGCTGGATCCGCTCGCTCAACTGCGGCAGATCCTCATCCATAAACGGCCGTAATATGACATCCAACTCCAGCATGCCACGGCGACACTGCCAACGCAGCCGCTCCCACTCCTTGTCATCTAACATCTGTGTCCCCTGAATAATCCGCATCCGCCATGGTAACAAGCTCGCTTTCCGGCTGACAAACGGCATTGCCATCATTACCATGAAGGTCACAAAAACGGATGCCTCCTCGAGGCCCAATCAGGAATTGCCAATGACCGATGCCTTCTCTTTGCCTGCACTCAGTCCCACCGAGCCTGGCCGTTATCTCCTCTCCCGCCTGGCCGTCATCCGTCTGACGGGAGCTGACCGGGCCAAATACCTGCAGAGCCAAGTCACCTGCGAGGTGACGGCACTGCTTCCAGGCCAGCAGAGCCTGGGTGGATACTGCGACGCCAAGGGTAAGCTATGGGGCGAGTTTCGATTGGTGGTGCTTGAAGATGCCTTACTGCTGCTGACCGAGCGCAGCCTGCTGCCGCGGATGTTACCGGAGCTGAAAAAATATGGCGTCTTCTCGAAAGTCGAAATTCTCGATGCCACAACCGACTATTCGCTGATGGGTGTGGCAGGCCAGGGCAGCGATAGCTGGCTCCAGACCCAGTTCGGTCTGGCCGACAGCGGCCTGCTCCCCGATGGCATGGCCATTCGCATCACCCCGGATCGCTGGCTTCTTGCCCGTGCAGCGGTAAAGCCGGAGCCATCGCTGTCGGAACGGGCCGAAGCCGACTGGTGGGGACAGGAGATCCTGGCGGGTTTACCCCATATGAGTGCCATCCATCAGGGCGAGTACATACCGCAGATGCTCAATCTGCAGGCTCTGGGCGGGATCAGCTTCAGCAAAGGTTGTTATATGGGTCAGGAGACGGTGGCCCGTGCCAAATACCGGGGTGCCAACAACCGCGGCCTGTTTATTTTGCAAGGTCGAGCCGACCAGACGGTGCAGCCCGGAGAGTCGCTAGAGCGGCAACTCGGCGAACAGTGGAAGCGCTCCGGTCAAGTTCTGGATGTGTGGCAACACGAGGGGCTGATACTGGCCACGGCCGTATTGCCGCTGGATACCGAGCTGGAGGCCCATTTCCGCATCAAAGATCAAATCGCCAGTCAGTTACGGCCGTTGCCGCTGCCCTACTCGCTGCTCGACTAACATCCGCGTCGTAACGACCGCACCAGGACCTGGCCTCGGTCGGGTCATATTCCGCAAGTTGGCGCTAGTGCAGGATCAGCAGATCACCGTGCGGTTGCTGCAACAGAGCGGGAACATGACTGCCCATGGTGAGATGGGCCGCCTGCGTGCGACCGGCGCCGACAATCAACAATTGGCTTTGTGCCGAAGCCCGGGCTTGTGCCAGCAAGGGCCCGAGATCTCCCCGAACTACCTGCCAACTTTGGGGAGGGTGAGGCAAACGGACCAGCCAGTCTGCCAGCTGATGCTCCGCCTGGCTCTGGGCCGCATCAGCTTGCTGCTCGGTTTGGCCCACCGGAGCTTCCAGCACCGAAACCACCGCCAGTTTCGCGTCCAACGCACGAGTCACACGATCGGCTCGAACCAACAATCCCTTCCCTTCCTCATTGAGCGGCAGGAAAAGCTGAAACGTCAGCGGTTGGCTCCAGAAGGGACGATTGCCATCCAGCACCAGCACATCGTGATGATGATGGGGTAACCCGGCCAGTTCCCCGACCAGTCCAGTCGCGAAACCAACATGTTGCTGCGCTCCCAGGATCAATAAATCACAGTGCAGTTGCGCGAGGGTGCTCTGGATCGCCGCGGCAACAGAGCCCGACTCGACGCGACACTCACCCAACTGGCAAGGCAGCGTGGCAACCTGCCGGGTCAGATAATCCAGGCTCTCCTGTTTAAGGCGCAGCAAGCTCTCGCTGCCGGCCAGTCCGGAAAATGGCTCATCCAGCGGCAGTACGCTCAGCACATGCAAACGCGCCGCCATTAACTGCGCCAGTTTACTGGCACGCTGCAACAGGTAGCTCACATCGTGCTGAAGATCCACGCTGACCAAGAGCTGGCGATAGTCCATGCGCAACCTCCACTGACAACGACTACTCCTTCTATCAGGCTAGGAAGTGAAGCCGCGATCTGCCAGTCATTCACGAAGAAAGCGGCGAGTCTCTCGAGCCTGGTACCACCGACTCTGGCGCGGCAGACTCTGGCACCGCTGACTCATCCTGGGTGGTCTCTGAATTCAGCGCCTGCTCATTGGTGACCCGGCGAATCGCACTGTACAGATCACTGCACAACCGGATGCCCTCATCCCCTTGCTTAATACCCGCCAGGTGTAGCCAGCGCGTCAGGGTGGTCCGACGTCCCGCCAGCCAGAGACGGCAACCCTTCTGTTGCAATGCCCGTTGTAAATCGGCCAGCATGCTCATGACACTGATGTCCAGATGGGAGAAGCAAGAGACGGCATCGACAATGATCAGGCTGGGTGGCTGCGGCGCCTGACGCAAGGAGGCCAGCACCCGACGCTTGAAATAGGGGGCATTGAAGTAACTCAACGAGGCATTAAAACGGTACACCACCACATGAGGAATGGCATGGATACCCCGGTTGTGTCCCAACGCATGTACCACTCCCGAAGCATCCACCCCCAGCAACTGATCGCTGGGCCGCATCATACTGCGCAAAAACTGGAACAGGCCCAGCAACACCGCCAAGGCGATACCTGGCATAACCCCGACTGTCAGCACCGCAAGGAGGGTGATCCATGCCAGCGCGAAGGCTCCGGGATCACTGCGCCGCAAAGCCCATAGACTGCGGAAATCGGTCAAGCTGGCGGCTGAAACCAGCAGAACCACGCCCAAGGTCGCCAACGGGATATATTGCAGTGGCGTGACCAGGAAAAACGTCACACTGCCGATGGCCAGTGCCGCAACGACTGAAACCATCTGGCTCATGCCTCCCGCTGCATCGTTGACTGCCGTGCGCGAGGCGGCGCCGCTGATGGCAAATCCCTGCGAGAAGGCTGCCGCGATATTGGCTAAGCCCAAGGCCCGAAACTCCTGATCAGCATCAATTTCATAATCGCGTTTGGCGGCAAAACTGCGGGCGGTGAGCATCATGCTGACAAAACTGACCAGGGCCAGGTTCAACGACGGCATGACCAACTCCCGCAGCAACGAGGGTGGAAATGCCGACCACTGCACGTTCGGTAGTCCGCTGGCGAGCGGCCCCAGCGTCATCACCTCAAACTGTTGCAAATCCAGTCCAAACGAAAGCAGCGCACAAGCCGCCATGACCAACAGAGTGCCAGGCCAGGCCGGTTGCCAGCGACGCAACACCAACAGACATAACAGCGTAAGCAGGCTGATCCCCACCGTGGGTCCGTGCATCTGGCGCAGATATTCGAAGCTGTTTGCCAGTCGCTCGATCAGACCCCGATCGGCATAGTGAAAGCCGAAGATACGGGCCAACTGCCCGACCATGATGGTGATGGCCACCCCGTTGAGCAGCCCCATCAGGATCGGTTGCGACAAAAAATCCGCTAGCGTACCAAATCGCAGGCGGCTGCCCAGCAGACACCAGATACCGGTCATCAGCGTCAGTACCACCACCAGCTGCCAATGTCGTACCGGATCCCCGGCAGCCAACGGCGTGACCACGGCGGCGATCACGGCACAGGTGGCGGCATCCGGGCCTATCATCAGCTGACGGGAAGAACCAAACAGGGCATATACCAGCATGGGCAGAATACAGGAGTAGAGTCCGGCGATCGGGCTGACACCGGCCAGCGCCGCGTAGGCGATCGCCACCGGCAGAGCCACCGCCGCCACCGAGAGTCCAGCCCGTAGATCGGCTCGCCACCATTCCCGGCGATAATCCAGCAGCGATGCCAGGCCAGGAGCCAGTCGTGCCAGATTCAATTTAGTCCACATATTGCACACTCCCTGTCACTCACTCGGTGCACCATGGCGACCATGGGTGGCCAGATCTTAATTATGAGCCATGATACTTAACATCCATGTCCAGATCGCGATAACGCCAAGAGCCGGACATTCGCAACTCTTATCTTGTGACTGGATTGGCTATTCCGACAAAATTGGGTAATTTGAATGCAATCCTTACTGTTGAGTTTTCACCCTATGTTGATGCTCAGCCGATCCCGCATCCTGGCTATAGGGCTGTTATGGTTGGCAACCTTGCCCATTCAAGCCGCCGATGCCGTTACCCTGCAACTGAAATGGGTCCACCAGTTCCAATTCGCCGGTTACTACATGGCACTGGAAAAGGGCTTCTATCGCGATGCCGGACTGGAGGTCACACTGCGCCCCAATGGCTATGCCGGTAGCTACGTATCACCGGTAGACGCTGTGCTGAGCGGTGATGCAACCTATGGAATATCCAACTCGGGGCTGGTGCGCGAGTACGCACAAGGCAAGCCGATTGTCGCTCTGGCAGCCACTTTGCAACACTCAGCAGTCAGCTGGCTGGTGCTGGATCGTCCCGATATCCGCAATCTGCACGATCTGGTCGGCAAACGCCTGATGACCGTATTTCCCTTGAGCGAAAGCGTCGAATTACTAGCCCCGTTTTCCAGTGAAGGGCTAGCGCTGGACAAGCTGAATCTGGTGCAGACCGTCTTCGATTTACAACCGTTGATCGACGGTGAAGTCGATGCCTACGACGCCTATGTCACCAATGAACCGTATCAACTGGAGCAAAAGGGGATCCCCTATCAGCTGATTGATCCTCGCACCTATGGCATCGATTTCTATGGGGATGTGCTCTTCACTTCCCGCAATGAATTGCTGTTTCATCCCGAACGCGTTCAAGCGTTTCGTCAAGCATCTCTGCAAGGCTGGAACTATGCCATGAGCCATATTCCAGAAACCATTCAGTTGATTCGCCAGCGCTATGCCCCCGAAAAAACGGTTGATCAGTTGCAATTTGAAGCCAATGCCATGCTCAGGTTGATGCAATCCGACCTCATCGACATCGGCCATATGAACCGTTGGCGCTGGCAGCGAATTGCCGAAATACAGTTGGATCATGCACAAGCCAGCAGCTTGGACTTGAGTAATTTCCTATACAGCGACGACCAGTTACACAGCCTGGTTGCTGAATACTTGCGTATCATCGGCTATGTATCCCTGCTGGCCGGAGTGCTATTGCTGATCACTGCTTGGTACTGTCGCCTGAACCAGCGGCTGCGGATGGAAATCAGCGCCCGACGCGAAGCTGAAGCCCGGTTGCGACAAATGTCGGAAACCGATGCCCTGACCGGATTGCACAATCTGCGTTATATCAATGAACAGTTGAGTGCCGAGCTGGCCCGTTACCAGCGCTATGGCCACGAATTCTGCGTCGTGATGCTGGATATCGATTTCTTCAAATCGGTCAATGATAACTGGGGCCATCCCGCCGGTGATCGGGTACTTAAGCAATTCGCACAGCGCTTGCAGGAAAAAACCCGTCATACCGACACCTTGGCCCGTATCGGGGGCGAGGAGTTTTTAGTCCTGCTCCGTAACGTATCGCTGGAACAAGCGTTGGTGGTAGCCGAAGGGGTGCGTCAGCACATCGAATCCTCCTCGTTCGAGCTCGGTAACCAGCACTATCAACCGTTGACCGCCAGTATCGGCGTCTGCGCGGTTACCCCGGAGACTGTTGAAGTCAGCGAGCTCTTTGCTCGTGCCGATCAAGCCCTGTATCAGGCGAAGTCGCAAGGTCGCAATCGCATCGAGTCAGCCCGCGAACCTCTTTCCTGCCCCCCCCAACTGGCGACCGATACCCCGAACTAGTTGGCCGTTGCAGTGGCCGCCGAGCTCGCAGACGAGAGTGCCTTGCCAGCCGCCTCTGTCACGGGTTGGGCCTGGCCCTGTACCCCAGTAGCGGCCTGATCCTGGATTTGTTGCTGCATGGAGGCCGGAGTCAAAAGAGCCTGCATGGCCTGTGGCCAAACCGGGACTGCTGCGGCAGCGCCCGTGGTTTCTGTGGCGGCATTCGCCAATGGCTCACTGAACACGGCGGACTTACCTTGTTGCTGTAACAGCACCGCCATTTGATTGGTTTGCGAGTTCCAGACAAAACCAGCTTTATCGGCCAAAGGACCTGTTACCGGATTTTTGGAAAGCACATAAAACAGCGGGCCTTCTTGCTGGATCTCGTCTGCCGTCTTCAACAGCGTCACCGCGGTACCATAATGCTCACCCAGTAAAGGCTGCATCCGATCCTTGATCAACGGCTGTTCGAACAGATCTACCTCGTTCGGATCAAAACCGACCAGCGGTTTGAGCAATGCCCACATCAATTGACTCTGAGCTCCGGCCAGCAGAGGCGCAACACAACCACTGAGCAACAGACTCACCAGTACAACTTTCAACAATCCGCGAACACGCATTTAACGAACTCCATGAGTTGACTCCAATAACCGCGCGCATCATATCCTGCCACTGTCAGTGGTCGAATTTATTTATCCGCAGGACCACCTACGATGCATACATTGATGGCCACCCCTCGGGATTTCCCCCAGAAATGATCTGGCCAGCAGAGTAAAAAAAAGGAGGCATTCATGCCTCCCTTGGTGACTCAATTGCCGAATTACAGGGCCTTGAGAATGTTCTCCACCGTACCCTTGGCATCGCCAAAGCACATGTGGGAGTTCTCCTTGAAGAACAGCGGATTCTGCACCCCGGCGTAACCGGTATTCATCGAGCGCTTGAACACGATGACATTCTGCGCCTTCCACACTTCCAGCACCGGCATGCCGGCGATCGGGCTGCCCGGATCTTCCATCGCCGCCGGATTCACGGTGTCGTTGGCACCGATCACCAGCACGGTATCGGTATCGGCGAAGTCCTCATTGATCTCGTCCATCTCCAGCACGATATCGTACGGTACCTTGGCTTCGGCCAGCAGCACGTTCATATGACCAGGCAGACGACCAGCCACCGGGTGAATACCGAAGCGCACCTTGATGCCGCGATCCCGCAGCTTCTGGGTGATTTCCGCCACCGGATACTGGGCCTGGGCGACCGCCATGCCGTAACCCGGGGTAATGATGACGGAGCTGGAGTTCTTCAGCAGATCCGCCACATCTTCCGGCTTCATCTCGCGATACTCACCCATCTCTTCATCTGACGCGGAGGAGCTAGCGCCATCGGTGCCAAAACCACCGGCGATCACCGAAATGAAAGAACGATTCATCGCCTTGCACATGATGTACGACAGAATGGCACCGGAAGAGCCCACCAGCGCACCGGTGACGATCAGCAGGTCGTTGGAGAGCATGAAGCCCGCCGCTGCCGCTGCCCAACCGGAGTAGGAGTTGAGCATGGAGACCACCACCGGCATGTCGGCGCCGCCGATGGAAGAGACCAGATGCCAACCGAAGGCCAGAGCAATCAGTGTCATCAGCAGGATAGCCCAGGTCGAGCCCCCCACATTGACGAAATACACCATCAAAACGAGAGATACGACCGCAGCCAGCAGATTCAGCTTATGCTTGTGGGGCAGGTTCAGCGGCTTGGAGCTGATAATGCCATTGAGCTTGCCGAAGGCGACGATGGAGCCGGTAAAGGTAACAGCGCCGATAAACACGCCGAGAAAGATTTCGGTCAGGTGAATGTTCAGCATGGCACCGACCAGGTGTCCGGAATGCCCCCCTTGCTGGTTTGCCAATTGGGCGATGGCTTGTTGCGCGGCCGCCAGTATCTCTTCCGGACTGCCGGAGAGTGGCAGAACCAGTTGTGCCGCGGCATCGGCTGGCAACAATTCGATGAAGCTATTGAAGCCCACCAGCACCGCCGCCAGACCGACGAAGCTGTGCAGAATAGCGACCAGTTCCGGCATCTGGGTCATCTCGACCTTCAGCGCCAGACGAGCACCCACTGCACCGCCAATCGCCATGGCAATCAGAATGTAGACAACGCCGCTCACGCTGGGGCTGGCAATCGTCGCGATCAGGGCAATCGCCATACCGACGATACCGAACCAGTTACCGTATTTGGCAGTTTCCTGCCTGGAGAGCCCGGCGAGGCTCAGGATGAACAGTACGGCAGCGATAATATAGGATGCCGTGGCCAATCCTTGAGACATGGTGTTTTCCCCTTAATCCTTACGGAACATCTTGAGCATACGGTGGGTCACGGTGAAGCCACCCACGATATTGATGGTTGCAATCAGCACGGCGACAAACGCCAGCGCCGCAATCAACCCCGAACCCGCGCCGATCTGCAGCAGTGCGCCGACCACGATAATGCCGGAGATGGCATTAGTGACCGACATCAGCGGTGTATGCAGCGAATGGGTGACGTTCCAGACCACGTAGTAACCGACTACGCACGCCAGAATAAAGACGGTGAAGTGTGACAAAAACTCCGGTGGTGCCACATGGCCTACCCAACCGAAACCGGCAATGCCTGCGGCTGCCAACCAGTATTTCAGCTTCGAGGGCTGCTTGGGCTCTTTGGCTACAGGAGCAGCGGCGGCTTCCTTCTTCGGCGCAGCCGAGACGCTGATGGCAGGCGGCGGGAAGGTCACTTCGCCGTCACGCACTACGCTCATGTTGCGCAGCACCACATCCTCGAAGTTGATATCGATGGTGCCGTCTTTTTCCTTGGACAGCAGCTTGGTCAGATTCACCAGGTTGGTAGCATACAGCTGGGACGACTGAGTCGGCAGGCGGCCCGGCAGGTCGGTATAACCGATCACCTTCACGCCACTGGCGGTGGTAATCAGCTCACCCGGTACCGTGTATTCACAGTTACCACCGGCCGCAGAGGCCAGATCGACGATGACCGAGCCCGGCTTCATGCTATCGACCATCTCCTGGGTGATGAGCTTGGGAGCCGGCTTGCCCGGGATCAGGGCTGTGGTGATGATGATATCCACTTCCTTGGCCTGTTCGGCGAACAGCGCCATTTCGGCGGCGATGAACTCTTCGGACATCACCTTGGCGTAACCGTCGGAGGAGCCGCCTTCTTCATTGCTGAAGTCGAGTTTCAGGAACTGACCACCCATGGATTCGATCTGCTCGGCTACTTCCAGGCGAGTATCGAACGCCCGGACGATAGCGCCGAGCGAACCAGCGGCCCCGATGGCCGCGAGACCGGCGACACCGGCACCGATGACCAGCACCTTGGCCGGAGGAACCTTACCGGCGGCGGTGATTTGGCCGGTAAAGAAACGACCAAAGGCATGGGCCGCTTCGACCACGGCGCGATAACCGCCGATGTTGGCCATGGAAGAGAGCGCATCCAGCGCCTGGGCGCGAGAGATCCGCGGCACCATATCCATCGCCAGGACATTGATCTTCTTGGCAGAGAGTTTGGCCACCAGGTCAGGATTCTGAGCGGGCCAAACGAAACTGACGAGGGTAGTGCCGTCTTGCAACAGGGCAATTTCGGCCTCGGAGGGCGCATTCACCTTATAGATGAGCGGCGATTGCCACAGGGTGGCAGTATCGACCACCACAGCACCTGCGGCTTCAAAGGCGGCATCATCAAAGCTGGCCAGAGCACCGGCACCAGACTCGACGGCCACGTCGAAGCCGAGCTTTTTCAGCTGCTCCACGGTGGCAGGGGTGGCGGCCACCCGAGTTTCACCGGCGAGACTCTCTCTCGGTATACCAATCTGCATGTCTATTCCCTGATATTGAATAAAGGTCGCGATTACCTGTAACACCAACTGGGGAGTGCTACAGTCGTGCGTGGAGACAACCAGCATCACCACGACTAACGTATAAGGCAGTACGGGGCATGATTTGTAACAAATTTTACCCTCTTTTGACACCAGACCAGTCACCTGTTCCTGGGGTCATCAATGCCGAAAAGCCGGTCTTGCTGCCGGTCTTCGAGGGCCTGTGCCGCGCGATCCTACCTTCCCCGATGACCCACAACGGGGCCATCGACAAAATGGGTCTCACACTGTAGCCGGTATATTTGCGAAAAAAAACGCTTCGGCTAGCACCAGTTAGAATAAATTCGCCCTATTTGCTACTTTCTGTTCTATTCATAAAAAATTTTTAGCAAAAAAGATCTAAACCGACCAATGACACGTAAACAACTCAGCCTTGTTTGAGGAGCTGACTATGCGCCTAGTATCGATCCTGATGTTGTTCCTGTTAACCGGTTGCAGCGGCACCCCCGACGGCTTGACCCCCGTCAGTGGCTTTGATGGTCAACGCTATCTGGGAACCTGGTATGAGATAGCCCGCCTCGACCACTCCTTCGAACACGGGTTGGAACGGGTCACCGCCCACTACAGCCTGGATCCGGACGGCAGCATCCGGGTCATCAATCGCGGTTATGATCCAGCGCAGCAGAAGTGGCAGCAAGCCGAAGGTATCGCCAAGTTCGTCTCAAGCCCCGATGTCGGTCACCTCAAAGTGAGCTTTTTTGGCCCCTTCTATGGCGGCTACAACGTCCTGCTACTGGAAGCCGATTATCAGTACGCGCTGGTCAGCGGTCCAAACCGTGACTATCTCTGGCTTCTGGCCCGCACGCCTACCCTGGCCCCCGCTACATACGACCAGATTATCGAACAGGCCCGACAGATGGGTTTCGATACCCAACAACTGATCCGCGTCAAACAATGAGTCGTCACGGCCAGCATAGGCAACAAAGCCAACCTCGCGGTTGGCTTTGTTGTGCTGATCACTTACAACGCGCAACATAGCCCGCAGGTATCTAGCGATACATAGCCTCGATTTCGGCACCGAATGCCTGCTCGATAGCCTTGCGGCGCAACTTCAGGGTCGGCGTCAGCTCACCCTTCTCCATCGAGAAGGGGCGCGACAGCAGAGTAAACTTTTTCACCTGCTCGTACTTGGCAAGACCGGATTGCAATTCGTTGATCCGGGCCTCGAAGAAGGCGACCACCTTGCCATGCCGTAACAACTCCACCTGGCTGTGACAATTCAAGCCAATCGAACGAGCGTACTCTTCCACCGCTTCGAAACAGGGCACAATCAGTGCCGAGACAAAGTGCCGGGCATCGGCAATCACAGCAATCTGTTCGATGAAGCGATCCTGGGACAAAGCCCCCTCGACCAACTGCGGCGCCACATATTTGCCATTCGAGGTCTTCATCAACTCTTTGAGTCGCTCGGTAAATAGCAAACGCCCCTGTGCATCCAGATCTCCGGCATCCCCGGTACGGAAATAGCCATCCTCGGTGAAGACCTTGGCGGTCTCCTCCGGTTTGTTGTAGTAACCACGCATCACGGTTGGGCCTTTGACCTGGATCTCCTTGTCGTCACCCAGACGGATCTGCAAACCGTTCAGCGGCGTGCCAATGGTGCCGATCGCCAGATCATCGATATTCGGGCAAGAAACCGTGGCACTGGTTTCGGTCAGACCATAGCCGCACTTGATGTTCAGACCGGCGGCGTTGAAGAACAGGTTAATCTCGTCTGCCAGGCGCGCACCACCCACGGGTAAAAACCGCACCCGGCCACCAAAGCGTTGACGCAAGGTCGAAAACAGCAGCTTGTCCGCCAACTTGAATTGCAACCCTAACCACAGCCCGAGCGACTCCCCGCTGCGCTTCACCTCGAGAGCCTTAAGCCCAACGCCTTTAGCCCAATAGAACAACTGACGACGTACTGGATTGGCGCTATCGGCCTTACCATGAATGATGTTGTAGGCTTTCTCGTAGACTCGGGGCACAGCACACATCACGGTTGGACGCACATCGTGCAACACCGACATCACCGCTTGTGGATCCCGGATGTAGACATTGACCGCCCCCCGGTAGAGAACGTAGTAACTCCAGTAACGCTCATAGACGTGACTCAGCGGCAACAGCGCCAGGGAGACATCATCGTGTCCGACGGTTACCCGCTGATCGTGCATCACCAGCACAGCCGCCAGATTGTTGAAGTCGACCATCACCCCTTTGGGCTCGCCTGTGGTACCCGAGGTGTAAACCAGGGTCAACAGATCGTCCATGCGATACTCGGTCGCCCGACGCGCCAATTCGGTCATGCTCGGCTCATGATTGCCATACTGCAGCAAGGCATCAAAACGCATGGCTTGCGGGCACTGACGCAAGTCCACTTGCTCATCAAAACAGATGATGTGATCCAGCTCCCCTTCCTGTAGCAGCTGCAACGCCAGATCAAACTGCGGTTGTTCGCCGACAAACAGGGTACGGATCCCGGCATCGCGCACGATATAGCGGGTCTGTTCCAGGGTATTGGTCGGATAAAGAGGTACCACCACCCCGCGAGCCGCCAGGATGCCGAGATCAGCCTGGGTCCATTCGGGCATATTGCGGGAAAAGATCCCCACCATCTGCTGGGGTTGTAAACCGAGGCGGATCAACGCCTGGGCCAAGAAGTCGATGCTGTGGCCCAAGGCCTGCCAGCTGATATCGCGCCATTGTCCATCCTGCTGGACCCGTAACGCCGCTTTGTTCTTCAATCCCTCGATTCGCGTACGAAAAACTCGAACCAAATGAAGCTCATGCATCAGGATTCACCTATCTATTTACAGTTGTACGGCCAAACAGACACTCATTATAGGCCTTGGGCTTCAGGATCCCATATTTTGGCGTACAGGTGTTAGCTTTTTGAAAAAGCCCGCCGTGAGGCGCAGAATAGTGACTCATTAGCGGCCGAGGATAGATCAGACTATGCCGAGTATCTCGCATTCGATGAAGTTGACCATTGCCGGAGCACTTCTGTTGCTGCTGGCCTGTCTTGGTGCCCTGCTGATGCTGGACGGCCAACCCGCCGGAACCAGCGCGGGCTGGCTATACAATGCCGCAGGCTACCAACAGGCCGTTTATCGCGGGCAACAAAATGGCAAGCCACGACTGCTGTTGCTGGTGAGCAATGCCTGCCCGCGCTGCCAGCAACTCGAACTCCAACTCTGGCAGGATCCGGTTTTGATTCAGGAGCTGGGCAGTTGGCAACTGGTCCGCTTGCAGCAGGATGCCGATCCGGCCACCGCACAGCTCATCGATCGGTACCGGGGGAAAGCCGAACTCCCGCTAGTGATCCTGGAGCGTGCTGCTGCTTCCACTTATCAGGCGCTCTACTTTAACCGCGATCTGACCGCATTCAGTTTGGCAGCCGACCCGATGACAGCCGCTCAACCTCTGGACGCCAACCATCTACAGCAGGCATTGCACCGTTGGCAGCAACAGGGTCAGTACCCCAACCAACTCCCCTGAGTCGGTACCTGCCCCTGGATGTGAAAAGGGATCGACACCAGTCGCTGACCATCATTGCGTTGCACGGCAAAGTGCAGATGTGGCGCCGTGCTATAGCCGGTATTGCCCGACTCGGCAATCATATCTCCGACATGTACACTCTGGCCGGCGCTGACTCGCGCCGTTCCTGTGCGCAGGTGCGCATAAACCGTCATGGTGCCATCGGCATGCAACAGCCGGATGTAATTGGTTTGCGCCCGACTCGCGGGATCCTGACTATTACCGCTAAAGCCCATCTTCATATCCAGCACCACGCCGGGCCGAGCCGCCAGGACTGGGGTTCCCTCTGGCATGGGGACATCGATGGCATAACGGTTCCCGGGTAGATGATGGCTATAACCACCGTTGAAGCCTTGCGAGACCCGAAAACGGCCACGAAAAGGCAGCTGTAACTCGGAATCCTGAACCTGGGAGGGCATGCCAATGATGAAGCTGTGGGTGATCTCGAGCTGTCCGCTACCGCTATAGCGCAGCGTATCGACAAACTGCTCCGAGCGAGCGGGTACCACTATGGGTTCACGTAAGTCGCGGTGGCTCTGTACGCCGAGCTGCTGACTCAAGAGCAGAGTCACTGTGACTGGGCCATGTAATTCGTTGATGATAAAAAGATTACCGCTGGCCGTGTATCGCAGTTTTACCTTGTCCGGATCCGGGTCCAGATATTCCATCTCTTGCGGTTTAAACGGTGCCGCCAAACCCAGATCATCGGTATAGCTTAGCGTGCCCTGCGCATCGACATACTTATACACGCTGGCTACTGCCGATGAAGAGCCGAGCCCTATCGCCAGGATCCACAGTGGCCAGTTCATCATCCTTGCTGACACATACACCCCATCCACTGCACTCCACACCAGCCGCTACGAAAAACCTTGAGTTCTAATCCAGCCGTTCACCACGCTGCATCACCAAGGCATCTTCTGGTCCGGTAGCGCCGCGATAGTAACCTTTTCGGATCCCGATTTGCTGATATCCCTGCTGCAAATAGAGCTGCTGCGCCCGGATATTGCTCTGCCGGACCTCCAACCACCAGCAACGGCATCCCGCCGTGGCAGTTTGCTGCAAATAATGGGCTAACAGTGCCCGCCCCCAGCCCCGGCCCTGGTATTTGGGAGCGACACACAAATTGTGTAGCGTGCTCTCATCCAACAAAGCATCTGCAACGTAAAAGCCGACCAGCTGCCCCTGCCACCAGGCGCCAACATTACGATAACGCTCGCCAAAACTGGCTCTGAGCACAGTTTCAGACCAGGGATAGGCATGAGCATCTTGCTCCAATGGCAACATGGCAGGGACATCCAGCACACTCAAAACACGAAATTCAAGCATCGATAGCCTCGGCCAACCGTCCAGAAGCACAGAGTTGTTGCCATAGTTGGCGTTTTCCGTTTCGACCATCCAGCAACTGTACCGCTGGCAGGCCAGATAAGGCCTCAGCAGAAGCTGTGGGTGCCAGAACCAACACCACATCCTGAGCAGCCACTGGAATGCCAGGATCCCATGCCTGACATGCGCACGGAGGCACACGAAACAGGCGGCACAGATCCGCCAGCCAGCGCGGTTTCTCGCCCAGCAGCCAGAGTGTCCAACCCTCAGTACTACTATCCTTGGAGTCCACGACCGGCAGTTGCCCCTGCAGCACCAACAACTCAGGGCGACGCAACTGCCACTCCAGCAAACCCAAAGGTTTGAACAATGCCAAACGTCGGGTATCCATAGCACTCATCTCCTCTTGCTTGCTCATTGACGAATGACTGCCGGAGTTTACCATCCGCCGACGTCGAACTGATGGTTCCAACTTCCGAGTGAGTAATTTTGCCGCTATAAATGCAGAATCCCCTTGCGTTTGTGAGACTAATCACAACAATTAGCACCATTGGCTCTGCTTCTGTGAGCCCGAGCAAGGGGCTGTCCTTCCTCACGCTTCCCGGGGCAGCATACTGCAAGCATGTACTATGGGATAACCGCGACATGAGCGGCAAAACACTTCAGGATCGAATTGGCAAACTGATCGATGCACTGTCCATCGGTCTCTATGAGCGCAAAGATACCATTCGCTTATGCCTGCTCGCCGCTCTCGCCGGTGAGAGCGTGTTCATGCTCGGTCCTCCCGGCATCGCCAAGAGTCTGATCGCCCGCCGCCTGATCTGCGCCTTCCGCGACAGCCGCCCGTTCGAATATCTGATGACCCGGTTCTCCACCCCTGAAGAGGTATTCGGGCCGCTCTCGATCCAGGCTCTCAAAGATGAAGGCCGCTACCTGCGATTGACAGAGGGCTATCTACCGGATGCTGAAGTGGTGTTTCTGGATGAAATCTGGAAGGCCGGCCCGGCGATCCTCAATACCTTGCTGACCGTCATTAACGAGCACAGATTCCGTAACGGCGAGAAAGAAGTGGCCGTCCCTATGCGCCTACTGGTCACCGCCTCCAACGAATTACCGCAAGCCGATAGTGGCCTCGAAGCACTCTATGACCGCATGCTACTTCGCCTTTGGCTGGATCGGATCCAGGATAAGCAGAACTTTCGCGCCATGTTGACTAGCCGTCAGGATCCGGCCCAGGACCCGGTCCCAGCCATCTTGAAAATCGACGATGACGAATATTCAGGCTGGCAACAGACTCTCTCTCAAGTGGGCTTGAGTGACGCCATGTTCGAGCAACTGTTTCAGTTGCGAGAGCGCCTGAATCTGCTGAATAACGCGGAACACGCCGAGCATCAACAGTCGCTGTATGTCTCCGATCGCCGTTGGAAGAAGGCGTTACGTCTACTGCAGGCCAGTGCCTTCTTTAATGGCCGTCAGCAGATAGTGCCGCTCGATCTCCTGCTGTTGAAGGATTGCCTGTGGCACGACCTTTACGCCCGCGAGCAGATCACGCAGCAACTCTCGGACTACGCCCGTTTGCACGCTTTTGCACAAGAGCGGCTCGGCTTCATGCAGCAACGGTTGCGTCAGGAGCTTCAACACTTCCATGAAGAGTTGGCCCACGAACTCAGCTGTCAACTGGAGCCGCGAGAGAATCGCCTGTTCAAGCGCGAGACGCCAGCCTGGCATATCGACTTCAAGGGCTCGGGGCTGGATCCGCATCTATCGATCTTCCGTTTATTGTTTTTGGCCCCCTGCCAGCTGGATCCCAAACAACCGGAGCGCGCGACTCGCTATGCCAGCCTCGGTCGAGCTGAACTGTTGCGCTGGCTCAGCCATGGCGGTGAGGTTCAGGTGCACTTGCATGCCGATCAACACCTGACCGCCCTGACCCTGGATGTCGATCAGAAGCAGCAACTGATGGCTCGCGATGCGGCCCACCGTGCCATTCCAGTGGCGATAGCCCGACCGGGAGGCATCCCGCAATGGCAATCCCAGCGCTGGCTGGAAAAGCTCGAGGCCTTGTATACCCAACGCCGCGAGTTACTGCGCGAGATCCAGCAGCAACGCAACACCTTTACCAGTCAATGCCCACATCTGTTTTTAGGTCAGGAATGGCTGTTGCAGATTGAAGAGAGTCTGCTGCAATTGACACAAAAAGATGACGCCCTGTTGCAACTGCTGGACGAGGCTCGCGAGGCACTCGACAACTTGTTACAAAATGCGGGAGGCCAGTGATGGTTGAGCTGCATACCATAGCGACTCTGTTGTCCTTGAATGAGGCGGATATCCTCAAGGATATGGTGAGCAGTTTTATGGCCTCACCCCAGATCACCGGTTTTTTGCAGGCCAAACCCAAGTTCGAGCAGCAGATCCGCGAGCAATTGCAACGCTGGGGACGCGGTCTGAATAGCGAGGTGCAACATAGGCCGGCACCAGTCGAGTTGGAAACCGAATTTTTGCTGTATCAGGAAACGCTGACCCTCCCGGCCGAACAGTTCCGCGGCCATGAGTCACGTCTGCTCTGCCAACTGGCCAAGACCAGCGCCTTCCACCCAGAGGCCATTAGCCTGCTGGAGAATCTCAAAGAAACCAATCCCCACCTACGCAAGCAACTGTTTTTGCGCAAGTGGCGCGATACCCTGGTGAACCGGATCATGTGCATCGAGCTGGAAATGGCTGAACAAGAACGTGATCGGATGCTCAAAGAGCTGGAGAAGCGCATGGAGATCACCAGCGAGGTCGAGGAGGCGCTCGACATGAAGGATCCCGGGACACTTTGGGATCTGAGTGCGGCGACCATGCTCCAAGGCGATAGCCGCCGCCTGCGTCACTATGCCAAATTCTTGGCCCGCAACCCGGAGCTTCAGCGCATTGCCGCCGAGCTCGGGCGATCCGCGCGCCAGGAGAGCGAAGCCACCAGCCAGTTGCACACCATTGAGACAACTGCCCTGCAATATGAACAGCGGGATCGGATCCCAGATGACCTTGTGGGGATACACCAGAGCAACCAGCTCAATCGCTTACTCCCCAGCGAAGCCATGTTACTGGCCAATCCGGAGCTGGAGACCATCTTCTACAAGCATCTGGCTGAGCAACGCTTGCTGAATTACCACTTCATGGGCCAAAGCCGCAGCCCACAGCGGATCCAGAGCGAACGTTATGTGCAAGGCGAAAATCAGCTCCCCAAAGGCCCGTTTATTATTTGTATCGATACCTCCGGCTCCATGAGTGGTTATCCAGAGGAGACAGCCAAGGCCTTTTGCTTTGCCTTACTGCAAATCGCGCTCAATGAAGGGCGGGGCTGTATCGTGCAGCTCTTTTCCACCGATGTGGTGAGTTATGAGTTGACCGGACCAGAGGGGTTACAAGAGGCACTCAACTTTCTTGGCTGCAGCTTCAAGGGGGGCACTGACCTAACCCCTTGTTTTGCCCAGATGCTGAACCGGATGCAGGCAGACGAGTACGCCAATGCCGATGCGATTGTGCTCTCCGACTTTATCGCTCAACGTCTACCGGTTGAAATGCTGGAACAGGTAAGAGATATCAAGGAGAAGGGAAACAGGTTCAATGCCGTAGCGCTCTCCCGTCACGGTAAGCCGGCACTGATGAAGATTTTCGATGCGGTGTGGCGATTTGATACCGGCCTGCAGGGGCGCCTGCTCCGCCGCTTGCATTAAGTCGACACCAGCAACACATATGCTGGCCAGAAATGCAAAAACCCGCCAGAGGCGGGTTTCTACGAATTTGTGTTGGCAGGGGCGGAGGGATTCGAACCCCCAACCATCGGTTTTGGAGACCGCTGTTCTACCAATTGGAACTACGCCCCTGCATTCAACGAGGCGAATTATACAAACTGACCTTCAAAGGTAAAGCCCTTTTTCTGTTGTTCGCGTGCAAGTGCGCAACAAATAAGCAAAAAGTGACCATCCGCGCATTCTCTCGCCATTACCGCATTTTCCCGGCGGGTTGAATTAACATGCCAGCCGCGTTGCTCTATAATCCATGCGCCCTGATTCAAGGATAAGGAAACAGCATGGCACCTCGCGCTATCTTCCCGCCAGCTCACCACGTTTATCTGCGTGGCTGCCATCCATTCCTGATCAGCACAGAACCCATGAAAAAGCCCCGTCTATTGGGGCTTTTTTCTGTCCGTATGACCGATATCTAAGGGAAATCAGACGATGGCCAACCCCCTGTACCAAAAGCACATCATCTCTATCTCCGATCTAACGCGTCCCGAGCTGGAGTTGGTCGTGCAAACCGCCAGCAGACTCAAAGCCGAGCCGCGCCATGATCTGCTGTGCAACAAGCTGGTTGCCAGCTGCTTCTTCGAGGCCTCAACACGCACCCGCTTGTCGTTCGAGACTGCGGCCCAACGCCTCGGCGGCTCTATCATCGGCTTTGCCGATGCCGGCAATACCTCATTGGCCAAGAAGGGGGAAACGCTGGCCGATTCAGTGCGCATTATTACCTCCTATACCGATGCCTTCGTGATTCGACATCCTCAGGAGGGCGCTGCGCGTCTAGCAGCCGAGTTCTCCCGGGTACCGGTGATCAATGCTGGTGATGGTTCGAACCAGCATCCGACACAGACACTGCTCGATCTATTCACTCTGTACGAAACCCAGGGCACGCTGGATGGATTGAAAGTTGCCTTCGTTGGCGACCTGAAATATGGCCGCACCGTGCACTCGCTCGCTCAGGCGCTGAGCCTGTTCGGCGCCCGCCTCTACTTTGTCTCTCCAGAGATGCTCGCCATGCCCGATTACATCTGCGAAGAGCTGGAAGAGCGTGACATTCAGTACAGCATCCATGAGCAGCTCGAAGAGATCATCCCCGAACTAGATATCCTCTATATGACCCGAGTGCAGAAAGAGCGGTTTGACGAGACCGAGTATAAACACATAGCAGCCAAATATATTCTGACCACAGACACGCTGCAGGCGGCCAAGCCAAATCTGAAAATTCTGCATCCTCTGCCACGAGTCGATGAAATTCACATCGATGTCGACAGCACGCCGTATGCCTATTACTTCGAACAGGCGGAAAACGGGGTTTATGCCCGCCAGGCTCTGCTGGCTCTGGTTCTCAACGAAATCGTGTAAGGAGCACATCCATGTCCGAGAAAAAACAACTCCAGGTTGAGGCCATTCGTAACGGTTCCGTGATCGATCATATTCCGGCCGGCCAGGGCATCAAGATCCTAAAGCTTTTCCACCTGCTGGATACCCGTGAACGCATTACCGTTGGTCTGAACCTGCCATCTGCCGCCCTGGTAGCCAAGGACCTGATCAAAGTTGAGAACACCCTCCTCACCGAGGGACAAGCAAATCAGCTCGCCCTGTTTGCCCCCAATGCCACGGTCAACATCATCGAAGACTTCCGGGTGGTCAAGAAACATCAACTGCGTTTGCCCGAGCAGATCAATGGCGTATTTGCCTGTCCCAACTCCAACTGCATCAGTCATAGCGAACCGGTAGCCAGCGGCTTTAGCGTACGGGAGGTGAAGGGTGATGTGCGGATGAAGTGTAAATACTGTGAAAAATCATTTACCAAGGAGATTGTCAGCGCCAATTTCTGAACCGGATCACAAGGCCAATCGTTAGATTGGCCTTCTCTCTCCTCCACCACAAAATCAGTATTCTTTATCTATACTCAAGCCATCCAGGTCCATGGTTTTTGAACCCATTCGAGGTGGTGCCATATGATTGTTCTGGTCGGCGGCGAAAAAGGTGGCAGCGGCAAGAGCTGTCTGGCACAAAACCTAGCAGTCTATTTCAGAACTCACTATAACGGCGAGGTTCTGCTGGTCGACTGCGATCCTCAGCGCACCACATCAGACTGGATCCAGGAGCGAAAAGACAATACCGACCTCCCTTCCATCAATTGTGTGCAACTCTATGGCAACATCCGGGAGGATCTGCTCAGCCTGAAGACCCGTTATGATTTCGTGGTGGTGGATTGCGGCGGGCAAGATAACCGGGCATTGCGCTCCTCCATGTCCGTAGCCTCCCATGCCCTTATTCCACTGCGGCCGAAACGGCGTGACCTCAAGACGCTGCCACATATGGAAGACATCATCACCACCTGCAAAATGGTTAACCCGACGCTGAACGCGGCAGTGGTCATGACCCAGTGTCCATCACTGCCGAATCAGGCCAAACGGATCCTGGAGGCCAAAGAGGTCTGCGCCTCCTACTGCGTCAATGTGTTGAATGCCATTATCTATAGTCGCAATGTATATGACGATAGTGAGGAGCGCGGACTTTCAGTCATGGAAATTGAACCGGGTGGAAAAGCAGCGGAAGAGATCCGGGTTATCGCCAAAGAGTTTCTGAATTTATAGGAAATACTATGGGCTTGTCTGACCTGAAGAAGAAAACGCCCCAGACTGATGTTGCAAACACCCCCATCACCCTGGATGAGTTCATCAATGATGCTGAGCTCTATGCATTGGGGCACTCCCGGCAGATAGTGCTTCCCGGGACTCCGCGTCAAAATGAAAACCAACCCGGCACAAAAGTCCCGGAGCAGGAAACTAGCAACGATCTTAAGGCTGTATTCAAAAAAGCCACCTACTCCATGAGTCTGGAATGCATCGACCACCTGAAATTAATCGCCGAAAACGACGGCATGAACAGATCCCAGCTCTTACGCTTATTTACCCACTATTTTTACCAACTGCCCCCGGAAGAGCGGGACCTTATCTACGAGCGTTTCAGCCACCTGTTTGACAACAACAAGAAATAGCAAACGAGCTATTGAGCCATCCGCGCTTTTGTTACTATTTTGTCCTTTCCACTTCGCGCGGTATTTTTGCAATGACGATAGGTCTCTTTTACGGCTCCAGTACCTGTTATACCGAGATGGTGGCGGAGAAAATCCAGGCATTGCTGGGGGCTGATCACGTTCGTTTGCACAATTTGAAACAGACTCCCATTCAACAAATGACGGACTACCAAATCCTGATGCTCGGGATCTCGACTTGGGATTTCGGCGAAATCCAGGAGGATTGGCTGGCCAGTTGGGATGCTATCGATACCATAGATCTTCACGGCAAAGTAGTCGCCTTATTCGGCTTGGGGGATCAACTCGGCTATGGCGAGTGGTTTCTTGATGCCATGGGCCTACTCCACGACAAACTGCTGGCACGGGGCTGCCAGATTGTGGGCTACTGGCCGAATGAGGGGTACGACTTTGAGGCCTCGAAAGCTCTGGTCGATGATGGTCGATTTTTCGTAGGTCTGGCACTGGATGAAACCAGCCAATATGAACTAACCGATCAGCGCTTAGCCTCTTGGTTGCCGCAGGTGTTGGCTGAAATCGCCAACCTCTAAGCTCCAAGCCTCCACTAAACCACAAACTCTCGATACAGGAGCGAAATAAAAAGGGCGACCGAAGTCGCCCTTTTTCTGTTTGCGCAGTTAATCGATATTATTCGATAACCTTGGCAACAACGCCGGCGCCTACTGTACGGCCACCTTCACGGATTGCGAAACGCAGACCGTCGTCCATCGCGATCGGGCAGATCAGCGTGACAACCATCTTGATGTTGTCGCCTGGCATTACCATTTCTACGCCTTCCGGCAGTTCGATGGTGCCAGTTACGTCGGTGGTACGGAAGTAGAACTGCGGACGGTAGCCCTTGAAGAACGGAGTATGACGACCACCTTCTTCCTTGGACAGAACGTACACTTCAGATTCAAACTTGGTGTGCGGGGTGATGGTGCCCGGCTTGGCCAGTACTTGACCACGCTCTACGTCTTCACGCTTGATACCACGCAGCAGAACACCAACGTTCTCACCAGCACGGCCTTCGTCCAGCAGCTTGCGGAACATTTCTACGCCAGTACAAGTGGTCTTGGTGGTTTCCTTGATACCAACGATAGATACTTCTTCACCTACCTTCACTACGCCGCGCTCTACACGACCAGTTACTACGGTACCACGGCCAGCGATAGAGAATACGTCTTCGATTGGCAGCAGGAACGGCTGGTCGATCGCACGCTCTGGCTCAGGAATGTAAGAATCCAGTGCAGCAGCCAGTTCGATGATCTTGCCTTCCCATGCCGCGTCGCCTTCCAGCGCCTTCAGCGCGGAGCCACGGATGATCGGGGTATCGTCGCCTGGGAAGTTGTACTCGGACAGCAGTTCACGAACTTCCATCTCGACCAGATCCAGCAGCTCTTCGTCATCAACCATGTCGCACTTGTTCAGGAACACGATGATGTACGGTACGCCTACTTGGCGACCCAGCAGGATGTGCTCACGAGTTTGCGGCATCGGGCCGTCAGTCGCAGCAACAACCAGGATAGCGCCGTCCATTTGAGCAGCACCGGTGATCATGTTCTTCACGTAGTCGGCGTGGCCTGGGCAGTCAACGTGTGCGTAGTGACGTGCCGGGGTGTCGTATTCAACGTGAGAGGTGTTGATGGTGATACCACGAGCCTTTTCTTCCGGCGCCTTGTCGATTTGGTCGAAAGCGAAGGCCTTACCGCCGTAGGTCTTGGCCAGCACTGCGGTGATGGCGGCAGTCAGGGTGGTCTTACCGTGGTCAACGTGGCCGATAGTACCTACGTTAACGTGGGGTTTTGTACGTTCAAATTTTTCTTTAGACACGACGTTGTCCTTCCTATGTTAGAGCCGCTCACCTCGACGGTGAGCGGTGATTACTTACGTAAATTACTTAGATTGACGCGCTTCGATCACCGCTTGAGCGATGTTGTTTGGAGTTTCGGCATACTTGCCGAATTCCATTGCGTAGGAAGCACGGCCTTGGGTGGCAGAACGCAGATCGGTCGCATAACCGAACATTTCAGCCAACGGCACCAGAGCGCGAACGATCTTGCCAGACGGGCCATCTTCCATGCCTTCGATGATACCGCGACGACGGTTCAAGTCACCGATTACATCACCCATGTAGTCTTCTGGGGTCTCGACTTCGACCTTCATGACTGGCTCAAGCAGAACTGGTTGAGCTTGCATGAATGCAGACTTGAACGCCATAGAAGCAGCGATCTTAAACGCCAGTTCAGAGGAGTCAACGTCATGGTAAGAACCGAAGTGCAGACGAACACCAACGTCCACAACTGGGTAACCAGCCAGAGGACCAGACTTCAACTGCTCACGGATACCCTTGTCAACGCCAGGGATGAATTCACCAGGAATCACACCACCCTTGATGTCGTTAACAAACTCGTAACCCTTGCCTTCTTCCAGCGGGTACATATCGATCACGACGTGACCGAACTGACCACGACCACCAGATTGCTTGGCATGCTTACCAGTGATATCGGCAACCTTGGCACGCACGGTTTCACGGTAGGCAACCTGCGGCTTACCAACGTTGGCTTCCACCTTGAATTCGCGACGCATACGGTCAACGATGATTTCCAGGTGAAGTTCGCCCATGCCCGCGATGATGGTTTGGCTGGATTCTTCGTCAGTCCATACGCGGAATGACGGATCTTCCTGAGCCAGACGACCCAACGCCAGACCCATCTTCTCTTGGTCAGCCTTGGTCTTCGGCTCAACGGCTACAGAGATAACCGGTTCTGGGAATTCCATACGCTCGAGGATGATCGGGGCGTTCTCAGCACACAGGGTATCACCTGTGGTAACGTCCTTCAGACCGATGGCCGCCGCGATGTCACCAGCGCGAACTTCCTTGATTTCGTCACGCTTGTTCGCGTGCATCTGGACGATACGGCCGATACGGTCACGCTTGCCCTTCACGGAGTTCAGTACGCTGTCACCAGAGTTCACAACACCGGAGTAGCAACGGAAGAAGGTCAGGTTACCAACAAACGGGTCGGTCGCGATCTTGAATGCCAGAGCAGAGAACGGCTCGTTATCATCAGCATGACGCTCAGCCGGGGTACCGTCTTCCAGTTGACCCGCGATAGCCGCGATATCAGTCGGAGCCGGCAGGTATTCAACTACGGCGTCCAGCATCGCTTGTACACCCTTGTTCTTGAAGGCAGAACCACAGGTAACCAGGATGATTTCGTTGTTCAGCGCACGCTGACGCAGGGCAGCTTTCAGTTCAACTTCAGAGAACTCTTCGCCACCGAGGTATTTTTCCATCAGCTCTTCTGAAGCTTCAGCTGCAGCTTCGATCAGCTTCTGATGCCATTCGTCGGCAGCATCTTGCAACTCAGCCGGGATATCTTCGTAGTTGAAGGTCACACCTTGGTCGGCTTCGCTCCAGTTGATGGCTTTCATCTTGATCAGGTCGATGACGCCCTTGAAGTTGTCTTCAGCGCCGATCGGCAGTTGCAGCGGAACAGGATTGCCCTTCAGACGGGACTTGATCTGTTCAACGGCACGCAAGAAGTTAGCACCGGTACGGTCCATCTTGTTGATGAAGGCAATACGCGGAACCTTGTACTTATTCGCCTGACGCCATACGGTTTCAGACTGAGGTTGTACACCACCGACAGCACAGTACACCATGACGGCACCGTCGAGCACACGCATGGAGCGTTCTACTTCGATGGTGAAGTCAACGTGACCGGGGGTATCGATGATGTTAATACGGTGCGGTTGGAACTGCTTGCCCATACCACTCCAGAAACAGGTGGTGGCAGCAGAAGTAATGGTGATACCACGTTCTTGTTCCTGTTCCATCCAGTCCATGGTGGCGGCGCCATCATGCACTTCACCGATCTTATGGCTAACACCGGTGTAGAAAAGGACACGTTCAGTAGTGGTAGTCTTACCAGCGTCGATGTGAGCACTGATACCAATGTTGCGGTAACGCTCAATAGGTGTTGCACGAGCCACGATAGATATCCTCTTACTAAGGTTAAACCTTAGATAATGAAAAATTGTGCAGACCCGAGGGCCTGCACAGTCGGATTACCAACGGTAATGAGCGAATGCCTTGTTGGCTTCGGCCATACGATGCACGTCTTCACGCTTCTTGACAGCGGAACCCTTGTTGTCAGCAGCATCCAGCAGTTCACCTGCCAGGCGCTGAGCCATAGATTTTTCACCACGCTTGCGGGCAGCTTCTACCAACCAGCGCATTGCCAGTGCGTTACGACGCACAGGACGAACTTCTACTGGAACTTGATAAGTAGAACCGCCAACACGACGAGATTTAACTTCGACGGTCGGACGAATGTGATCCAGGGCTTCTTCAAAGATAGCCAGGTGATCTTTACCGCTCTTGGTAGCGATAATATCCAGCGCACCGTAAACGATGCTTTCGGAGACGGACTTTTTGCCGTCAACCATTACGACGTTAATGAACTTAGCCAGCAGCTCAGATCCGAACTTGGGATCCGGCAGAATTTTACGCTGACCAACAACGCGACGTCTTGGCATTTTGTATTCCTCGTAACTTCAGGTTTTACCCAAAACTAGAAAATATAAATTTTCTAAATAACGTAATTAACGTTTGGCCTTACTTAACGGAGGAATCCATTAAGACTTAGGCTTCTTCACGCCATACTTGGAGCGGGATTGCTTACGGTCTTTAACACCGGCACAGTCCAGCGCACCACGAACAGTGTGATAACGCACACCCGGGAGGTCCTTAACACGACCGCCACGGATCAGCACTACAGAGTGCTCTTGCAGGTTGTGACCTTCACCGCCGATATAGGAGGTGACTTCAAAACCATTGGTCAGACGAACGCGACATACTTTACGCAGAGCGGAGTTCGGCTTCTTGGGGGTGGTAGTGTATACGCGAGTACACACGCCACGCTTCTGTGGGCACGCATCCAGGGCTGGAACGGTGCTTTTCACAACTTGCTTAACGCGCGGCTTACGAACCAGCTGGTTAATAGTTGCCATCAAAAAGCTCCTAATAGCTTTACAAACATATGAAAAATCCTCCCCGCAGACACGGGGACGCGAAATTCTATGCGCATGTGCTAGGTGAGTCAAGATTTATACAGAGCGTGATCACAAAGCCATCGAAAAGCGGCGCGAAACTCACAGAGTATAGATGGGAAGTGACGATTTAGTGATCCAGGTGGTGATCTGCATTCATGATCAATCACCAGCGCAGCGGCGAGCCCTGCTCGACAACCAGGCGCACAAATGCCGCCATATCGACTATCTCACCCGCCATAGGGCATAAACCGCGGGCCAGTAAATCTTCGGCCAACACGTAGATCGGCACCCCTGCAGTCTGCAGACGAGATACGGGATCTGACACACAAGCAGCGATCACGGCATCTTGCACCAGCAGTAGGCTATCACTCGGGGCGATCAAATTCAGGCACTCATCAAGAACTCGGCTATCAAAGGGTGACTGGCGAACAATGTGCAACATGGCTCAATCCTCAAAAAACCAGACGAACTGCAGAATCCTGCAACTGGGCCTGGAGATCCTGGCGGCTAATGACTTGCGCCGGAATCAATAACTGTTCCGTGCTTAGCTCCCGCTCTTGCAGCGACTCGGTACACACATACACCTGTTCGACGTCATACAATGCCAACATCTTGAATGTCGGAGTATAGTCTCGTCCCAAAATTGCAGCGGGCTGCTGACCAGCAATCAGCTGATACACCCCATCGCCGAGGAAAAATAGCGCTACTTCATCGGTCAGAGCCGAACAAGCCAATACGGCATCGAGCCCTTCCCGGCCAGCCGCCGAGCCATGGGGGGCAGTGCGAAACAGGACAGCAATCTGGTGCATAGCCACTCCTTAAAACTGAACCAGTCGATCTACACCGAGGGCTGCCTCGGCTAGCTGTCCAAGCCCGGAAAGTACGAAGGGAGCCTCGACATTGGCCACGCTCAAACCGGCCAAATGAGCTTCATCACCATCCAGGACTCCCCGGCGCAAGGCCGCTGCGACGCAGACATCCAGTTCGACCGCGTGTTCACGGGCCAACGAGACCCAAGCCGCCACCAAGTTTTGCTCATCACTGGCGGGGCTAGTGAGGAAATTGGCATTGAGCACGCCCTCTTGATAGAAAAACACCTTTTTCAGGGTGTGTCCCTGAACGAGCAGCTCACGGGCAAACAGATAGGCCTGCGCAGCCGACTCGGTGCCATAAGGCGCGCCACAGACCAGTAGCGCAAAACTCAATGCCATAACAAACCCCCGAGACTAGCGAACGACGTAGGCAATCGCTTCCACTTCGACTAGCACGTCTTTGGGCAAACGAGCCACTTCGACACAGGAGCGAGCTGGAGCCGCTTCGCCCAGATACTTGGCATAAACACCATTGAACGCGACAAAATCTTCCATATTTTTCAAGAAACAGGTGGTCTTCACCACACTCTGCGCGGTGGCGCCAGCGGCGGTCAGAATGGCCAGCAGGTTCTTCATCACTTGCTCAGCTTGAACCTCAACGCTCCCCGTGACTAATTCCATCGTCGCCGGATCGAGCGGGATTTGGCCAGATGTGAAAACCAGATCGCCCAAACGAGTCGCTTGCACGTAAGGACCAATCGCCGCCGGGGCCTGATTGGTACTGATGACTTCTTTTTGCATCTGTATGCTCCTTGCTTACTCACACAAAACCCGCCGCGACGGGAAAATACGCGGTGAAGTTTTCGCTGTCTCGGCGGCAGAGTCAAGCCTCGCTCACCATCAAAGCATCACTGCTTCACGAGCACAAAATAACAAAGGGCCCCGCAGGGCCCTTGAATAGTGCATCGTTCTGATATTACTCGGCGTCGAAACTGCCCGCCGCATTCAGAAGGTCTGCCAGATTTTGCTCAGCCTCGTCAGCCGTCACTTGTGGCGCCGGAGCTTGTGCAGCAGCCTTACGCTTCTTGTGACGAGCCTCGTGGTAAGCAAAGCCAGTACCAGCCGGGATCAGACGACCAACGATCACGTTCTCCTTCAGACCGCGCAGGTCATCCTTCTTACCGGACACTGCGGCTTCGGTCAGCACGCGAGTCGTTTCCTGGAAGGAAGCGGCAGAAATAAAGGATTCAGTGTTCAAGGAGGCCTTGGTGATCCCCATCAGCACACGACGGTAAGTCGCCGGACGCTTGCCTTCTGCTTCAAGCTTGCGGTTAGCAATCTTGGCACGAGCCACTTCGACTTGTTCCCCTTCGAGGAACTCGGTGTCACCACCATCGATGATCTCGCCCTTACGCAGCATCTGACGGACAATCACTTCGATGTGCTTGTCGTTGATCTTAACGCCTTGCAGACGGTAAACGTCCTGCACTTCGTTGACGATATAGTTCGCAACCGGGCTGATGCCGCGCAGACGCAGAATGTCATGAGCGGACTCAGGACCGTCGGCCAGTACTTCACCTTGTTGAACTTTTTCACCTTCGAAGACGTTCAGGTTCCGCCACTTCGGAATCATCTCTTCGTACGCTTCACCACCATCCGTCGGCGTAATCACCAAACGGCGCTTGCCCTTGGTTTCCTTGCCGAAGGAGATAGTACCGGAGATCTCGGCCAGAATAGCCGGTTCCTTCGGTTGACGCGCTTCGAACAGGTCCGCAACCCGTGGCAGACCACCGGTGATGTCCTTGGTACCGCCAGAAGCTTGTGGAATACGCGCAACCGCGTCACCCACGCTTACCTGGGCACCATCTTCCAATTGGACGATGGCCTGACCTGGCAAGAAGTACTGCGCGGAGACTTCGGTACCCGGAATCAATACATCCTTACCGTTGGCATCCACCAGTTTCACCGTCGGACGCAGTTCCTTACCGGAGGATGAACGCTCATTGACGTCCAAAACCACCAGAGAGGAAAGACCAGTCAGCTCGTCGGTCTGACGGCTCACAGTGATACCGTCGATCAGATCGATGAACTTGATGCGACCTGCCACTTCCGTGATGATCGGGTGAGTGTGCGGATCCCAGTTGGCAACAATTTCGCCAGCCTTGACCGATTGGCCATCCTTCACTTCCAACACAGAACCGTACGGAAGCTTGTGGCTTTCCTTGGTACGTCCCAAGTCATCCATGATGGTCAGTTCGGATGAACGCGAGGTGATAACCAGCTTGCCACCACTGTTCTCGACGAACTTGGCGTTTTGCAGCTTGATAACACCGGTGTTCTTCACGGTAGCACTGCTTTCAGCCGCCGCACGCGATGCAGCCCCCCCGATGTGGAAGGTACGCATGGTCAACTGGGTTCCCGGTTCACCGATAGATTGCGCCGCGATGACACCGACCGCCTCACCGGCATTAACCAGATGACCGCGAGCCAGATCACGACCGTAGCAGTGACCACAAATACCGAAGTCGGTCTCACAGGTGATCGCAGAACGAACCTTCATGCGGTCAACGGAGTTGGCTTCCAGAATGTTACACCACTGCTCATCCAGCAGAGTGTTACGCGCAATCAGCAGCTCGTTAGTACCAGGCTTGAGTACGTCTTCAGCGACAACACGACCGAGCACGCGCTCACGCAACGGCTCAACCACATCACCACCTTCGATCAGCGGCATCATCCACAGACCTTCAGTCGTGCCGCAATCCGGCTCGGTGATGACCATGTCTTGTGCCACGTCGACCAGACGACGAGTCAGGTAACCGGAGTTTGCAGTCTTGAGTGCGGTATCTGCCAGACCCTTACGAGCACCGTGAGTAGAGATGAAGTACTGGAGTACGTTCAGACCTTCACGGAAGTTCGCCACGATCGGCGTTTCGATGATAGAACCATCCGGCTTGGCCATCAGGCCCCGCATCCCCGCCAACTGACGGATCTGGGCAGCAGAACCCCGCGCCCCGGAGTCAGCCATCATAAAGACGCTGTTGAAAGAGGCTTGCTCTTCTTCTTCGCCCAAATGGTTGACCGCTGTCTCTTTGGAGAGATTTTCCATCATCGCCTTGGAAACGCGTTCGTTAGCGCTTGCCCAGATATCGATGACCTTGTTGTAGCGTTCGCCCGCGGTAACCAGACCGGACTGGAACTGCTCCTGGATTTCCGCAACTTCAGCCTCAGCCGCTTCGATGATCGGCTTCTTGGCATCCGGGATAACCATGTCGTTGATACCGACCGAGGAACCCGACAGCGCGGCATAGTGGAAACCGGTGTACATCAGTTGGTCAGCGAAGATGACGGTGTCTTTCAGACCCAGCTTCCGGTAACAGGTGTTCAGCAACTTGGAGATTGCCTTCTTACCTAATGCCTTGTTGGAAACGGACTTGAACCAGGTCTCCGGATGCGCAGCCAACTCTGCCTTTTCGGCATCGGTCAGCTGCTTCGGCTCGTCAATCAGCGCATATTCCATACCCTTCGGCAGGATCAGCGACAGAATGGCACGACCAACAGTGGTGTTTTTCAGTTCAGTCTTGGCGATCAGCTCATCATTTTCGGTCTTGGTGTATTCAGTAATACGGCACTTGACGCGAGCATGCAGCGCAGCCAGACCAGCGCGGTAGACCTTCTCAGCCTCTTTCGGACTAGCCAGGACCATACCTTCACCCTTGGCACCCACCTTGGAACGGGTCATGTAATACAGACCCAAGACCACGTCCTGCGAAGGAACAATGATCGGTTCACCAGAGGCCGGTGACAGAATGTTGTTAGTCGACATCATCAGGGCACGGGCTTCGAGCTGGGCTTCCAGAGTCAGCGGTACATGGACCGCCATCTGGTCACCGTCGAAGTCGGCGTTGAATGCCGAACACACCAGCGGGTGCAGCTGGATCGCCTTCCCTTCAATCAGGGTCGGTTCAAACGCTTGAATACCCAGACGGTGCAGAGTCGGAGCCCGGTTCAGCATGACCGGATGTTCGCGAATCACTTCGTCCAGGATATCCCATACGACAGCTTCTTCGCGTTCGACCATCTTCTTGGCAGCCTTGATGGTGGTCGCCAGACCACGAGCTTCCAACTTGCCATAGATAAACGGCTTGAACAGCTCCAACGCCATCTTCTTCGGCAGACCGCACTGATGCAGACGCAGGGTCGGACCTACGGTAATAACGGAACGACCTGAGTAGTCGACACGTTTACCGAGCAGGTTTTGACGGAAACGACCTTGCTTACCCTTGATCATATCGGCCAGGGACTTCAGCGGACGCTTGTTGGAGCCTGTGATGGCGCGGCCACGACGACCGTTATCCAGCAGAGCATCGACAGATTCCTGCAGCATACGCTTTTCGTTGCGCACGATAATATCCGGCGCAGCCAAGTCCAACAGACGCTTCAAGCGGTTGTTCCGGTTGATGACACGACGATAGAGATCGTTCAGGTCAGAGGTCGCGAAACGACCGCCGTCCAGCGGTACCAGCGGACGCAGATCCGGCGGCAACACAGGCAGCACTGTCATCACCATCCACTCCGGCTTGTTGCCAGAGAACAGGAAGGCTTCCATCAGCTTCAGACGCTTGGTGGTCTTCTTGCGCTTGGTTTCGGAGTTGGTTTGATCCAGCTCTTCACGCATTTGGGCGATTTCTTGCTCCAGATCGATGGCACGCAGCAATTCCAGTATTGCTTCGGCACCCATCTTGGCTTCGAATTCGTCACCATACTCTTCCAGCGCATCCAGATACTGCTCTTCCGAGAGCATCTGACCACGTTCCAACGCAGTCATACCGGCTTCGATCACGACAAATGATTCGAAATACAGGACCCGCTCGATGTCACGCAGGGTCATGTCCAGCAGCAAACCGATACGAGAAGGCAGGGACTTCAGGAACCAGATGTGCGCTACAGGAGACGCCAGTTCGATGTGGCCCATACGCTCGCGGCGTACTTTAGTCTGGGTCACTTCAACGCCGCATTTTTCGCAGATCACACCGCGATGTTTGAGACGCTTATATTTGCCACACAGGCATTCGTAATCTTTAACCGGCCCGAAAATACGGGCGCAGAACAGGCCATCACGCTCCGGCTTGAAAGTCCGGTAGTTGATGGTTTCCGGCTTTTTCACTTCACCGAAAGACCAGGAGCGGATCATGTCCGGGGAAGCCAGACCGATTTTGATACCATCAAATTCTTCGGTCTTGCTCTGGGCTTTCAAAAACTTTAGTAAGTCTTTCACGTGTGTCTCCCGTCAGGAGTTCAATCTCGGCGCCCCGAATGGGGCGCCCTTGTCAATCTCGGCTTAATAAGGGGCGGCGGACCCCTTATTCTTCTTCCAGCTCGATGTTGATACCCAGTGAGCGAATTTCCTTCAACAAAACGTTGAAAGATTCGGGCATGCCCGGCTCCATACGGTGGTCGCCATCCACGATGTTCTTGTACATCTTGGTCCGACCGTTCACATCGTCTGACTTGACGGTAAGCATTTCCTGCAAGGTATACGCAGCACCGTAAGCTTCGAGGGCCCACACTTCCATTTCACCGAACCGCTGACCACCGAACTGCGCCTTACCACCCAGCGGTTGCTGAGTTACCAGGCTATAGGAACCGGTGGAACGCGCATGCATCTTGTCGTCGACCAAGTGGTTCAACTTCAGCATGTACATATAGCCCACGGTAACTTGACGCTCGAACGGCATGCCGCTACGGCCATCAAACAGAGTGATCTGCCCAGATTCCGGAAGGTCAGCCAGCTTCAACATCGCTTTGATTTCGTGCTCTTTAGCACCATCAAAGGCTGGTGTCGCAATCGGCATACCCTTACGCAGGTTTTCTGCCAGGGTGCGAACGGCATCGTCGGAGAATGTAGACAGATCTACCTTCTGACGGCATTCGCCCAAGTCATAAACCTTCTGCAAGAATTCACGTTGCTTGGCCAGATCCTGCTGTTCCTTGATCATGCGATCAATCTTCTCGCCGATGCCCTTGGCCGCAAGGCCCATGTGCACTTCGAGAACCTGACCGATGTTCATCCGCGATGGTACACCCAGCGGGTTCAGGACGATGTCAACCGGACGGCCATACTCGTCATGGGGCATATCTTCGATCGGGCAGATCTTGGAAATAACACCCTTGTTACCATGACGACCGGCCATCTTGTCACCTGGTTGGATACGACGCTTCACGGCCAGGTAGACCTTGACGATCTTCAGCACGCCTGGAGCCAGATCATCACCCTGGATGATCTTCTGACGCTTGGCTTCAAACTTGCGGTCAAACTCTTCACGCAGCGCTATGTATTGCTCAGCGATCTGTTCAAGTTCAACCTGACGGCCTTCGTCTTCCAGCGCCTGTTCCAGCCATTTGGCACGACCCAGGCTTTCCAGCTTGGCATCGCTGAAGCCGGAATGAACCAGCAGCGAACGAGCACGACTGTAGATACCGTCTTCCAGGATCTTGAACTCTTCGGTCAAATCCTTCTTGGCATCACGCAGTTGCATGTCTTCAATTTCTTTGGCGCGCTTGTCTTTTTCCACGCCATCACGAGTAAAGACTTGCACGTCCACCACGGTCCCGTAGACACCGTTCGGCACCCGCAATGAAGAGTCCTTCACATCCGAGGCCTTCTCACCGAAAATGGCGCGCAGCAGCTTCTCTTCTGGGGTCAATTGGGTCTCGCCCTTCGGCGTTACCTTACCAACCAGAATGTCGCCACCCTGCACTTCGGCACCGACATAAACGATGCCGGACTCATCCAGTTTGGAGAGCGCCGCTTCGCCGACGTTCGGGATATCGGCTGTAATTTCTTCAGGGCCGAGCTTGGTATCACGAGCGATACAAGCCAGTTCCTGAATATGGATCGTGGTCAGACGATCTTCTTGTACCACCTTCTCAGACACCAAGATCGAGTCTTCGAAGTTGTAGCCGTTCCACGGCATGAAGGCGATGCGCAGGTTTTGACCCAGCGCCAGTTCACCCAGATCGGTTGACGGACCATCGGCCAGCACATCACCAGCAACCACTGGCTCACCCGAACGCACGCAAGGGCGCTGATTGATACAGGTATTCTGGTTAGAACGGGTGTACTTGGTCAGGTTGTAGATGTCGATACCGGCTTCGCCAGGCAGCAATTCATCTTCGTTGACCTTGATGACGATACGGGAAGCATCGGCGTAATCAACCATACCACCACGATTGGCAACCACGGTTACACCGGAGTCAACCGCTACAGCACGCTCCATCCCGGTACCAACCAGCGGCTTGTCAGCGCGCAGGGTCGGAACGGCCTGACGTTGCATGTTTGAACCCATCAATGCACGGTTGGCGTCATCGTGTTCGAGGAACGGGATCAGGGCCGCAGCGACAGAAACTACCTGTTGCGGGCTCACATCCATGTACTGGATCTGATCGGCGTTCATGAAGGTGGATTCACCCTTATGACGGCACGGAATCAGCTCATCTTTCAGCTTGCCGGCATCGTCCACATTGGCATTTGCCTGGGCAATGACATAGTTGCCTTCTTCGATGGCTGACAGGTAATCGACCTCATCGGTGATCACGCCATCCACAACCTTACGATACGGAGTCTCGAGGAAGCCGTAATCATTGGTGCGCGAGTAGACCGCCAAGGAGTTGATCAGACCGATGTTCGGACCTTCCGGGGTCTCGATAGGGCACAGACGACCGTAGTGGGTCGGATGTACGTCACGGACTTCAAAGCCGGCGCGCTCACGGGTCAAACCACCCGGGCCCAACGCAGAGATACGGCGTTTGTGGGTCACTTCGGACAACGGGTTGTTCTGATCCATAAACTGGGACAACTGGCTGGAACCGAAGAACTCTTTCACGGCTGCCGAAATCGGCTTGGCATTGATCAAGTCTTGCGGCATCACCGCATCCAGATCACCCAGAGACAGGCGTTCCTTAACGGCACGCTCCACACGAACCAGACCCACGCGGAATTGGTTCTCGGCCATTTCACCAACAGAACGAATCCGGCGGTTACCCAAGTGGTCGATATCATCCACTTCATCGTTACCGTTACGGATATCGATGAGCTTCTTCATGACATCCACGATGTCTTCTTTGGTCAGGATACCCAGACCAGTCTGCTCTTCACGATTCAGGCGGCTGTTGAATTTCATCCGGCCGACGGTAGAAAGATCGTAGCGATCTTCCGAGAAGAACAGGTTTTCAAACAGCTGTTCAGCCGCATCGCGAGTAGGCGGCTCGCCTGGACGCATCATGCGATAGATCTCAACCAGCGCTTCGAGGCGGTTGGTAGCAGAATCGATACGCAGGGTCTCGGACATATAAGCGCCGTGATCCAGTTCGTTGGTGAACAGGACCTCAAACTCTTTGTGGCCAGCTTGAGACAGGTTGGCGATCGCTTCCAGACTCAGTGCCGTGTTGGCAGCTGCGATGATTTCGCCAGTCTGAGCGTTGGCATAATCCTTAGCGGACACCTTACCAACCACATATTCCACTGGCACTTCAATCTGCTTGACGTCGGCTTTTTCCAGGTGACGGATGTGACGAGCGGTTACGCGACGTCCCTTTTCCACCACGACTTCGTTATTGACCACGATATCGAAAATGGCGGTTTCACCGCGCAGACGATCAGGCACCAGCTCCATCATGAGCTTGCCTTCTTTGATCTCGAACTTAATAGTTTCGAAGAAGGTCGCCAGGATTTCCTCAGTGGTGAAATTCAGTGCGCGCAACATGATGGACGCCGGCAATTTGCGACGACGGTCGATCCGCACGAACAGGTTATCCTTGGCATCGAACTCGAAGTCCAGCCAGGAGCCACGGTAAGGAATGACGCGAGCATTGTAGAGCACCTTCCCGGAGGAGTGGGTCTTGCCCTTGTCGTGATCAAAGAAGACACCCGGACTACGATGCAGCTGGGAGACGATGACCCGTTCAGTACCATTCACAATGAAGGTACCGTTGTCCGTCATGAGCGGAATTTCGCCCATGTAGACTTCTTGTTCCTTGATGTCCTTGACAGTACCGGCAGCTGCTTCTCTATCAAACAGCACCAGACGCAACTTAACGCGCAGCGGGGCGGAGTAGGTCACGCCTCGGATTTGGCATTCTTTTACGTCAAATACCGGCTCACCCAGACGGTAGCTCACATATTGCAGTGCTGCCGTGCCTGAATAGCTGGTGATCGGGAAAACGCTGCGGAAAGCTGCCTCTAGCCCGTATGCCCCTTCCGGGTCGGCTTCAAGGAACTGTTTAAAGGAGTCCAACTGAATGGACAAAAGGTAAGGCGTATCGAGAACTTGATCGCGCTTACCGAAGTCCTTACGAATGCGTTTTTTTTCGGTATAAGAGTAAACCATAGGGTTCCTCAGCTCGCTGAAAAGTGACCCACGCTGTCCCCGACGAGGACAGTTCTTTTTTCGACACCGCTTTGTATACCAGACCAAGTTCAACAATCTGGCGCGCTGACGGCATCTAACGGAATTAAACGGTGCGGAGATCCCGTTAGATTACAGCGCAAAAGGGCTGGTGAACAATTATTCACCAGCCCTAGCCTGAAAAATATTCAGGCCGCTAATCTGTAGGGGTACAGATTACTTAACTTCAACAGAAGCACCAGCCGCTTCCAGCTCTTTCTTCAGAGCTTCGGCTTCGTCCTTGCTGACGCCTTCCTTGACCGGAGTCGGAGCGGCTTCTACCAGATCCTTGGCTTCTTTCAGGCCCAGGGAAGTAGCAGCGCGGACAGCCTTGATTACAGATACCTTGTTGGCACCAGCAGCGGTCAGGATAACGTTGAATTCAGTTTGTTCTTCAACGGCTTCAACAGCGGCCGGACCGGCAGCTACTGCAGCAGCAGCAGAAACACCGAACTTCTCTTCCATAGCGGAGATCAGTTCAACAACTTCCATTACGGACATGGAAGCAACGGCTTCGATGATTTGGTCTTTAGTGATAGACATGACAAAAAGTTCCTGTCGTAGAAAATTTAATGTGAAAGCAATCTGTTACAAGAATTAGGCCGCTTCGGCTTCTTTCTTGTCGCGCAGAGCTGCGATAGTACGAACCAGCTTGCCAGCTGCGGCTTCCTTCATGGTAGCCATCAACTTCGCCAGAGCTTCTTCGTAGGTCGGCAGCGTTGCCAGACGATCAATTTGAGCTGCAGGGATGAATTCACCCTGGAACGCACCACCCTTGATGGAGAACTTATCGTTCCCCTTGGCAAACTCTTTGAACAGACGAGCAGCAGCGCCCGGGTGTTCGTTAGAGAAAGCGATCAGGGTCGGACCAACAAATACGTCTTTCATGCACTCGAAATCGGAACCTTCTACTGCACGAGTCAGCAGAGTGTTACGAACGACGCGCATGTATACGCCTGCTTCACGAGCAGACTTACGCAGAGTGGTCATCTTGGCTACGGTTACGCCACGGGAATCGGCGGCAACAGCAGACAGTGCGCCTTTGGCAGCTTCGCTGACTTCAGCGACAATCGCCTTTTTGTCTTCGAATCCTAATGCCATTGGCTTTAACTCCTGGAGTTTAATCTGGGCGAACCCAGAACTGACAACAACTCCCTTTGTGGGGGAGAACTCGGTGGCAGAATCCAGAAGAAAGTAAATCTTTCTCGCTGGTGTCCGGCACCGTCTACGCAGGGAATTAAGGCTCACGCCTCCTGCGGTCTTGGACGGGAGTCGAGACCCCCAACCAAATAAGGCGCGGAATTCTAACTAAAATTCCGCAACCTGTAAACGCTCAATTAAGCAGCGTTGGTATCCAGAGTAGCTTGGTCAACGGCAACACCGGCACCCATGGTGGTGGAGATGCTTACCTTCTTGATGAACTGACCCTTGGAGGTAGACGGCTTGGCCTTTTTCAAGGCAACCAGCAGCGCTTCCAAGTTTTGCTTCAGTTGCTCAGCGGTAAAATCAACCTTACCCAGAGTGGTGTGGATGATACCGTTCTTGTCGTTACGATAACGGACCTGACCGGCCTTGGCGTTATTAACCGCTTCGACAACGTTAGGAGTTACAGTACCAACCTTCGGGTTCGGCATCAGGCCACGCGGGCCGAGAATTTGACCCAGTTGACCAACAACGCGCATTGCATCCGGGGAAGCAATAACGACGTCGAAGTTCATTTCGCCTTTTTTGATCTGCTCAGCCAGATCGTCCATACCTACCAGGTCAGCGCCAGCAGCCTTGGCGGCTTCGGCATTGGCACCTTGGGTAAATACGGCAACGCGCACGGTACGACCGGTGCCGTTCGGCAGAACGGTGGCGCCACGGACGTTTTGGTCAGATTTACGAGCATCGATACCCAGGTTGACAGCAACGTCAACACTTTCAACGAACTTAGCAGTAGCCAGTTCCTTCAGCAGGGCAACGGCTTCGGTGATGCCGTACTCTTTGGTACCATCAACCTTTTCGCGGATCACGCGCATGCGCTTGGTCAGTTTAGCCATTGTCTTAACCCTCTACTACCAGGCCCATGGAACGGGCAGAACCCGCGATGCAGCGAGCCATCGCTTCCAGATCGGCACCGGTCATATCCGGTTCCTTGGTCTTGGCGATTTCAAGCAGTTGAGCCTGAGAAACCTTGCCTACCTTGTCCTTGTGTGGCTTGGAAGAACCGGAGGTGATACCGGCGGCCTTCTTCAGCAGGAAAGATGCTGGCGGAGTTTTGGTTTCAAAGGTGAAAGAACGATCGCTGTACACGGTGATCACGACCGGAGTCGGAGCGCCCTTCTCCAGCTTTTCTGTACGAGCGTTGAACGCCTTACAGAATTCCATGATGTTCACACCGTGCTGACCCAGAGCCGGACCAACAGGTGGCGACGGGTTTGCGCTACCAGCCTTAACTTGCAGCTTGATATAAGCTGTGACTTTCTTAGCCATGTTTTAAATACCTCAAAATGGGTTCTAGCGCCTCAGACCTCTTTCGAGCTCCTCATCGGCTCCCCAAGAAAAAAGGGGCAGCGAATTATAGAGAGATCCACTACCCCTGACAAGTTTACTTGCGTAAAAATCAGGCTTTTTCGACCTGGCCGAAATCGAGTTCGACCGGAGTAGAGCGACCGAATATCAATACAGATACCTTCAGGCGGCTCTTTTCGTAATCGACTTCTTCGACCACACCCTGGAAATCGGCAAACGGGCCATCACTGACGCGAACCATTTCGCCCGGTTCAAACAGCGTCTTCGGCTTCGGCTTATCCACCGACTCTTGCAGACGATTCAAGATAGCATCCGCTTCTTTATCAGAAATGGGAGCCGGACGGTCTGAGGTGCCGCCGATAAAGCCCATGACACGTGGAACGCTGCGAACCAAGTGCCAGGAAGTTTCGTCCATGAGCATCTGGACCAGGACATAACCAGGGAAGAACTTACGTTCACTCTTGCGTTTTTGCCCGGCACGCATTTCGATGACTTCTTCGGTCGGTACCAGTACCTCACCAAATTTGTCTTCCATGCCATGCATCTTGATATGCTCTTTCAGAGATTTGGCAACCCGGCCTTCATAGCCGGAGAAAGCCTGTACGACGTACCATCTCATGCGTTGTTCACTCATGGCTTAACCCTTAACTCCGGTAATGAAATCCACCGCCCAGATGAGCACGCCATCCAGCAGGAACAGGAACAGCCCGACGACAGCAACTACCGCGAAAATGATCAGAGTTGTCTGAATGGTCTCCTGACGGCTTGGCCACACCACTTTGCGAACTTCGATGCGAGACTCTCGGGCGAAGTCGAGAACAGACTTGCCTTTTCCGGTTTGCAGCGCTACGACACCCGCGATGACAATTGAAACAACAACCGCCACGATACGGATAAACAAGGCTTGCTCACTAAAGACATAGTTGCCCACGATCGCAGCCGCCAGGATGATGAAAACCAGGCTCCACAACAGGGTATCTTTGGCCTTGCTGCCGCCCTGGCTCTCAGTATTCACACTCATACAACCTACCTGTTTCATAATTTACTTATTTAAAAGACGCGAAAGCCCCGCGCTCGGCGAGGTAAGCTGGCAGGGGCGGAGGGATTCGAACCCCCAACCATCGGTTTTGGAGACCGCTGTTCTACCAATTGGAACTACGCCCCTGCAAAACAAAGCCCCTATTATAGGGGCCTTGTGACGCGTTTGTCAGCCAGGATTACTCGATAACCTTGGCAACAACGCCGGCGCCTACTGTACGGCCACCTTCACGGATTGCGAAACGCAGACCGTCGTCCATCGCGATCGGGCAGATCAGCGTGACAACCATCTTGATGTTGTCGCCTGGCATTACCATTTCTACGCCTTCCGGCAGTTCGATGGTGCCAGTTACGTCGGTGGTACGGAAGTAGAACTGCGGACGGTAGCCCTTGAAGAACGGAGTATGACGACCACCTTCTTCCTTGGACAGAACGTACACTTCAGATTCAAACTTGGTGTGCGGGGTGATGGTGCCTGGCTTGGCCAGTACTTGACCACGCTCTACGTCTTCACGCTTGATACCACGCAGCAGAACGCCAACGTTCTCACCAGCACGGCCTTCGTCCAGCAGCTTGCGGAACATTTCTACGCCAGTACAAGTGGTCTTGGTGGTTTCCTTGATACCAACGATAGATACTTCTTCACCTACCTTCACTACGCCGCGCTCTACACGACCAGTTACTACGGTACCACGGCCAGCGATAGAGAATACGTCTTCGATTGGCAGCAGGAACGGCTGGTCGATCGCACGCTCTGGCTCAGGAATGTAAGAATCCAGTGCAGCAGCCAGTTCGATGATCTTGCCTTCCCATGCCGCGTCGCCTTCCAGCGCCTTCAGCGCGGAGCCACGGATGATCGGGGTATCGTCGCCTGGGAAGTTGTACTCGGACAGCAGTTCACGAACTTCCATCTCGACCAGATCCAGCAGCTCTTCGTCATCCACCATGTCGCACTTGTTCAGGAACACGATGATGTACGGTACGCCTACTTGGCGACCCAGCAGGATGTGCTCACGAGTTTGCGGCATCGGGCCGTCAGTCGCAGCAACAACCAGGATAGCGCCGTCCATTTGAGCAGCACCGGTGATCATGTTCTTCACGTAGTCGGCGTGGCCTGGGCAGTCAACGTGTGCGTAGTGACGTGCCGGGGTGTCGTATTCAACGTGAGAGGTGTTGATGGTGATACCACGAGCCTTTTCTTCCGGCGCCTTGTCGATTTGGTCGAAAGCGAAGGCCTTACCGCCGTAGGTCTTGGCCAGCACTGCGGTGATGGCGGCAGTCAGGGTGGTCTTACCGTGGTCAACGTGGCCGATAGTACCTACGTTAACGTGGGGTTTTGTACGTTCAAATTTTTCTTTAGACATGCTCGTCCCTCTAACTATCACTGCTCAAGTGGTGGCTAGCCACAGCACAAGTCGCTACTGGAATAAACTCAAGGTGTTGACTGACAAACGGCATATCCACCAGCAAAGTTCCAGCAACTGAGTAGATAGGAACTTATTTATCGCAGTGGATATTGGAGCGGGCAGCGGGAATCGAACCCGCGTCATCAGCTTGGAAGGCTGAGGTAATAGCCATTATACGATGCCCGCTTGTTTTTCAGACCAACAACCTCAAACCCTGAAAACTGGTGGAGGGAGAAGGATTCGAACCTTCGAAGGCAGAGCCGTCAGATTTACAGTCTGATCCCTTTGGCCGCTCGGGAACCCCTCCGGATTGCGGCGTGGTTCTGTGACAACAACACAGACCCATGCACGAGCGCGGGCATTTTAGGGTATGAAATTGATTCCTTGCAACCGGATGGTTGCTGTTTTTTTGGCTAGAACGCGCTAAAAGTACAAAAACTCCTTTCAAGCCATTCCCCTGCGGCTTGTGAGCCCTCCCCCCTTGGTGTAATGTCGCCCTGCTTAAAAAGGGAGTTTTGCATGACGATCGATACAGGCCACTTGTCTCCTTATCTGAGTTTTTCCCGTGATCAGTGGTCTGAGCTGCGCGCGGCGGTCCCCATGACACTGACCGAGCAGGATCTGATCCAGCTCCGCGGGATCCATGATGAGCTCTCGCTGGACGAGGTACGCGATATATATCTGCCCCTGTCACGCTTATTGAATCTGTACGTGAAGGCGCGCCAGAGTCGCAGCAAGGTCATCGAGCAGTTTTTAGGCACCCAGCCCTCTCACCTGCCCTACGTCATCAGCATTGCCGGCAGCGTCGCCGTCGGCAAGAGTACGACAGCGCGGATTTTGCAAGCACTGTTGGATCGCTGGCCGGAACACCCGAAAGTCGAACTCATCACCACTGATGGATTTCTGTATCCAAATCAGGAGCTGGAAGCTCGTGGCTTGATGAAAAAGAAAGGCTTTCCGCAATCGTATGACATGCGGCGTCTGGTCAATTTCGTTGCAGATATCAAGGCTGGTTCTGAAAGTGTCAGCGCACCGGTTTATTCCCACCATATCTACGACATAGTTCCGGAAGCAGAAAAGCGGGTCGAGCAACCCGATATCCTGATCATTGAAGGGTTGAACGTATTGCAGAGCGGTATGGATTATCCCCATGATCCGCATCATGTATTTGTTTCTGATTTTGTCGATTTTTCTATCTATGTAGATGCCGAAGAATCGCTGTTGAAAAATTGGTATATCGAGCGCTTTTTGCGGTTCCGCAAGGGTGCCTTTGCCGATCCGACTTGCTATTTTCACCACTATGCGGCGTTAACAGAAGCCGAGTCCGTCGCCATCGCCAGTACCATCTGGGACGAAATCAACTATCCGAATTTGAAGTCGAATATTTTGCCAACCCGTGAGCGCGCCAGTCTGATCCTGACCAAAGGCGCAGCCCATGCCATCGAGCAGGTTAAACTGCGGAAATAGTGTTCGGGGAGCATGTGCGGGATGCTCAGCTCCCGCGCAGCGAAATCTCCCCGCCCATATAGACTTCCAGCGTGTCATTCCGCTCCAGAACCAGACCACCCTGCGGGTTGATCCCGCGCACCACCCCGGATATCTGCTGTTCCCCAAGGAAGAGTTGGACAGATTGGTCACGATAGATATCCAGACGATTCCACCGTTCAACAAAGGGAGTCAATCCCTCCTGCTCGAACCTCACCAGCGCTTGCCGCAAGTTCTGGATAAACACAGCCGTCAACTGGTTACGTTGCAATGGTCCACTGCGCAATCTTGATAGCGAGGTCCAGGGCTGACCGATATGGGTACCCAATTCAACAGGCATTGCCAGATTCAATCCAACACCAATGACCACATGGCAACTACCACCGGCGATCGCCGACATCTCCACCAAGATCCCAGCCAACTTTTCGCCACGTGCATACAGATCATTCGGCCATTTCAAGCCAACATCGGGATAATTCAGCGCTTGCAGGGTTTCTGCCAGCGTCACGCCAACCACCAGACTCAAGCCCATAGCAGCGGCAAATCCCGACTCCAGGCGCCAGTACAGGCTCATAATCATCTGTCCAGCGAATGGCGAAACCCATTGTCGCCCGCGGCGGCCACGGCCTGAGGTTTGACACTCCGCTAATAGGCACTCACCTTTTTGCCAATCCGCCAATCGACTCATCATGTACTGATTAGTCGAATCAATCACGGCGATGCAATGAATAGGCGCCCCCGGTAACTGCTCCAGATAAGCGGCATCGAGCAACTCCAAAGGTCTGGCAAGGCGATACCCTTTGCCGGTGACACTAAAAATATCCAGCCCCAGAGCCTTAAGCCCCTTCACCTGCAAACTGATAGCCGCACGGCTGATTGCCAATTGCTGGCCAATTTGTTCGCCGGAGTGAAATTCACCATCCGCCAGTAATTGCAGTAATTGTTGCTGTCTCTCCGTCAATCGGCGCATGAGCAGGCCTCATCCAGAGTCACCTCGCCAGTTGCGCCCATGAAACGCACTTCCGGAGTCAGCTCGATGCCAAATTGTTCATAGACCCGCTGCTGAACATGTTTTGCCAGTTTCACAATTTCCAATGCCGCAGCGCCACCCAGATTCACCAGGACCAGGGCCTGCTGGGCATGAACAGCCGCGCGCCCCATCGCCAACCCCTTGAGTCCAGCCTGTTCAATCAGCCAGCCCGCGGCCAGTTTCACAGAACCATCCGCCTTCGGATAAATGGGCATAAGCGGATAGTCGGCTTGCAATGCGGTAGCTTTTCCAGCGCTGACCGTCGGATTCTTGAAGAAACTACCGGCATTCCCTAATTGTTCAGGTTGCGGTAATTTATCGAGCCGCAATTGACACACGGTATCAAAAATCTGTTGGGGCGTGACCTGAGGCCCGAGCTCGCGTAGCGGTCCGTAGCCGGTAACGGCTTGCCACCGTTTCGGCAATTTAAATCCGACCGCAGTGATGATCCGGCTCTGCTGCCATTCCTGCTTGAAACGACTCTCCCGGTATCCGAATCCGCAGTCTTGAGCCGGAAGCCGTAGCTGTTGTTGCAGATCCAGATCCCATACGTCAACGTAACTGCAGTAACGACACACTTCAACGCCGTAGGCACCAATATTTTGTACCGGGGCAGCCCCAACCGAACCCGGGATCAGAGCCATGTTTTCGAGGCCCGCCATACCTTGACTCAGGCTCCATTGTACTAGCTGGTGCCAATTCTCTCCGGCCGCGACATGCAGGAACCAGGCGTCATCAGACTCGGTCACCGAGATCCCTTTCATGGCATTTACCAAAACCAAACCCGAAAAGTCACTGGTGAACAAGACATTGCTTCCTCCTCCCAGGACCAGCCGGGGCAGATTACGCCAATGCTCATCCTGCAGGGCCTGCTGCAATTCGGCCAGGGAGCTGAAAGCCAGTCCCCAGTCGGCATGAGCTTTCATGCCAAAGGTATTACAAGGTGTCAGGTCAAAGTGCGCGCTCGGGGTCATAAACCACTCCTTACCATAAGGTCGTTGAGTGTACCCCATAGTGCAATCGGGCTGTACCCTCCGACAGAGGTCCCATGTCTCCGGCGCTGCTTGTTTCGAAATACAGTCAGGGAAGAGCTGTTTTTGCTCTTTGCTTGCGGCCCGAAGTTTTTCGTGGTGCGCGGGAGGGAGCTGGGGATGCATCAACAGCAGAGTGTGGTGCGGGCGGGCGACGAGATGACGAAGATTTGCCTTTTCTCTGCCGGTAACCTTGCCCTGCGATTCGAATTGGCGCTGCAGGCATGGCCGCAAAGAGCTCACGAACCGACTCGCGCCCAGACTGCGCCTCCGCGATCAATCGACTCAGCTCTTGCTGCAGCGGCTGCATGAAGCTCTGGTAGGGCAACTCCCGTTGTTCAATGGCTGACAGCGCTCGCTCCCAACGCGCCGTCATATCCGGCAAACTGGCTGCAACCGGCAAGGCCCGGATCAAGGCCTTACCCATTTCGGTGGCGCGGATGCTTTTGCCCTGATGTTGTAAAAAACCGCGTTGAAACAGTAACTCCAGAATGCCGGCTCGAGTCGCCTCCGTTCCCAGGCCATCGGTCTCCCGCAATATCTGCCGCAGGCTATTGTCCTGCACGTAGCGGGCTATGCCCGTCATGGCCGCCAGCAGGGTGGCATCGGTGAACGGTTTTGGCGGAAGGGTTTGCTTGTCAATCCGCTCGCCCCGCTCGCAGTGCACAACATCCCCCTGTTGCAACAGCGGAAGCCGCGACTCAGGCTCTTCATCCGCCCGCTCAGCCGATATGACAACTCTCCAGCCCGAGCTCAGAATTTCCCGCCCCTTAGCCAAAAATTGACCACCAGCGATCTCGATACCGATCTGGGTTTCCCGGCGCTGCAATGGTGGATAGAACTGTGCCAGATAGTGACGAGCAATGAGCGTATATAACGCTAATTCCTGGCGGCTCAAGCTTTCGCCATTCATCCGGCGTCCAGTGGGAATAATCCCGTGGTGGGCTGACACCTTGCTGTCATTCCAGGCGGCGGAGCGTAACTGGAAATCCGCGCTCTGGATTGCTGGCTGCAATATGGGCTGCACCATACCGATCGCCGCCGCGACTTGGCTGGCCTGTCGATGATGCTCGCTGGGCAGGTACCGACAATCGGAACGGGGATAAGTGATGAGTTTGTGGCGCTCATAGAGTTGCTGGCACAGATCTAGCGTCTGTTTCGGACTCAGATTCAGTTGCCGAGAGGCATCGATTTGTAGTGCCGATAAATTATAGGGCAGTGGGGCTGACTGCTTGACCACCTTGCTCTGATGCTCTTGAACCGTTCCCGGCTGACCGCCGATCCGCTCAACTACCTTATCCGCCAGAGCCCGCGAGAGTACCCGCCCCTCCTCATCCTGCCAGGGTAGGCACGCCGCCGATGGCTGCCACTCCGCCGTAAAATGCACACCAGGATCAGTGACGATGTGAGCGAGAACCGTGTAATAGGGCTTGCTGCTGAATGCATCGATTTCGGCATCACGACGAACGACCAAGCCGAGGATGGGGGTTTGCACACGCCCTACGGAGAGCAGAGCCTGACTGCCGCTGGAACGAGCCAGTAAGGTATAAGCCCGGGTCATGTTGATACCATATAGCCAATCGGCACGAGATCGCGCCAAGGCCGAGGTGCTCAGGGACAGAAACTCCCGGTTACTGCGTAGCGTCTCCAGTGCGCGGCGGACGGCGGGGGGATTCAAATCGCTGATCAGACAGCGCAGCATCTGATCCCGTTTGGATTTCGGCACGGCCAGATAATCGATGACCTCATCCACTAGGAGCTGCCCCTCCCGATCCGGATCTCCGGCATGCACCAATTCATCGGCCTGCTTGACCCACTGTTTCAAGATGCCCAGTTGCTTGCGGCTACTGTTCCGCGGCTTGACCTGCCAACGCTCGGGGATGATCGGCAGGGTCTGCCACTGCCAGGACTTGAAGCGCGGATCGTACTCTTCCGGCGCGACCTGTTCCAGCAGATGGCCGACACACCAGCTGACCACGTCGCCATTCGCCGCACGCACATAGCCCTCGCCTTTCTCGTGCGGTTTAGGTAATACCTCGGCAATGGCACGGCCAAGACTGGGCTTTTCGGCAATATAGAGTCGCATCACTCGGCACTGAATGCATGTATATAAAAACAGTATCCTTCATGCATCGATGTTTGCCAAGTCAGCGGACCACGAGAATCAGTGAAAGCGGCCCTCAATCAGGAAATCATCCAGCATTTCGACCAGTTCCCCCCACTGCTCGGGCTCCACAGCGGCATCAGGTTCATCCTCCTCCCCCAATTGCTGCCAGTAGTAGTGACGCAGGGACATGGCAAAGTCGCGATAGCTGGTCGCCAGTTCAGATAACGAGCCAAACCAGATGATGCGTCGTAACTCGACACTCAGCTCGTTGAGTTCGCGAACCAGCTGTTCATCGCTCTCGCAAGAATCGACCAGATCGGTAAACCGCTCACGAGCGGACTCGGCTTGCTCTTCATCCAGCTCGCCAGTGTCGGCCAGCAAGTCGACATAATCACTGACCAAGTAATCCAGGACTTCATCCCGGTCGTGAAACCACAGCCATTGGGTTCCTTTACTGCCCAGCACAGAGCCACCGAATGAATCGTCGGCATGCCCCAATGCCCAGAGATCTTCCATCTTGTATCCCTCGTCATTAGATAAAAAACACGAGTATCCCGACGCGAGTGCATCGGGATACTCGTGGCCGAGGATAGACAAAACAACGCTTAAAAACGAGATAAAACAGCTGCTTCGAAAAACTAGAAGGAATGGACCAGATTGCTGACGATAAATAGCAGGGCAAATGCGAGCAAGGGGGGTATAACCATTTGACGAAGCATATCCGCCTCCAGACTGAACAATCGAACTCCAGTTGACTATTGTTCACCATTTGGCCAAACGCCAGTGATGCTCGGATAATCCCTCAAAGGCGTGATGGCTCGAACATTCTGCTCGTAAACAGGATCCGATCCCATTGGGGATCAGTTATAACCAGAGGGCGAGCGTAGCCGCATATTCAGTGCGCCACTCCCCGTCCACCATGAGCACCGGAGAAAATCATGATCCAAGAATTGAAATATGCCCTGATCAGCGTGACCCTGATTGTTGTCATGCTGATTACCTTCTGTAGCATACTGCTACTCTGATCTGCCTCAAGGCACGACTTGGCGTGAAATCGGATTGTGCAATGAAATCAGGGTTTCAGTGGACTGGATTTCATCAATTGCCTGGATCCGGTTGGTCAACAAGCTGTGTAGCTCATCGATTGAACGGGTCATGATCTTGATAAAGATATTGTAATGACCCGTGGTGTAGTAGGCTTCGACCACCTCCTCCAGCCGCTCCAGCTGCGCCAACGCCGAGGCATAGTCCTTGGCGCTCTTCAGATTGATGCCGATGAAGCAACAAACGTCATAGCCTAGCTGTTTGACGTTCACCAAAGCCTGGGTACCGGTGATAATGCCGGCTTGTTTCATCTTCTCCACCCGGACATGAATCGTCGCCGGACTCACACTGAAGCGCTTACCCAATTCGGCATACGGAATTCGAGCATCCAGCTGCAAGGCGGACAGAATGCTGCGATCCAGATTATCGATTCTATGATTCTCGCTCATGAAGCCCCTTCATTTTTAACGAATAAATCAAATATCTCACCATTAATAGATAATATTCACCAACACTGGCTTTTATACTTAGCTTTATTGAATATTTTACCGTAAACAATGAATATAACCACGTCAGGTTATTTCAGCAGATTATTCCGGTAGTTGTCACGAGCTCCCGGTGTTGCACTCGCTACTACAGGAGCCAGTAGTGAGTGCAGGAACTGAACAACCTCGGGTCGCCGGCTCCAACCACGTTCGGCGGCCTTCATTCCTCACTTTTTCGGGCCTTTTTGGCCCGTTTTCTTTGTCTTTTTGGCCCGTTTTCTTTGTACCGCGCCCAAAAACAAAACCCCGCACAGATGGCGGGGCTTGAAATCAATTGAGCAACAAATGATGGCAGTTAGACCGGTTCACCGTGGATACGCTCGATTTTGCCACCGAGCCCACGCAACTTGCCTTCGATGTCTTCATAGCCACGATCAATATGGTAGATACGATCCACCATGGTGATCCCTTCGGCAACGAAGCCGGCCAGCACCAGACTGGCGGAGGCGCGCAGATCCGTGGCCATCACCTGGGCACCGCTTAGGTGATCGGTATCCCGGCATACTGCGGTATTGCCTTGCAATTCAACATCCGCGCCCATACGCACCAACTCGGGAACATGCATGAAACGATTCTCGAAGATGGTTTCCGTCACCATACCGGTTCCCTTGGCCACGGCATTGAGCACCGTAAATTGCGCCTGCATATCGGTCGGAAATGCCGGATAGGGAGCCGTGGTAATATTTACCGGCTTCAGGGTGCGACCACGCATATCCAGCTTGATCCAGTCCTTACCCTTTTCAATAAGGGCACCGGCTTCTTCCAGCTTCACCAACACGGCTTCCAGCAAGGAAGGATCGGTCTGGTGACAGGTGATGCAGCCATTGGAGATAGCAGCACCAACCAGGAAGGTGCCGGTTTCGATACGATCAGGCTGCACACGGTATTCGCCGCCATGCAGTTTTTCGACACCATCGATGGTCAGAGTGGCAGTGCCGACCCCCTGGATCTTGGCACCCAGCGCAATCAGGAAATTGGCCAGGTCAACCACTTCGGGTTCGCGGGCCGCATTTTCAATCACGGTACGGCCATCGGCCAAGACAGCGGCCATCATCAGGTTTTCCGTCCCGGTGACCGAGACCATATCCATCAGGATGTGCGCCCCCTTGAGGCGACCATCAACACGTGCCTTGATGTAGCCCTCTTCGACCACAATCTTGGCACCCATCAGCTCCAGGCCGTGAATGTGCAGATTAACCGGACGAGCGCCAATGGCGCATCCGCCCGGCAGAGAAACATCCGCCATGCCGAAGCGGGCTGTCAACGGGCCCAGCGCCAGGATCGAGGCACGCATGGTCTTGACCAGTTCATAGGGTGCGATGTGATGGTTCACCGCGCCGGCCAGTACAGTAACAGAGCCGTTACGCTGAACAGTCGCGCCCAAGATTTCCAGCAATTTCAGCGTAGTATTCACATCCTTGAGATGAGGTACATTGCTGAGATGGATCTCTTCGTCACACAACAAGGAAGCAAACAGTATTGGCAGCGCAGCATTTTTGGCGCCAGAAATGGTCACATCACCGTTCAGGCTGCAACCACCATAAATCTTGAATTTGTCCATCAGATCCGTTCCCTCAGGAGGGCATGATAAATTTCTTCTCGCGCTTCCACTCCTCGGGAGTAAAAGCCTTGATGCTCAGCGCATGAATGGCATTGGAGGCAATATGCTCCGAGAGGGGCGCATAGACGGTCTGCTGTTTCTTGACCCGACTCATGTCGGCAAACAGCGGGGATACGGCAATCACTTGAAAGTGGCCACCATCACCCTGGGCATAGACCTCATCCAGTGACAATGCGGCCCGCAGGATACTCTCAATCTCGGTAGGTTGCATCATTTCTCGTCTCGTAATTAGGGCTGGGATTGCAGGTCAAAGAGTGGCTCGACTGCATACAGAGAGCACAGCTTGGCGAAACTATCGGAAACCCCGGTCAGGCGCATGAGTTCACCAGCTGCTTGCCGGGCTTTGCCCCACTTGACCAGAAAGGCCAATCCGGCGGAATCAATATGCGTGACCGCCGCCAGATCCAGCTGATTGTTGGTAAACAGGGAGTCACGTTGCGTCCACCAGACCGCAACTCGTTCGGCGTCGATCACACCACTAATTTTCACGATTTTTTGCCTGGCAGTTGGACTGGCTTCTTATTGTGCTCTTCCAGCATCTGGCTAACCGCATCAATACCTTTATCCCGGATCATGCCGCCGAGCTCGGACTGCTTGGAGGAGAGCAGACTGATCCCTTCGGCCACCATGTCGAATGCCTTCCATTCACCCGTCTTGTTGTTTTGACGCAACTTGAAGATGACGTTGATATCCGGTTTACCCGGATCCAGCACCGCCACATTCACCGAGACCACCTTGTCATCACCCAAATCACGAGGTGATTCAACCTTGATTTTTTGTTGATCATATTTCGCCAGCGCATCGGCATAGGTGGCGATGATGTAATCGGTGAATGCCAGGGTGAAGCGGTCGCGTTGTGCCGGTGTGGTCTCTTTGATGTTGCTGCCAATAACCTTGTAGGCGGCAAATTTATTGTCGACATAGGGCATCAGTTCATCGCGGATCACCACTCGCAGATAACCGGGTTCGCTGTGGATCTTCTGCTGGTCTTTATTCAATCGGTCAAAGGTGCGGTTGGCCGCTTCATTGATCAACGCAAAGGGATCCGCAGGATAGGCTGCTTGTGCCGAACTACCGAGACAAGCCAGCAGCAGAATACCAATCAATTTTTTCAACATAGGATGAGCCTCACTTGTTGCTTTGGCTGTAGAGGAACTTACCGATTAAGTCCTCCAATACGATGGCTGACTTGGTGTCTTCAATCCGATCGCCATCCTTCAACACCTCAGTCCCCATCTCCTCATCCATGAAGCCGGGTGTCAGACCGATATATTGTTCTCCGAGCAAGCCCGAGGTCAGAATGGATGCCGTGGTGGTACTAGCCAGAGCATTGAACTGCTGCTGGATCTGCATCTCGACAACCGGGGCCAGTGTTTTGTTATCAATCTGGATATTGGCGACCCGGCCGACCACTACCCCGCCGATCTTGATCGGCGAACGTACTTTCAGGCCACCAATATTGTCAAAGCGGGCATACAGGGCGTACGTGGTACGGCCATCGTCGAAGGTCAGACCGGCGACCTTGAGTGCCAACAGCACGCCTGCCAGGATCCCAGCCAGCATGAAACAGCCAACGACAAACTCTATCTTATTGAATTTCATCATACTCACCCAAACATGACCGCAGTCAGAATAAAATCGAGGCCGAGCACAGCCAGTGAGGAGTGAACCACGGTGCGCGTCGTAGCCTGGCTGATGCCGGCCGAAGTCGGTTTGGCATCATAGCCGTTGAACAACGCAATCCAGGTCACTACCAATGCAAATACCAGGCTCTTGATACATCCCTGCATCACATCCTCACCAAAATCCACAGCCGCCTGCATGCCAGACCAGAAGGTCCCTTCATCGACCCCCAGCCAATCGACACCCACTAGCTTGCCGCCATAGATGCCAATCAAGCTGAACATCAAGGCCAGCAATGGCAGGCTGATCACTCCGGCCCAGAAGCGCGGGGACACAATACGCCGCAACGGATCTATGGCCATCATCTCCAGGCTGGAAAGCTGCTCTGTCGCCTTCATCAGACCGATTTCCGCCGTCAAGGCCGAACCCGCTCGCCCCGCAAACAACAGGGCGGCAACCACAGGTCCAAGTTCACGCAGTAAGGAAAGAGAAACCAGAGGACCCAAGCTGCCTTCCGCCTTGAATTCAACCAGTACGTTGTAGCCTTGCAAGCCGAGCACCATGCCGATGAACAGTCCGGAGACCAGGATGATCAACACCGACTGCACACCCACTACATAGAGCTGCTGGATCAACAACGGAAAATGTTTAGCCGGTTGTGGTCGCCCGACCAGGGCGTGATACAGCATGATCCCCGCCCGCCCGATGGCCTCCAGGCTACGAATGCCAGTGCGTCCCAGACGCAAGATAGGCTCTAACAACATTCAAAGTTCCTGCAAGTAATCATTGGCCGGATAATGAAAGGGAACCGGACCATCAGGGAGACCGTGGATAAACTGCACCACTTCTGGATTGGCTTCTTCGCGCAATTGCTCGGGTGTGCCATGGGCCACCACTTTGCGATTGGCAATCAGATAGACATAATCAGCAATGCTCATGACCTCGGGGACATCGTGAGAGACGATCACCGAGGTTATATTCAAGGTGTTATTCAGCTGCTTGATGAGCTTGACCAGAACCGCCATGGTAATGGGATCCTGACCCACGAACGGCTCATCATACATGATGAGCTCGGGATCCAGCGCAATAGCGCGCGCCAGAGCCGCGCGACGGGCCATGCCACCGGAAAGTTCAGATGGCATCAAGTGCTCAGCCCCACGCAAACCGACCGACTCCAGCTTCATCAACACCAGAGTTCGTAACAGCTCGTCCGGTAATCGGGTGTGTTCACGCAGCGGGAAAGCCACGTTGTCAAACACGTTGAGTCCGGTAAACAGCGCGCCGCTTTGAAACAGCATGCTCATGCGCTTGCGCAAGTCATACAATTCACGACGGGAGAGTTCCGGCACGTTCTGGCCATCGAACAGGATCTGGCCGGCATCCGGTTTGATTTGACCGCCGATCAACCGCAGCAAGGTCGTTTTGCCGATGCCGCTTGGCCCCATGAAGGCGGTAATCTTGCCCCGTGGAATCGTCAGGCTGATATCATCGTACAACAGCCTTTCACCGTGGCTGAAGCTTAGCCCGGAGATGCGGATCAAATCATCACTCAAATGAAGCTCCCTGATGCGCTAGTAAGTGTGCGCATTGTAGGGGGGTGTGATCCAACTCGCAACTGGAAGCCAGTATGGAACTTGTTCTGTATGGCTGAGGTTTAACTTGGCTAACGCGTTGTTATTCGCTTCTGCCCCTCGAGTTTCATATAATCGGCCAGTAAGTTGTTGTGGAGTCAGAATAATGTCCAAATCGTTCGATTACCGGAAGGTGGGTCTCCGGGTGCTGGAAACCGAGATCGCAGCCTTGCGCGGGCTGCAGGAATATATCAATGATGAATTCACTCGTGCCTGTGACCTGATGCTCCGCTGCACCGGAAAAGTTATCGTCATGGGCATGGGCAAATCCGGCCATATAGCGCGCAAAATGGCTGCCAGCTTCGCCAGTACCGGTACGGCGGCTTTTTTTGTCCACCCTGGTGAAGCCAGTCATGGCGACCTGGGAATGATATCCCCGCAGGATGTGGTCATCGCCATCTCCAACTCGGGAGAAAGCAGCGAAATTCTGGCGGTATTGCCGGTTCTGAAACGCTGGGGTAACCCGCTCATCTGTATGACCAGCAATCCCGCTTCCACCATGGGCAACGAGGCTGATATTCATCTGTGTATCCGGGTCCCCGAAGAAGCCTGTCCGCTGGGACTCGCCCCCACCGCCAGTACCACAGCCACGCTGGTCATGGGAGATGCCCTGGCCGTCGCCTTGCTGGAGGCTCGTGGATTTACCAGTGAAGACTTTGCCATGTCGCATCCTGGTGGCGCCCTGGGCCGTAAGCTGTTGCTGCGCAATTCCGATCTGATGCACAGCGGTGACCTGCTGCCAGCCGTCTCGCGCGAGGCATCCATTCGTGATGCTCTGCTGGAAGTCAGTGCCAAGGGACTGGGCATGACCACCATCCTCAATGCCGACGGTACCTTGGCCGGGTTGTTTACCGATGGTGACCTGCGCCGGATCCTGGATCAGCGCGTTGACATCCATCAGACTCGTATCGAGAGTGTGATGAAAACCGGTTGTACGACAGTCCCAGCCGAAATGTTGGCTGCCGAGGCCGTACAATTGATGCAAACGAAAAAAATCAACGGCTTGGTCGTCGTCGATAAGAGTAACCGTCCAATCGGCGCCTTCAATATGCACGATGTGCTGAAAGCTGGAGTTGTCTGATGAGCCAAATCGAGACCCTGTATGGCCCGGTCAGCACCGATGTGTTCGCTCGTGCCGGACAGATCCGGCTGCTGGTGTGCGATGTGGACGGCGTCCTTTCGGATGGCCGCATCTACATGGGCAATCAGGGGGAGGAACTCAAGACGTTCCACACCAAAGACGGCTTTGGTCTCAAGGCACTACGCGATATTGGCATTGAGGTCGGTATCATCACCGGTCGGAGCTCGAAAATCGTCAGCGATCGGATGGCGGCGTTGGGTATTGAGCATCTCTATCAGGGCCAAGGCGCCAAGCTGCCCGCATTTCAGGATCTGCTGGATGTCCTCGGTCTGGAAGCCAATCAGGCGGCCTACATTGGCGATGATGTGATTGATATTCCAGTCATGCAGGCCAGTTGTCTGGGCGTTGCCGTGGCGGATGCGCACCCGTTAGCACAACGAGCCGCTCGTTACATCACCCGGCTACGCGGTGGCGAAGGTGCGGTGCGTGAAGTGTGCGATCTGCTGCTGCAAGCCAATCAGGCACTGGATCAGGCACAAGGGGCATCGGTATGAGTCGCCAGAATTGGCTGATTGGTCTGATGTTTCTCCTCGCCTTGGGGCTCTGGCGCTGGTTCGATCAGGAAAGTGACAACAGCCAGGCCCTGAACGGCTCGATCTACCAGCCCTCCTTTACCGCCAAGGCCTTGAGAACCCAGCATTACGATGCCAAAGGGCACCTCAAGGAAGAGTTGGCCGCCGACTACGCCGAACACTACGCTCAGTTAGAGATGAGCGAACTGGAGCATCCGCGTATCACGACCCGGGGTACTGATGGTAAACCACTATGGGAGCTCAGCGGCGAGAAGGGGGTTCTAAACAACAGTGATAGCGCTATTTTGCGCAATCAGGTGATCCTGAAGAATCTGAGCCCGCAGCCCATCGCCGAACGACTGACCACCGACTACATGGAGCTGGACCTAACTAACCAGCAGATGCGCACCAATCTGAAAGTCGTGATCGAAGGACCCGGCTTCCGCAATGAAGGGGTTGGTTTGTTGGGAAAACTGGACCAAAACAGCTATGAACTATTGGACAACAGTCATGCGATTTACTTTAACCAAGCCCGCTAAGGTGCTTTGCTGTCTGCTGCTGGCTTCCAGCGCCGGGATAGCCAAACAAACCGATTATCAGCAAAAAATATATGTCGACTCACAACGACAACTGGCCGAATTGGGCGACAACAAGGTGTCGTTTCTCGATGATGTGGTGATCACTCAAGGCACCATCAAAATCACGGCTAGTAAAGTCGAGGTCATTCGCAATGGCCAGAAGGGTGCAGAAGAGATGATCGCCTACGGTACTCCAGCGACCTTCTTCCAGGTCCTGGATAATGGTAAACCGGTCAAGGCCAGCGCCAACCGTCTGCACTACAAGCTCAAAGAGAAGCTGGTTGTGCTCAGCGACAAGGCCAAATTGCAGCAGGAAGATAATGAAGTGAGCGGCGATGTCATCCGCTATGACATCCAGAAGCAGCAAATGGCAGCTGAAAGTACCGCCAAGGGCTCACGAGTCAAGACCGTTTTCTTGCCGGAACAGTTGCAAGAGCAGACCAGTCAGAAGGATGGTCAATAAGATGTCGTTGTTAAAAGCCAGCGCTCTGAAGAAGAGTTATAAAAGCCGCACCGTAGTCAGTGACGTCAGCCTACAAGTGGAAACAGGGCAGGTCGTCGGCTTGCTCGGGCCTAATGGCGCCGGCAAAACCACCTCGTTCTACATGATTGTCGGCCTGGTACCCCAAGATGGCGGTAGCGTAACGGTCGATGACATCGACATCACCTCGTTGCCAATGCACGAACGCGCCAGAAACGGCATTGGTTACCTCCCCCAGGAGGCCTCGATCTTCCGTCGCCTCACGGTGGAACAAAATTTAATGGGTGTACTGGAAGTCCGTGGTGATCTCACCCGGGAGGAAAGAACGGACAAGATGGAGTCTCTTCTCGAGGAGTTTCACATCAGTCATATCCGCCATAGCCTTGGCATGAGCCTCTCCGGCGGTGAACGACGACGGGTGGAAATCGCCAGAGCTCTGGCCGCAGACCCCAGATTTATCCTGTTAGATGAACCATTTGCCGGTGTCGACCCTATCTCGGTGATCGACATCAAACGCATCATCGAACATTTACGCGATCGTGGGCTTGGGGTATTAATTACCGATCATAACGTACGAGAAACCTTGGATGTCTGCGAGAAAGCCTATATCGTCAGTCATGGCAAGCTTATTGCCGAGGGCGCACCAAGCGACATCCTCAACAACGAACAGGTGAAAAAAGTTTATCTGGGAGAAGGATTCACCCTATAGGTAACACTCTCTGCAGGACCCGGTTTGTCGATTTAAGGAAAGAGCGATACTAATGAAACCGACTTTACAGTTGCGCCTTGGTCAGTCATTGGCCATGACGCCACAGCTTCAGCAAGCCATACGCTTGCTACAACTCTCCACACTGGAGCTCCAACAGGAGATCCAGCAGGCACTCGATGCCAATCCCCTGCTGGAGCAGGAGGAGAGTGATAATCTGGAGCCCATGTCGGAGCAAGAACGGGACGATGCCCAAGCCGCTGACGAAGCGCGAGATGAACAGGATGGTAGCCAGCTCAACACCAGCGACGCACTCAATCAGGAAAACATGCCGGATGAGTTGCCGATGGATACCACCTGGGATGAGCTGTATACCGCAGGAACCCATCAGGCCAGTGGCTTACCCAGCGGCGATGATGAGCCTGTCTATCAGGGTGAAACCACAGAAACACTACAAGATTATCTGCTTTGGCAAATGCAGTTGACGCCATTTAGCGAGCTGGATCAGGCAATCGCGCTCTCGATCATCGATGCCATTGATGAATCCGGTTACTTGACGGCCACTCTGGAAGATATTCTTGAAGCAGTGCAGTCCGATGAACAGGAAGTCGAACTGGATGAAGTCGAAGCCGTACTCAAACGAGTGCAGCACTTTGATCCCATCGGTGTCGCCTCCCGCTCCGTCCAGGAGTGTCTGTTGATCCAACTGGGACAATATCCACAGACCACGCCTTGGCTTCAAGAAGCTAAAACCATCCTGCAAGAGCATATGGATTTGCTGGCCAGTCGGGACTATCGCAATCTGGCTCGCAAGATGCAGCTCAAAGAGGGCGAGCTCAAAGAAGCACTGGATCTGATCCAGCATCTGGAGCCGCGGCCCGGCAACAGTATCATCCAAAGCGACTCCCAATATGTGATTCCGGATGTCGCAGTCAGCAAGAAACAGGGCAAGTGGGTGGTGGAATTAAACCCGGACGCCATGCCGAAAATTCGCATCAACGAAACCTATGCCTCCATGGCCCGCAGCGCGCGAAACAGCAGTGACAGTCAGTTCATCCGCTCACACTTGCAAGAGGCCAAATGGTTTATCAAGAGCCTGGAGAGCAGGAATGAGACCCTGCTGAAAGTAGCCAATTGTATCGTGTTGCAGCAGCAAGACTTCTTCGAATATGGCGAAGAGGCCATGAAGCCCATGGTTCTGAATGATGTCGCCGAAGCGGTAGAAATGCATGAGTCGACCATTTCGCGCGTGACCACACAAAAATTCATGCATACGCCTCGTGGAATCTTCGAACTTAAGTACTTTTTCTCAAGTCACGTCAATACTGATAATGGAGGGGAGTGTTCCTCCACCGCAATCCGGGCTTTGATCAAGAAGCTGGTCGCGGCGGAAAATACAGCAAAACCCTTAAGCGATAGCAAGATCGCGGATTTGCTTACTGAACAAGGTATTATGGTAGCCAGACGGACCATCGCTAAGTATCGAGAGTCCTTGTCAATACCGCCATCCAGTCAGCGCAAACGCCTGTTGTAGGCCAAACAAAAGGAAGACGTTATGCAAATTAACCTGTCAGGTCATCACATCGAAATTACCGACCCGCTGCGTGACTTCGTAAATAGCAAATTTGCCAAGCTGGAGCGTCACTTCGAACAGATCAATAATGTTCAAGTCATTCTCACGGTTGAAAAGCTCAACCAGATCGCCGAAGCCAAACTCAACGTCAATGGGGGCGAGATTTTTGCCAATTCCCAGCAAGCCGACATGTATGCCGCAATCGATACCTTGATTGATAAGCTGGATCGCCAGATCATCAAGCACAAAGAAAAATTGAATAGTAAGTAACTATGTTAATTCAGGACTTTCTCAGCAGGGACTGCACCAAAAGTGCAGTCCCTTGTTCCAGTAAAAAACGCGCCATTGAACTCATCAGTGAACTGGCCGCCCAGCGGTTAGGATTGGATGAGCAAGAACTATTTGAACGCCTGTTGGCCCGTGAAAAGATGGGCAGTACCGGCATTGGCGGCGCCATCGCCATTCCTCATGGCCGGATCCCGGACGGACACCCTTTGACAGCGGTATTTCTGACACTGGATCAAGCCATTGCCTTCGATGCGATCGATAACCAGCCTGTCGACATCCTGTTTGCCCTGCTGGTACCGGAAAGTGAATGTAAAACCCATCTCAAGACGCTCTCACTTATCGCTAGCAAGTTGAATGACAAGGCTTTTTGTCGTCTACTCCGCCAGGCCGAGAATGACGAAGCGCTCTATCAACTGATGATTGCCCCCTGAGGCGCCCATGAAATTGATCGTGGTCAGTGGCCGCTCTGGCTCGGGAAAAACCATAGCCCTGCGTGTCCTAGAAGACCTGGGCTACTATTGCGTCGATAATCTTCCGGTTACCTTACTGCCCCAATTGGTGCTGGAAGCCCGGGATCGTTATGACCAACTCGCCGTCAGCATTGATGTGCGTAACATGCCGGATGAAAGCGGTGATATTGATAACCTGCTGGGCCAAATCCGTCAGGCCAGCGATATCGAATTTTCCAGTATTTTTACCGATGCCGATAATGCCACGCTGATCCGTCGCTATGGCGAAAGCAGGCGTTTACATCCACTGTCGCGCAAGCACCTCTCGCTGGATCAAGCCATCCAACAAGAGACCCATCTCCTAGCGCCCCTGTCATCCACGGCGGATCTGCGGATTGATACCAGCATGCTGAGCATTCACGACCTCAGCGAGCAGATCTGTGAACGAGTTTTGGGACGCAAAGAAAAAGAACTGGTTCTGGTCTTTGAGTCGTTCGGCTTCAAACATGGCACCCCCAAAGATGCAGATTTCGTATTCGATGCCCGGTTTCTCCCTAATCCACACTGGGTTCCTGAGCTCAGGGTTCTGACCGGGCTGGATGCACCAGTCCGTGAATACCTGCAAGCACAGCCGGATGTCATGCTCTACAGCCAGCAGATCGAAACCCTGCTGAGTAACTGGCTTCCCCATCTGGAGCGGAACAACCGTAGCTATGTCACGGTTGCCATCGGGTGTACTGGAGGGCAACACAGATCCGTGTTCATCACCGAACTGTTAGCCGCCAGTTTCCGCGCCAGAAACAAGACCGTCCAGGTCCGTCATCGAACGCTGGAGAAATCCCATGCCTCGCATTGAGAAACGACTACCCATCATCAACAAACTCGGACTTCACGCCCGTGCTGCCATCAAACTAGTGCAACTCACCGCCAGCTATCAGGCAACCATCATGGTCAGCAATGAAGAAAAAGAGGCCAGCGCAGATAGCGTCATGGGGTTATTGATGCTTGAGGCCGCTCAAGGATCCAGTATTCATGTCACCTGCGAAGGTCCGGATGCCGAGGCGGTCATGGACGCCGTCGAGCAACTGGTCGCGGCACGATTCGAAGAAGCAGAATAAGATTCGAAGCAGCAAACATGAAAAAAACGCCGGTTTTATAACCGGCGTTTTTTGTGCTCGTAATCGTTGACTGGTTAATTACACCTGCATCTGCCACTGCTCAAAAAACAAGGTTGCTTCACGCTGCGCCTCGATTAATTGTGCAGCGTTCAGCAATCGCGCCATATTGTCTCGGAGCTGTTGTGCCTCACTGAGACGGCAACCGCCGGCAACCGCCAACGAACTCCAAACATAGGCCTGTTGATTATCCTGTGGCACACCCACCCCCTGCTGATACAGGCAAGCCAGGTTGTACTGCGCGAGGGCATGCCCTTGCTCTGCAGCCCGGGAGAACAGAGCCGCCGCTTGGTGGAAATTCTGTGGCGCTCCTCGGCCCTCCTGGAACATGACCCCAAGTTGGTACTGCGCTTTAGCATGTCCCTGATCGACCGCCAGACGATACCAGCTTGCCGCCTGCTGATAATCCAACTCAACCACTCGCCCGGTTTCGAACAACATGGCTAGGTGGTATTGCGCATCGGCATGCCCTAATTCCGCGGCCTGACGGAATAGCTGCAACGCACGACCACTATCGACCTCGCAACCAAGCCCCTGCAGACAGAGTTCTGCCAACTGGGAACAGCCCTGCGGATCACCCTGCGCAGCCGATTTATTGAACCAGGCAACGGCCTCGGCATCATCCTGCTGAACGCCCAAGCCTTGGCGGTACATAGTGCCCAAGCGATTCTGAGCCTCGGCCACTCCTTCAGCCGCTACCCGGCGATAGAATGAAAGCGCCTGTAGATGATCCTGCAAGACGCCTTGACCCAGTTCGTAAAGTCGCCCTAACGCCAGATAAGCCTGCTGATTTCCCTGCTCAGCCGATTTCCGGAACCACTGTACAGCCTGACGATAGTCTTGTTGCACGCCTCGACCCATCCGGTAAAAACCACCCAGGATGAACTGGCCTTCAGCGGACCCTTGCTCCGCGGCTTTCTGATACCAATTGGCGGCCTCGCGGAAACTGCGCGTCACGCCACGTCCCCGTTCGTACATCCGACCCAACGCCAACTGAGCCCGTGGTTCATTCTGATCAGCCGCCTTGCGATATAACTCTGCCGCTTTCAGTTCATCCTGGGCAATACCAGCACCGGTCTCATACAGCTGCCCCAGCATGAATTGCGCTCGGGCATCTCCGGCCTCAACAATTTTATTCAGCCACAAAGCCGCCTTGGAAGAATCCAGATGGACGCCATCCCCTTGCAGATACATGCTGGCTAAGTTGAATTGTGACTCGGCGTGACCCGCTTCAGCTGCACGCTGGTAATATTCGGCCGCCTTGATGCGGTCCTGGCAGACACCTCGTCCATGCTCATAGGCAAACCCGAGTTTGAACTGGGATTTGAGGTGACCTTGGGCCGCCGCCTGGATATAACAGGTGACTGCTTGCTGTTCATCCAGCTTGATACCCCGCCCACGCTCGTACTGCAATCCAAGCGCATACAGGGCCGCGGGATCGCCCTGTTCTGCCGCTTTGCGATACCAATGGAATGCTAATTCCTCATCCTGTTCAACACTGGCTCCGGCTTCATAGCGGCAAGCCAGGCGCAATTGAGCTCCTGAATGCCCTTGCTCTGCGGCTTTCCGCACCCAGTACAACGACTGGCTTGCATTCGCCTCTACACCGCGCCCCTGCTCGTACAGCATGGAAAGTGCGTACTGGGCATCGACATGATCCTGATCCGCAGCTCGTTTATACCAGACAAACGCCTCTTTCCAGGCTTGCGGTGAGGGGGCGCTGCTGCGGCCGGTTTGCGTCCAGGAGACGCTCCGTGACATACGGCTACTATCCCGTTCACTGTCATCATCACTCTCGTGATCCACCAGATTCAGCTCCAGCAGGCGTCCCAACTGATATTGGGCATCCGCCAAGCCAGCATCAGCCGATTTACGGAACCAGAGCAAAGCCTGTTGCACATCCTCTGAAATCCCCATGCCATGCAGACACATACAGGCCAGACGGTACTGAGCCTCAACCAATCCCTGCTCAGCCGCTTTTAGGTATAAATCTGTGGCCTGTTGATGGAATTGGGGAACACCCAGTCCATGCTCATACATCTTGGCCAATGCCAATTGAGCATTGGCATTCCCCTGGTCGGCGCTGCGTCGGAGCCAATACAAGGCCTGCGGATAATCGGGCTCTCGCCCTTCAACCCAGAGTTGCCCCAAGCGATATTGCGCCTCGGAGCTCTCTTTTTCTGCCGCACTCTGATAATAGCTACGCGCCTTGTCCAGGTCCTGTTCGACACCCTCACCTAACTGGTACATCTGTCCCAGCAGACACAGGGCATCCGCATGGTCCTGTTCAGCCGCACGTTGCAACCAGTGCATGGCTTGTGCGACATCATAGAAGGGAGAGTCAGGGTTCCGACTGACAACCGCCATCTGGTATTGTGCCTCTATCGAACCCGCCTCGGCGGCCCGACGATACCAGACCAACCCCTGCAATTCATCGTGCGAGACGCCCTTGCCCTGCATGAACAGCTGCGCCAAATTCAGCTGAGCCAGCAAGTGTCCCTGCTCTGCAGCGCGATTGAGCCAGAAGGCTCCTTGGGTCGGATCTTCCGCCACACCACGACCATAGGCGTGAGTCATACCATAACTGTATTGGGACTCGGCATCGCCTTGCTCCGCCGCCTGCCGCAGTTGGGACAATCCTGACTGAGGTGAGTGGGTTGCAGTGTTCATGCGCCAAGTAACTTCATTGGTGACTGGCGCTGCCCGTACCGGAGTCACGGGCGGGGCCTCATGCTCAATATCTGTGGCAACAGAACCGCTGACATTCCAGCTGACCCGCTTTTTTTTCGGCTCCGGGCTTTCCACTATGCGCTCAACTTTCTTGATGCCGGAACTTTGCGCCGATACTTGACGATTACTTGCAGTAGCAGCGCTCATCTGCCACGCAACGCGAGCCGGCACCGTATTCAGACGCTCCAGACTGCGTTGTGCAGGTAAGGAACCTTGCGCGGCCGCGCGACGGAACCACTCTTGGGCGACAAGCTCATCTTTGCTCATGCCCAAGCCTTCTGCCGCCATGACTCCCATCTGATATTGGGCCTGGACATCACCGGCTTCAGCCATGGGGCGTAAATTGTCCAGAGCCTGAAGATAGTCACCATTCTTGAACGCATTGAGACCAGACTCCAATCGGGTCTCAACGGATGAAGATGCACTCTTTGTCATAGTAATCGCCACCAAACAGGGAATGAGTACATTCCGGTCAGCACCCATGACCATAAAAAGTCAGGTATGCCAGATGTGGATTATTCCGCTTGTCACATAACACAGGGACAATCGGAACAAATATCGCGACCCTTGGGTTACCCCGGGATCAGCATTTGTGGGCAACGGCAGCACTCTGACCATACAAGATGGCTGAGTTGGGAGTGGGCATTACCATTCCGAAGCACATTCCATTGCGCATTTGAATCTTACGTCCTGGAGTCTTGACTCCTCACCACCGCCACAAAGTAAGTGAGGGCTTCTGACTTTTTTCATATTACTATGGCGACTTGCCTATTCCCGCAGCAATTAATCCTTTTTTTGATCTCCTCCACACTAGATCGCGCCAATAGGGCAAACTCTTGATCGAAAGCCTTTTCTTGATCACAAAGGACACAAATGAAAAAGGCCCCGCAGGGCCTTCTACCACGGAGCAATGACTCAACGACCGCTCATCTGATGCTGCAGTTGTTCGGCCAGGTCCTGCAATTTTTGCTCTTGTTCCTGCAACCAAAGCCAACGAGCAATGCAGCCCTGTTCCGGCTTGATCATCTGTTGCAACGCGTCGATCCCGGTTTTGAGCTGAGCATTGTTCTGCAATGCGGCAATTTCCAGACTTAACACTCGGATATTGTCGATCGCCGTCGGTGCCATCCCCCGCAAACGAGTAACCGCTAACTTCTGGTTTTCAAGTTCCGGATCGGCAAACAGCGCCGTAATCACGAGCGTCATGGTGGCTGAGTAATCTTTATATTGCTGATAGATGCCCCCCAAATAGGCATCAGAGCCCACCATGGGAGCGACGATCATCTCCACAGCCAAATTTCCCTGCTGAATCGACGCCAGTAGGGCGTCACGCTCCTGACGCAGGGAGAATCGCTGACTCAACAAGGTCAAGCGTCCCTTTTCCAGACCCGCGATCAACTCCAGTGAACGGGCTGCATCTGCACTGCGTGCTGCAGGCGCCTGAGCCAGCAGCCGGAGTTGTTTCGCATCTTTGGTGATCACATCCGGCTTTTCGCTCTGCAGCAGATCCATGATGGCCGCTTTACTCTGCTTGCCAATTTCGGTCGCCGAAAGACGGGACAGATCCACCTGTGCAGCTTCGGAATCTTGGGCCACAGAGGGGGCATTATGATTGAGCACCAGTAGGACCAAAACCACGAGGATCGGTAACGCAAGAAGGAAAGGTTTACGCATGCTGAAGCTCCTGTAACAACCGGAAAAGTAACGGAGCCTACTATAGGCACGGAAAGATCGATTGCAATCAAACCCTAATAAATCCGGAGGGACCTTGATTGTAACCGTTATAGCGCCGGTTTCGCGGCTTGCCGTATGCGCTCGAACAGTGCCAGGTAGTTGCTGTTTTGGCGCTCCCGGACCCGTGATGCGCCATAGAGTCGACTCCAGATCCCCGCTCCCAGTCGTCGGGAAACCACCAGCCCTTGCGCTTCAAAATCCCGGCTAACCCAATCCGGCAGCACTGCAACGCCCCAACCCGCCGCCGCCATCTGCACCAGCATCAGGGTATTCTCGACCTGACGGATCCGCGCGGGTGCCAGGTGAGCTGGTTGCAAAAAATGTCGCACCACATCCAGACGCGAGTGGGCAACCGGATAACTAAGCAAGGTTTCGCTCGCCACTCTCTCGGGTGTGACATCAGAGACCAGGGCAAGTGGATGGGTTGGTGCGACAATCAAACGCATTTCGTAATCAAACAGAGCCTGGTAGTGGATATCGGCACACGCCTGAACATCGGACGTCAGTACCAGATCCAGCTCACCAAGTAGTAACGCGGACTGGGGCTCAAAGCTTTGCCCAGTGACAAACTCGAGCTCCGGTCCCCCGTTCGCTGACCATCCCGCAAGAGCGGGAGTAAGCCAGTGAATACAGCTATGACACTCGATCGCCAGTCGCAACAGCGTCGCAACCGGATGCTTAGACTGCTCGAAACGGTCCAGAACCTCATCGACTCGCGGCAAGCACTCATCGGCCAATTCCAGACACCACTGCCCTTCACGGGTAAATTGCAACGGCTTGCTCTTGCGTAAAAACAAAGGCCCCTCCAGCCGGGCTTCCAGTTCAGCCAGTTGATGAGACAAGGCGGAGACACTCAGATGAAGTCGTTGGGCTGCGCCACTCAAACTACCGGTTTCGCGTAACGTGACTAAGGTCCGTAAGTGTTTCAATTCGATCATGAGGATCCTGCAACTGACGGTTGCAAAAGTTGCGATAGCATTCCATTACGCTAATCGACAAAAATAGCCATGTAAACATCTGGACGTCTAAACGGAGAAAAACATGGCTCATCTTACTCATACCCTCGGTTTCCCACGCATCGGTGTAAAACGTGAACTCAAGCAAGCCCTGGAAAAATACTGGTCCGGGAACAGCAGCCAAGCCGACTTGCTAGCGACGGGGCGGGAATTACGCCAACGCCATTGGCAATGGCAGGCGGATGCCGGCATCGATCTGCTGCCAGTCGGCGATTTTGCCTGGTACGATCAGGTGCTGGGCACCTCACTGCTGCTAGGCAATATTCCGGCTCGCCATCGCAACCAGGATGGTAGCGTCGATCTCGACACCCTGTTCCGGATCGCTCGCGGCCGGGCTCCCAGCGGGCATACCGCGGCTGCCAGTGAAATGAGCAAATGGTTCAACACCAATTATCACTATCTGGTACCCGAGTTTTCTCGTCACCAAACGTTCAGTCTGGAATGGACCCAGTTGTTTGACGAAATCACCGAAGCTCAAGCCCTGGGTCATACCGTCAAGCCGGTTCTGCTCGGTCCGGTGAGTTATCTGTGGCTGGGAAAAGTCAAAGGCGAACCGTTCGATCGGCTGGAACTGCTGCCGCAGTTGCTCGCCGTCTATGGTGCTGTGTTGGCTCGGCTGGCGGCCGCGGGCTGTGACTGGGTGCAGATCGATGAACCCGCTCTGGTCCTCGACTTGCCAGATGCTTGGCAACAGGCTTACCACAGGGCCTATGATGCCCTGCAAGGACATTGCCGTCTGCTGCTGACCAGTTATTTCGGCTCGGTCGATCACCATTGGTCACTGATCCGGCGCTTACCGGTACAAGGGGTTCATCTGGATTGTGTCGCCGGTCACTGGCCCACGCCATCCCGATTGGCCGAGTTGCCCGCTGACTGGATTATCTCGCTGGGCATCATCAATGGCCGGAATATCTGGCGTGCGGATCTGGAGCAACAACATCAGCGCTTGCTGCCTCTAGCGACACATCTGGGGGAACGTCTCTGGCTCGCCAGTTCCTGCTCGCTACTGCACTGCCCGCTGGATCTGCAAGAGGAAACCGCGCTGGATACCGAGGCCCGTAGTTGGCTGGCATTTGCCCGTCAGAAATGTGTCGAGCTGCAACTCGTGGCACAGGCTCTCAATGAGGAACAGCCGGATCAGCTCCTACGCCTGCAAGCCTATAGTGCACCCATCCGTGCTCGAGACCGTTCGACCCGGGTTCACAACCCGGCAGTACAGGCTGCAGTGGCTGCCATTACCCCAGCACAGGCCCGGCGTCAGAGTCCTTACGCCCAGCGAGCCATTCAGCAACGACATGCCTTGAACCTGCCCGCCTGGCCAACGACGACCATAGGCTCCTTCCCGCAGACCACCCAAATCCGGGCTCTGCGCCAGGAACACCGGCAAGGACGACTCAGTGCTCACGACTATGAGACCGCCCTGCAACAGGAGATAGCCTATGCGGTACGGGAGCAGGAAGCACTGGATCTGGATGTTCTGGTACACGGTGAGCCGGAACGTAACGACATGGTCGAGTACTTTGGTGAACAACTGGCCGGGTATCTGTTTACCCGCAATGGCTGGGTACAAAGCTACGGCTCCCGTTGCGTCAAACCTCCCATCATCAGCGGCGATATCAGTCGCCCGCACCCCATCACGGTTGCCTGGAGCCACTACGCCCAGTCGCTGACGACCAAACCGATGAAGGGCATGCTGACCGGCCCACTGACCATGCTCTGCTGGTCCTTTCTGCGGGAAGATGTGAGCCGCGAAACTATAGCCCGGCAACTGGCCCTGGCGTTGCGGGATGAAGTCTGCGAGCTGGAGCAGGCCGGGATCCGCATCATCCAGATTGACGAACCGGCACTTCGCGAGGGATTACCACTACGTCAGGCCGAATGGGCGGACTATCTGCAATGGGCGGTGCAGGCCTTTCAGCTGACCGCCGCCGGAGTGAGTGATAGCACCCAGATCCACACCCATATGTGCTATTGCGAGTTTGCCGATGTGATGGATGCGATTGCCGCACTGGATGCGGACGTCATCACCCTGGAAACCTCCCGTTCGGATATGGAGCTACTGGAGACCTTCCGATCCTTTGCCTACCCCAACGAAATTGGCCCCGGCGTCTATGATATTCATAGCCCGAATGTACCGGGTGTTGACTGGATGGTCAGCCTGCTGCGCAAAGCCGCGGAGCATATTCCGGCACAACGCCTATGGGTCAATCCAGATTGCGGGTTGAAGACCCGGGGTTGGGAGGAGACTCGAACCGCCCTGGCGAACATGGTGATTGCTGCCAAACAGTTGCGCCAGGAACAACCGGTCTCGCTCTAAAATGCACCGCAGCCGCACTCCCGTTGTAACGTGAGTGCGGCAAAAGTCAGGAGAATGCGGTAAATCGGGGAGTTATCCGGCGCGGGCCGGATGACGCAAAGTACGACCCAACCAGAGGTGTGCGATCAGGGCCAATACCCCGCACACCGCCATCACTCCAGCCATGGGCAATGCCGAGGTCGCCGGAACGCTGTTCACCGCCACCCCGGCCAGAGCACCGACGCCAAAACGCAGCGAGCCGGCCAGGGCAGAAGCCGTCCCGGCATTCGCCGGAAAAAAGCCGAGGGCATGGGAGGTAGCATTGGCACCGATCATTCCCAACTGTCCGACATAGCAGCAGACTGGAACCACGATCCCCCACAAACCGCCCCAGCCAGTAACACCATTGATCACCAGTGCCAGACCGGCCACTGCACTCAAGACCAACCCCAGCCGTAACATGGCCAGCAAGCCCACCCGTTTGACCAGGCGACCATTGATAAAGGTCATTCCCATCAAAAACAGCACGTTCAAGCCAAACAGCAGCCCATAGTGCTGAGCTGGCACGCCAAAATACTGGATGTAGACGTAAGGCGAGCCGCTGATAAAGGCAAACATACCGGCGGAGGAGAAGGTACTGGCCAGCAGGCTCCCCATCGCCTTGCGATGACACAAAACCCGGAAATAGTTACTCAGCACGCTACCCAAGCGCAATGGCTGCCGCAGCTCGGGCTTCAAGGTCTCGGGGATCCACACCAGAATAGCCACCCAAAGAAGAGCCCCCAGCAGAGCCAGCAAGATGAAAATGGAGTGCCAACCCAATGCCAGCATGGCACCGCCGAGCAGCGGAGCCACCAGAGGGGCCAGGGTCATGGTTAGGATGACGATGGTCATGGCCCGCACCACCTCATCCGGGCTAAACAGATCACGCAGCAGCGCATTGACCACCACGGCACCGGCGGCGCCGCCGATAGCCTGCAGCAGTCGGAACAGCAACAGTACCGGCAAACTCTCCGCAAACACGCAACCAATGGAAGCCAGAGCAAACAGTGCCACGCCGAACAGGATCACCGGTTTGCGGCCGAAGCTGTCCGCCATAGGCCCATAGAATAACTGGCCGATGGCAAAGCCAATTAAAAAGGTACTGATGGTCAGCTGCACCGACTCGACACTGGCGGCCAGATCCTCGGCAATACTGGGTATCGCCGGTAAATACATGTCGACCGCCAAAGGTGTTAACCCGGAGAGAGCCCCCAGCATGATCAGCAGCAATAAATGAGAGGTTCGCATGGACGCCTGTTCCAAATGGAGTGAATTATGAGTGTAACGGATACTTGATCTGCTTCACAAAAAAAAGCTGGAGCCAATCACAGATCCCGATCTTCGCATTGACCTCCGGGCATGGGAGAATAGCCGCCATACCCTTATCGCAAAGCTAGCCTGCAGGTTGGCAGCGATCCCCGACCGAGTGACCCACAAGGATCAGGATGAGACACCTTTTTATCGCCTGTCTGCTGCTTTTGACTGGCTGCAGTATCGTCAGCAAAGATCAATGCAGAAACCTGAATTGGTATGGCCGTGGTTACGCCGATGCCATGCGCGGCATGCCCTATGCTGATGGCGCACGCTACGCCAGTGCCTGCCGCGATCAGGGCGTCTATCTGGATATCGCGCCCTGGCAGCGAGGATACCAGCGCCACCTGAATCAGACCTGCCCCATGGACAAAGCCAGACAATTGGCTACCAGCAGTCAGCCCTATCAGGGACCTTGTCTGGCCATTCCAGAATTTGCCACTCGCTACCATGCCGAGCAAGCCAAGGCTCAGGAACGGGCTGTACTGCAAAAAGCCGAGGATGATCTGGTGAAGATCCGTCAGGAACATGCCCTGTTGCGCGGCAAGCAGGATGCCGCCTCTAAGTCCCGGCTCCAGGAGCTGGAGTGGAGCGAATTCCAATTGCAACAGACCCTGCTCGAACTCCGGCCACCCGTGGCGGTGGAAGGTGATGTACTGAATCCCAGTCTGCACTAATCCCCAGGGAGTCGAGACCATGCGTTGGCCGCTGATCCTCGCGTTATTACTGCTCGGTGGCTGTAGCGCGCTGTCCGAGCAACAGTGTCGCCTTGGCGATTGGTATGGTCTGGGCTACCAGGATGGCCAGGCCGGTCGGACCCGCACTCGCCTGGATGAATACCATAAGTCCTGCGCCGAGTATGCGATCACGCCCGACCTGGAACGCTGGCAAGCCGGCTACGACAAGGGGCTAGCCTTCTACTGCATTCCGGAATTGGCCTATGCCAAGGGCAAGAATGGCGATGAGTATCATGGAGTCTGCCCGAATGATGCCAGCTTCCGTCAACGCTACGAGCGCGGCCGAGCCGAGTATCAGGTACAACAACAGCTGGATGAGATTGCCGATGAACTGGATCGACTGCAAGACGAGCGGGAGCGGGTGTGGAAAAGTTACCGCCACAGCCAGGATGATGCCGAGCGCCATGAGTTAGGCCATCGGCTGAGACAGTTTGAGTGGCATGCCCTGGATCTGCAACAGCAGTATATGCAGATCAAACAGCAACAGTTGCAGCTGCTCGCTACCCCACGAGAGTAGCTCGCCGTCAAAAGGCATCCGACATATCCCCGTCGGTCCTGGGCCCAGCAGCCCCTGTCATCTATTTGTCATTATCCCTTCATACACTCGCGGCAAACCGAAGAGGATGCCGCCATGAAGATCGCTCACTTTTCCCTGCTCAGCTCGTTATTGCTGCTGCTACTCGCCTCCATTTTATGCTGGAGTCTCTATACCGGCTGGAGCCAACGCCTCAGCCAGGAGCAACAAGGTATCCACTTCGAGCAGCTCAGACGCACCGTCAGCCAGGATGCCCAGCGCCAGATCGGGGAGTATCTGCTGACCGGTGATGCCAGTCGATTGACTCAGGCCCGCCAATCCTTGACGCAAGCAGGCAGCCTGCTCGCGCAACTGCCCGCCACCACACAGCGCAACACCCCACAACAGTTACAGCAACTCAATGCCAAGATGGGGGGCGAATACCTGGCTGCGGGCAAATTGGCCGGCAATAGCCAGCAACTGCTGCAGAATGCCGAAAGCGAGCTGATGAGCAACCTGGGGATCCTCACCCGTTATGCCCTCGCCGCCCAGCATCCACAGAGCAGTGCTTACCTGAGCCTGACCGCCAGTATGGCTTCGGGAATTGCCAAGCTCGGGCAGTTGCGCGAGAACCTGATGGCCCAACACGATAGCCGCCTACTGAAATCCCTGCAGTTTGAACTCGACTCTTTGCAGCAGCAGTTGGCCCGGTTGCAGGCCCTGCCCCTGCTGGGCGTCCACGCCGAGAGCGAGGATGATTTTCCCAGTCTCGGCGAGGAAACCGCGGTCGCAGCCGATCAGGGGGAAGAGCCCAAGGCCGAACTGGCCAGTCTGTTGAATCGCTATCCCAAGGAGCTGGAGAACACCCGGCGCATGCTGGAACAGCAGCAGCAAATGAAACTTCAATTGACCACGGACTTTCGCCAACTGGAGAATGACATCCTGCAGATCGGCAAGGATCTGCAACAGAGCCAGACCCGACAACTGCAACAGCTGGGCCTGACCCTGATCGTGCTGGTCGGCATTCTGGTGCTGTTTGCGCTGCTCTCCTTCCTGTTTCAGCAACGGCTGGTGGTATCCCGCCTGCATGTGCTGCGTAACGCTTTCCGCCACCTGGTCACCACAGGACGGCCAGAGCCCCTGCCGGTACAACACCGCCACAGTGAGCTGGGAGAGATCGCCTGCAGCTTCAACCAGTTGATGAACCTGCTCAGCCAACAACAGCAAGATAAGGGGCTGCAGCTGAGGCGAATTTCCCAGACCCTGGAGGGCATGGTCAGTCAGGTCGAGCAGATCCGGCAACATGCCGAGCAATCCGATGGTGCCATCGCGGTGGGGCAAGAGATGATGGACGAACTGAATCTGCTAGCCAGTGAGGTGCATCAGGTCGCCAACGACATCGCCGAACACGCGCGCCACAACGAGACCTCGATGTTGCACAGTCAGGATCTGGTGCAACAACTGCAAGCGGCCACCCGTCGCACCGGTGATGCGATCGAAGCCAGCCAAGGCTCTTTACAATTACTGGATGAGTCGATGAAAAATGCCACCGCCATTGTCGATGTCATCAGTCATATCGCCGAACAAACCAATTTGTTAGCGCTGAATGCGGCCATCGAAGCCGCCCGCGCTGGTGAGCACGGTCGCGGCTTTGCGGTGGTCGCCGATGAGGTTCGCCACTTGTCAGGCAGCACGCAAAAATCCCTGTCGCAGATCCTGGCCATCTTTACCCGGCTCAAGGGCGCCTCCAGCGAGCTCAGTGACACCATCCATGCCATTGCCGATGCATCCGAACAGCAACAACGGCATGCCGATGGCTTATGGGAGACGGCGCAAGGGGTTCGGGAAACGGCGCGCAGCACCGCCGTGGTGGCCGATCAAGGAGCCGGCAATGCCCAAAGTCAGGTGGAAAAGTTGCAAGCCTTCGCCGATCTGATGCACAGCATGCGTCAACAGTCGTCGAGCATGTCCAGTCAATCGGTGCAGGTGGCTCGCCATATTCAGGCCCAGGCCGAGTTGATCACTCAAACCCTGCAAGGCCAGAGCACGACAGAATCCGTGCCCGCCTGAGGTGCAAATCAACGACAGGCTTCAGGCCGAAACCAGATTCAGCTCCCGCGCAGTGCGGCCTGGATATAGAGGTCGAAGCGGTTGCTCTTGGTCTCGATGGCGCTGCTAGGCTTCATTTCATTGAGCCAACCGGCATAATCCGGGCGCTTCACCACCACCCGTTTGCTGGCCACGGCCAAGGCGGCTGGCAGTAAGGCATCGGCATCCAGATCGGGCCCGACCAGCGATTGGAAGACTCGCATCTCCTTTTTGACCAGTGCCGATTTTTTCTTATGCGGGAACATGGGATCGAGATAGACCACCTCGGGAGTAATGGTTAACTCCTGCAGCCGTTGCAAGGCGGGGCCAGGTAGCAAGCTCATGCGTTCTTGCATCCAAAAGCCAATCTCGGCGTCGGCGTAGGCCCGCGCCAGACCATCAGCGAGCAAGGCTGCCACCACTGGACTGCGCTCCAGCATCACCACCTGGCACCCCAGCGAGGCCAGCACAAAGGCATCCCGTCCCAACCCGGCGGTCGCATCCACCACCAGCGGGTTCGCGCCCGCTTTCAAACCCACCGCCTTGGCTATCGACTGCCCTCGTCCGCCACCAAACTTGCGGCGATGAGCCACAGCACCCTCGACGAAATCGACAAATACCGCCCCCAGCAGCGGCTCATCCAGCTTGCGCAGCTCGAGACGGCTCTCGGTCCACACCAGAGCGAAGGGAGCCGACAGCATCAATCCACCCAGTTCGCTCGTCAGACGCTCGGCATCTGCTTGCCTTGATGGACACTCAGCGATGATCTCAATGACAAACATGCAACAACCCCATAGCAACAGGCTCCCGATCGCGGGAGCCTGTGCATTGTACCAGAGAGCGTGCCACTGCCTAGGCGGCTGGCAGCGCCATACTCATACCGCGCTGCGTTGGCTGACCTGGAAGCGGCCCGCCATCAGGCTCAATCTGGCAATGGTGTGATGGGTCTGGGCTACGCTCTGACTGAGATCATCCAGCGCCATCTTCATGGCTCCGGCAACATCCGCCACCCCAGCCGCTTCTTCGGCATGTTCGCGGCCGTGATCAGTCAGCTCGTGGATGGTGGCAAACAGCTTCTCGACAATCAGGCTCTGACCAGCGTTATCACCGGCCGCCTGTTCGGCAATCCGCAGTCCCTCCTCCATGTTGCCCATCCCCTTCTCCATGACCTGAACGGCATCGGCGGCTTGTTGTTGCACCTTGACGATCATGGCTTCGATTTCCGCCGTCGAGCTGCTGGTCCTTTCAGCCAGCGAGCGAACTTCATCCGCCACCACCGCAAAGCCCCGCCCCGCTTCCCCGGCCCGAGCGGCTTCGATAGCCGCATTCAATGCCAATAAATTGGTCTGTGCGGCAATCGACTGGATCACGCCGACAATATTACCGATCTCCCGGGTACTGGCCCCGAGCTGCTCGATCGTCTGGGTGGAGGTACTCACGGTTTCACGAATCGAGCGCGTCCGACTGGAAACGACCGAGAATTGCTGACGCGCCGCCTCTGCCTGTTGGGTCATCGCCTGATGCATATCTTCCGCCGTGACCGAGGCGGAGTTCAAACGCCCCATCTGTGCCTCGAGGGATCCGAGCGTCCGCTGCATGGCCGCCATCACCTGATCCACGGCCTGGGCGCTACTGCCGTTATGTTGCTGCATGCGCAAATTGTCCTGCTCCAACGTCCGGCTGGTCACCATCACGTTGCCCAGCGTGGCATCCAGGTTATCCACCAGACTATTGACCCACTGGGTCATGACGCCGGTCTCGTCACTCACCAGGGTCGAGCGATCCAGCCGCAAGCGCAAATTCGCCTCCCCTTCGGCAATACGCCGTAACATGCCGATGACCTGACGCAAGCGGCTGGCCAAGGGCTTGGCATAACGGCGATTAAAGCACCAGCCGCCCAACAACAGCGCGACAGCTTGCAAGGCTATGCCCTGGGGTTGGGCAAGCGACAGCCACTGGACCAGAAGTTGGGCGACAGCCCAGCTGGGAATAATAGTTAGCAAAGCACCCTGGAGAAGACGATAACTGACCGAGCGATAGCGGTAGACCTCTTCTAAATCCGCTTCGCACATCATGCCCCAGGTATCTGGCGAGCCGGGCAGTTGGAAAGTGATCCCCTTGCCAATGACCGGAATATGCCGGTAATCGGAATACCCTGGGTAAGTGACATAGAGGTTATGACCGTGACGAATCGTTTCACGGACCCCGGGATGCAGTTGCCCCGTGGCCGGATCATTGAACTTGAGCTCCAGCTCGGTATGTTCCCGCACCCGGACTACCCCAAACGCCGTCTGCACGCCATCCTTGAGGTTATCGCCCAGGCTGAAGGTGCGATCCTCGAAACGTGAACGGGACAATGCCACGCCGGGTTCAATGGAGGGATCCAGCACCGACTTGACCATGAACAGGTAGTTGTCACCCGACTCGTGGAAGATATGCCCCGCTTCGCGCTGGATTAGATCCCCCAGCACATCATTGGGGATCCGGGCACACAAGGTGGCAATCCGCTGTCCAGCCTTAAAGATCGGCTGATAGAACATCAAGGTGACTGCATCATGGAAGGAAGAGCTGCTGGGCCCCAGCAACCGGGTGCGTTCATCCCGATATGGACCATGCAAGAAGCGTCCGGCAGCCAGACGCTCGAGAACCTTAGCTGAAATTGGTTCTTGCCGACCGTGCAGCTCACGGGAGCTGGCCAGCAGTTGGCCAGTAACGTCAATGACAAATAACTCGGTGGCATCAGGGAGCAAATTCTGCTTGTCAGCCAACCAGCTCCGATCCAACTGCGAGAGCACTGGCACCACATCAGCCAGGCTGGCCAACAGGCTCCATTGCTGTTCGCACCATTGCACCAGCAGAGCCTGACGGGTCGTCGCAAAGCTATTGAAAGCACTCTCCATGGCCTCAACCCGATCCCGATTGCGTCGATAGGCCCAGCGCATCGTCAACTTCCCCGTCTTGCCAAACCAGGGCAGCCAGTGCCGTTCTGCGGAGCTCAATGCCATGTCGTTGCTGTGTAACTGCATAACCATTCCTTGTTATTTGCATACTCAATCCATTGATGAGTCAGACAATAAGCAAGCAACGTACCAACAAAGGGCAAGGGGTAGCGAGGGATTGGTGCGACATTGCGCAGCCATGGGGCACCAAATGAGCGCGACGACTCAAAACAGGGCAAATTTACCCGCAAGACTCATATCAGGACGGAAGATCCTACCCGCTCGCTGTGGCTGGTGATCTCAGATGGGTGGTGTTGTTGCAAATAGGACAGCAGATCCGGCCAGGCCAGCGGCCGACTGAACAGATAACCCTGAGTAAAAGAACAGCCCTGCTCACAAATAAAGGCTTGCTGCTCTTCCCGCTCCACTCCTTCGACCACCAATTGCATACCCAGGTTATGCACAATCGAAATCAATCCCTGCAATAACAGGCGATCTTGGGTATGCAGCGGGATCTGTTGCACAAAAGAACGATCGATCTTCACCAGATCCATGGGGTAGAGACGTAAGTAATTCAACGCCGAGAAGCCGGTGCCAAAATCATCGATGGCAATCTGGCAACCCGCATCCCGCAACGCCTGGATGCGACACAGATGTTCTTCATGACCATCCATGAAAATCGATTCGGTAATTTCAAAAATCAACTGTCCAGGAGGTAACTGATATTTGGCCAGCACGGACAACCACTCATGACCATCGGCACTCAGGGTGTTGAACTCCAGGGTCGAACGGTTGACCGACACCTGCAACCAGTCGTAGCCCGCATCATGCAAGCGCCGTAGATCACGACACGCTTGCTCCAGCAATTGTTCACCCAGGATCTGGATCAAACCGCTCTGCTCGGCTAGGGGAATGAAATCAACCGGCGACACAGCACCCAGCTCGGGATGCTGCCACCGGGCCAGAGCCTCCAGTTTGGCCACCCGCCCTAAGCGGTTATCCCAGATCGGCTGATAAACCAGTGAAATCTCACCGTCATTGATCGCTTGTAACAGGTGGCGCTGCATGGCTTCACGTTCGGCGATCCCCTGTAACATCTGTTCAGAAAAACAGAGGTAACTGCGTTGCTGGCGCCGCGCTTCGAACAGCGCCAGATCGGTATGTCGCAGCAACTGCTGACTATCCTGACCATCCCGGGGCCAGAGAGCACCCGAAACAGTTCCCGACAGCCGTAACTTGCGGGGCCCGACTTCGAATCGACTATGCACGCGAGCGAGTAACTGATCCGCCCAAGCGGCCAACTCGACCTCGGAGGTGACACCAGGAAGCAGCAGCGCAAAGCCATCGCCACCCACTCGCCCCAGTAACTCCCGGCTACCCACCAGGAGACGCAGCCGATCCGATAACTGCTGTAGCAAGAGATCGCCGGTTTGATGATCAAATTGTGTATTGATATTGCAGAAGTTTTTCAGATCCAGCGACAGTAAACCAAATGCAGCGCCGGTTTGGCACTGATGATCGAGTTCGGCATAGAAGCCGGGTCTATCCAGCAGCCCGGTGAGCGGATCCAGCACCCGAACCGAGACGGGGGATGGACCATGCAGGCTACTGCTCTCCTGCATCAAACCGACCAGACATAACAAATGGGGATCGGCACCATGCTGGTAACGGCAGACCGTTAACTGTTCAGCCAGCATGCGACCACTCTTGTGGCGACTGAGCACCTGACCTTGCCACACCCCGCGCTCGGCAACCGCCTGTTGGATCAGCAGCATAAACCCAGTGTCGTAGAGTCCTGAGCGTAAGGCCGGCGCCAACTGGCCGACCAGCTCTTCGGCTCGGTAACCGCTGAGTGCTTCAAACGGAGCATTGACCGCGAGAATGATGCCATTCTCGTCACACAGAGTGGCAGCAGAAGAGAGCAGAGCCAAACGGGAATATGCCGGAGCAGGGACAGATGGACGCAAACTGGCTGTGGTGCGGTCCATCCAGCCATTCCATTGGTATTTCAACCGCTCAAGCCACTGTGGCATTCCTACTCCCAACCTATCGTTTAATCCTTGGCCACACATGATATAGCCCTGAACGAGACTTTTCTGGCGCGAACAATTGCGCTATAGCCTGTGCCAGTGCGCAACCCCGGCTCAAAGAGGTGCTTAACCTAGCAAAGAGCATGCCCTGCCTCATTGTCCAGTCGAGCATGATCCAGACCGACATGGCGAAATCGCCCAGGCGGCTACCATGATCGCAATTGGCCGCGCTATCCACGCGACACCCTGTCAGCAAATCAACCAGCGCTTGTCATCATCATTCAAATTTATACAAACGGCACCGCTGGCAAGATACTTTAGCGTTATATCCAACCACACAATTGAATATTCCATTCAACGCCGAACAATAAAACAGGATAATCGCATAACAATCAACACTTAAACGCAACCCTTTCAAAAACAATAAATTAATAAAAGTCGGTATATAATTTCTAGGGACAAATTGGTTATTGCCTATTTGTTGACAAAATAATCAACGGTTATTTACATCATCCCTTCCTGTTTTCATTTCCATCGCATTGTCGTCATAAAATCCCCATTAATAGAATGGCTATGCTGCCACTAATCGCAGCAGCCAATGCCACGCTCGCTGCCTAGTATCTCGCTCCATCCACTATGGATTTCAGGAGCCAGGATCAATGCCCAGCCATCACCACGACACCAGCGTTGCCCCGAAAGAACGCATCAACATCAAGTACCAGCCAGCCACTGGCAACCATCAGGGTGACATCGAACTCCCGCTGGCCCTGCTCGTGGTCGGTAATTTACGCGGCAATCAAACCAGGATCCCGCTGGAACAGCGCAGCTGCATCAACATCGATAAACAGAATTTCAATGCGGTGATGAAAGAATCGGCGCTACAGCTGACATTTGCGATCCCCAACCACCTGCAAGGCGCTGAACAGAGTGAACTCCCTATCACCCTGCAGTTCGAATCGCTCGCCGACTTTACGCCGGATCGTATCGCCCAGCAGGTGCCGGAACTGTACAAATTGCTGCAACTGCGTGAAGCGCTAGTCGCCCTCAAAGGTCCACTTGGCAATATTCCAGCGTTTCGTCAACGGCTGTGCGAGCTGCTCGGAGATCCGGAAACCCGGGCTCAGTTACTCCAGGAAGTGTCGCTGCTGAATTTGGAGCCCTAACAGGCCCGCCCCGCCAAGTCTGATACCCCAATGCCAAGGATGCATCATGCCCCTGACCACCCCAACACCACTTGCCCACTCATCGCCTTCCTTGCTGAATGACCTGCTCTGCCAAGCGCGCCTGATGCCTGACGATGAGGGATATGCCATTACCGGACGCGGCGTCGCCGCCCTGATGGCTCATGCCTGCGCCTCGGATCCCATCCGGGATACGGTGAACAAGACCCGGGTCGATCACTTAATCGTTGAACTCGATCGCCAGCTGAGCCGACTGATGGATGAAATTCTGCACGCCCCGCCATTTCAGGAGCTCGAGTCCTCCTGGCGCGCCCTCAAACTCCTTGTCGACCGTACTGATTTCCGCGAAAACATCAGCATCCAACTGCTGCATGCGACCAAAGAAGAACTGCTGGATGACTTTGAATATGCCACCGAGCTGACGCAGTCCGGGTTCTACCAACACCTCTATGCCAGTGGTTACGGTCAGTTCGGCGGTGAGCCAATTGCGGCAGTGATTGGCGACTACGCCTTTAATCACTCTGCGGCGGATATCAAGTTGCTGCAATATCTGGCCGCGGTTGGCGCCATGGCCCACGCCCCGTTTATTGCCTCGGCGGCGCCCAGTTTTTTCGGCCTCGACAGTTACAGTGAGCTCCCGGCCATCAAGGATCTGAAATCGGTCTTCGAGGGGCCTGCCCATACTCGATGGCGCAGCCTGCGCGAATCGGAAGATGCCCGTTATCTGGGATTGACGGCTCCGCGGTTCCTGGTCCGGCTGCCTTATGACCCAAGCAATAATCCCATCAAGGGATTCCACTATCAGGAACAGACCAGCGCCGACCATCACCACTATCTGTGGGGGAATACAGCATTTTTACTGGCCACAGCGCTAACCGACAGCTTCGCTCGCTATCGCTGGTGTCCCAATATCATAGGGCCGCAAAGCGGAGGCGCTATCCATGATTTACCCGTCCATCTCTTCGAGGCCATGGGGCAGTTGCAGGCCAAGATCCCGACGGAAGTACTGATCACCGATCGTCGGGAATACGAGCTCGCCGAAGAGGGATTTATCGCACTGACTATGCGCAAGGAGAGTGATAACGCCGCCTTCTTTTCGGCCAACTCGGTGCAGAAACCCAAAGTATTTCCCAATACCGAAGAGGGGCGACAGGCGGCGACCAACCACCGGCTTGGTAGCCAGTTACCCTATCTGTTCATCATCAATCGCCTCGCGCACTACCTGAAAGTTCTGCAACGCGAGCAGTTGGGAGCCTGGAAGGAGCGCCAGGATCTGGAACGCGAGCTCAACGGCTGGATCCGTCAATACGTGGCCGACCAGGAAAATCCTCCCGCCGAAGTGCGCAGTCGTCGCCCTCTGCGCAGTGCCAGTGTCCAGGTCTCCGAGGTGGAAGGCGAGACAGGCTGGTATCAGGTCAAACTCGCCGTTCGCCCTCATTTCAAATACATGGGTGCCAGTTTCGAACTCTCACTGGTTGGTCGACTCGATAAGGAGTAACCCGAATGCCCAACTCTTGCGCCCCTCGCTCCCGGCTACTTGAACGACTGATCCAACGGGAGCCCGGTTCCATCGACGAACAGGTAGCCAGCGCTCTGCAATCCATCCAGCAACATCTGGAGTTATTGCTCAATAGTCGGCCCGACAGCTGTCGTGGTGCCCCCGCATTGGGTTTGATCGACTTCAATGCAACTGCTCTGGGTTGCACCGATCTGCGGACCCGGCTGGCGGAAGAGATCCGGCAGTGCATAACCCACTACGAACCCCGTCTACAACAGGTCCGGGTCTCCCACTCCGAGCGCCTGGAGCCGAGTCGGGATCCCCTGATACTACAATTCCAGATCGAAGGGCAGATCCGTTTTGCCGAACAGGCCAGGCATGCCAGCTTGACTCTGCAACTGGACAGCAACCGTCGTTACCGGATGGTGAACTGATGCGCATGGAGCACTATTTTCAGGCAGAACTCCGTTACCTGCGGGAGCAGGGACAAGCCCTCACCCGAGCACATCCCGAGCTGAGTCATTATCTGGCCGGGCCCGGGGCAGATCCGGATGTGGAGCGACTGCTGGAAGGCGTGGCATTTCTGACTGCCAGTCTGCGTGCTCGCATGGATGACAGCTTTCCCGAGCTAAGTCTCGGGGTACTGCAACTGGTCGCCCCCCAACTATTGCGCGTCATTCCGAGCCTGACCATGATGCAATTCCTGCCCATTCCCCACACCATCAGTCAACCGATGCGACTGGAAGCGGGTTGTGAAGTCGCAAGCGATCCGATCGATGGCCGGAGTTGCCGCTTCCGAACCTGTCGACCGGGCTGGGTCTATCCCGCCGACGGCCTGCTGAGCCTGGATCCGACGCGGCTCACACTCACTCTGACGCTGAAGCTGCACACCCAACTCTGCCAGAGCAAACTGGAGCTGGAGAAGCTGCAGCTATACCTTGGCGATGAACAGCCTGCAGCCTGTGAACTCTATCTTTGGCTGTGTCAGCACCTTCGACAATTAGTGATCGAAACCGAGTCCGACAACTGGTCGCAACACCCCAGCTGCTTGCGGGCCCGTGGCTTTGCTCCCGCAGATGCCTTGCTGCCCGAGCCGGATGATCACATCGACGGTCACCGCCTGCTGCAGGACTATTTCAGCTTTCCCGCTGCCTTCTTGTGTCTCGCCCTCAAGCCGGATCTACCACCACTGCCCCCCAAGCCCGTCGCGCAGGTTCGCCTACGATTCGAGTTTTCGCAGCCGTTGCCCGGCCATGTGCACATCACCCGCCAGAGCATAATGCTCAACTGCATTCCAGCGGTGAACCTCTTCCCGCTCGATGCCGAACCGATCCATCGGCATGGCCGACATCACGACTATCCCCTGCATCTATCCCATCAGACCCCGAATGCCTACGAGTTGTTCAGCATCGACAGCGTGCAGGGCTGGCGCCAACCCATGCTCAGCCGTGAACGAAATAACCAGGATGGCACGCGAGCAAGTCTACGGGAGTATCTGCCCTTCCACCGATTTCAACAGCCCCCATCGCCACCACAAACGGCTCAGCCCCGGTACAAGCTCAATCAGAGCGCTAAGGTGTCGGGACAAGGAATGAACTACTGTCTGAGCTTCATCGGGCCAGAGCCGTCACAGACCCTGTTTCAGGAGGAGACCATCTCGATATCCCTGACCTGCTGTGACCGCCAGTTGGCATCCAGGCTGCCGCCTGGGGCTCTGCATATCGCCACGGGCAGCTCGCCGAATTTTGTCCGGTTTCATAATCTGCTGCGCCCAACCAGGATCCGTTACCCGGCCTCGAACGATCAATTGCACTGGCAATTGCTGAACAATCTATCCCACCACTACCTTTCCTTGCTGGAGCCACAACGGCTGCAGCAATTATTGAGTTGTTATGACCGCCAGGATGATGCCGACCGGCCATCCCACAACCGGGCGCGGATTAGCGCAATCGAGCACATCAGCACCCAATCCATCGAACGGCTCCATGATGGCTTACCCATTCGCGGACTCCACACCACCCTGAGCATTCATGGCCAACCTTTTGGCGGCGAGGGGGAGCTCTATCTGTTCGGCAGTGTGCTGGCTCACTTTCTGACGCACTACGCCAGTATCAATAGCTTTCATCAGTTGGAAGTCATCAATCTCGATGCCCAGAGCCGTTACCAGTGGCCCGCCACCGTCGGGAGGCAACCGCTGTTATGAACACCCTTCCCCTGACACAGTTGGCTCATCATGCGCACGCCTACCATCTCGGGCCATTGATTGAGCAACTGCTGGCCCTGTTGCAGCTAGACCCTGAGCAATTGCCGCAACCGGATCGACTGCAGCTTCGGGTCTCACCCGGACTCGGCTTTCCCTGTGCCGATGTGCTGACTCTGGATATCAACTCCAGCCCCCGACTCGAGGTCGGGTTTCTCGGGCTGCACGGTAGTCAATCACCCTTACCCGGTTACTATCTGGATGAACTGGCTTGGCAGCATGCCCACCAGCAACCCCGACTAATCGCCTTGCTGGATCTGTTTCATCATCGCTGGCTCATGTTGCTGTACCGGGGCTGGCGCAAATACCGTTATGAACTGCGCTTCCGCGCAGGCGCGGATTCACTTTCCCGCTGCCTGCTGGCCATGCGCGGCGCTCCTGGTTTGCCACTCCAGCCCGAACAGTGGCTGGCCAACTCCCGATTACGCACTGCCCCAGCACCATCTGCCGCGGCACTGTGCAGCCTGATCCAGCACAGCCTGCAGCTTCCGAGTGTACAGCTTCAACCCTGGCAACGGCGGCAGGTCCCCATCCCTGCGGGGCAACAAAACCGTTTGGGAGTGCAAGCCTGTCGGCTCGGTCATGATGGCCTGCTGGGCAGCCAGATAGCCGATTGCGCCGGTAAATTCCGCCTGCGACTGCAACAACTCTCACGGCAGCAGTTCTATCGCCTACTGCCCAACGGCGACCTCTATCAACGACTCAAGCTGCTGGTCACTCAGCAAGTACACGCCCTGCTGGCCTGGGATCTAGTCCTGGAGCTGGCCCGCGATCAGTCCCCCCTATGGCAGCTGGGAGAGGATCCAGAAGTCCGGTTGGGCTGGAGTAACTTTCTGGGTCATCCCCATCCAACCCCCAGCTTACGGTTCAGCGTCGAGGAGTAACCCCTATGCGAAACAGCCAGCGGCGGCAACTCGCCATCAGCCTCCTGCTCGTCACCACCCTGTTGGGCCTGCTATGCGGATGTAGCACGCTGGGCAAACTGGGGCGGGTACTCATGAACCCAGATATTCAAGTCGGCGATAGCCAATCCCAGCCCTCTACCGTCAGCATCACCTTGCTCGCCGAGCCGGATGTCAATGCCGATGCCGAAGGCACAGCACACCCGATTGCCCTGCAGCTGGTGCAGTTGGCGGAAGAGTCCCGACTATTGGCCAGTGACTACGACCAGATACACAGAGATCTGCCGGCCGCTCTGGGCAAGAACTATCTCGATCATCAGGATTACAGCCTGCTTCCCGGACAATTTCGCTACCTAGCCGCTATGCCTCTTCTGGAGCAAACCCGCTATCTGGGGGTGGTTGCGCACTATGCCGATCCGGAACATGCCCAATGGCGGCAGCTGCTCAAGCTAACGCCCATGGGACATCACTATCACCTGCTAGTCCAGCTGCAGAACCACACCATTCGTCTGCAGCAAGATGAGGAGTAAGCATGTCGTCTCACAATAGCGTCGTCTGGCACGAGGGGTTATTCATCCGCCCCCAGCATTTCCAGCAACAGGAGCGGTACTGGAGTGACCAACTGCATCAACGGGTCACCGCACTCGGAAACTTCAGTTATGGCGTGTTGCAGCTGCAGTTGAGTCAGGAACACCTGGGCATCGGCCAATTCGCGCTGGTGCAGGGCTGCGTGCTGTTCGCCGATGGTACCCTCTGCCGCTTTCCCGATGAAGACGCGATCCCGGCTCCGCTGCTAGTGCCATCCGCTACTCGTGCGAATCAGGTGATCTACCTGACGCTGGCTCTGGATGGCCCAGGCACCACAGCCTCAACCATGAGACGCTACCAGCAACATGCGCATCCGATGGTCGATCGACAGGCCCAGAGCTCGCCCCCAGTGGAAGTCACGCTGCAGCGGTTGCAACCCGAATTGCAGTTGGAGGATCAGGGTAATACGGGCCAGACCCGGATCCCCATAGCCCGCCTGCTGGGGCACCGCAGTGATGGCAGCCTATTGCTGGACCCGGCGTTTATGCCATGCAGCTTGGTCGTACATGCCATCCCGACCTTACAACGCGGCTTGATCGAAGTGACCGGGCTCCTGACCACGCGCGCCCAGAGCCTGAGACAGCGTCTGGCCACGCCGCACCAGCAAGAAATTAGCGAATGGCATGATTTTTTACTGTTGCAGCTACTGCAACGCTATCAATTGCTACTCCAGCATTTACAACAGCTTCCACAATTGCACCCGGAGCGACTGTTCTCGACCCTGTTGCAACTCCATGCCGAGCTGGCCACTCTGATGAGCGAGAGTCGACACCCCTCTGCCATCGCGAACTACCAGCATCAGGATCCGGGAAGCTGCTTTATCCCGCTGCTCAATGCCATCCGTACCTCATTGGGTACTATGGTTACCCCGCGAGCGCTCGCTCTGCCACTACAGGTTACGGCATTCGGTATTCGCCAGGCCTCCTTGCATGAAGCCTCGGCGCTGGGTCCTATCGCCCTGGTTCTGGCGGTCAAGGCACAGTTACCGGTAGAGCAGTTACAGCAGCAATTTCCTCTACAAAGCAAGATTGCCGATCCGGAGCAGATCCGGGAGCGGATCGCCTTACAACTGCCCGGCCTACCGTTGCGGCATTTGCCGGTAGCCCCCCGTCATCTGCCCTACCACGCCGGATTCAGCTACTTCGAACTGGATCGACAACATCCTGACTGGACCCCGCTGATCCGCAGCGCCCAACTGGCTCTCCATGTAGCCGGTGAATTCCCAGGTCTGGAGCTGCAGCTCTGGGCGATCCGCGACTAAAACTAGCGACAGGAGAATCAAGATGGATGTGATCAACTCGACCGTACACCAACCGTTGTTCCCACAATCCGGCACCCGCTTAGCCGGTGTCGCACTGGCCGATCTCACTCAGTTCCGACAACCAGCATCTGCGCTGCGCTGGGCCTCGACTGCTCCGGTTCAATCCTGGACCGAGAATCTATTGATCGAATCAGCCCGACCGCTGCTGAATTTGATGGTGAATATCCGGCAACATTACCGACCCGAGCAAGACAGCAGACTGTATCGACAAGTGGCCGACGAGATTCAGCAGTTGGAAGCACACCTCAACGCCCAAGGTATCGAGCCCCAAACCTGGGTCGACTGCCGCTACGCCTTGTGCTGCTCGCTCGATGAAGCCGTGATGAGTCAGCCCTGGGGCCATCAGGGCATCTGGGCCGGTTACTCGCTGCTGACCCGGTTTCATAATGAAAGTTGGGGCGGTGAGCGCTTCTTCATCCGCCTGTCAGAATTGAGGACGGCTCCTGAACGCCACCGCGATGTGCTGCAGTTTTTCCTGATATGCCTGGATCTGGGTTACGAAGGCCGTTACCGGGTTTTGCCACAGGGGGAAGTAGCACTACGACAGTTACGTCAACGTCTGCATCAGCAACTCTACCCGACCCCGTCGGCAAGTAGCGATTTGCACTGGATCTCGCCCTCACAACCCAAGCCGCATCATGCAGAAGCACCGCTCTCTCTGCTGCTCTATGCCCTGGCCATAGTGCTGATCCTGATGTTGGTTTTTCTTTGTTATCACCAGAGCTTGCAGCAGCAAAGTCAGCAGATCGTGCAATTATTGATGGCAAGCCTCGCCGCCGGGAGTCCGTTATGAGCCAGAGCATGACCAGGTCGATGTCCCGGCCTATGCCACCACATGAGCAGGTCGTAGCGGAGCAGTTGCTGATGGCAATCCGGCGTCATTACCAGCCGGATGACATCTTGTTTGGTCAGCCACACGCAGAAGGCCAACGCATCGAGTGGCAGTTGGCGTCGGCCTGCGGATTACAACCCCCGTCAGGGATGCAGCACGGTTGTAATCTCTGGTTGCACCATCTGCAACAGAGTGGCACTCAGGGTTGGGCTCGCCTAAATAGCAGCCCGCTGGCCCGGATCCACCAGCATTGTTCCGCACTCTCGCCCATTATCGCCGACGGCGGCGTTCTGCTGTGTGCCCTGGGAAATTCAAGTCACTGCTGGGGCCTACTGGCGCTGTTTGGTACGGCAACGCGGATCAGGGATTGGCAGCAAGACGCCTCACTGCAACAGCGGCTTCGCTCAAGTCAGCAACAGTACCAACAAAGGATGACTGCCGCCGCCAGTCCTACCACCGCTATAAACAACGAATACAGCTTGCCGCCGCAGCGGACCTCCGAGATGAAGTCCTCTCTCGCCAGGAGCCCAGGGGTTAAGGCCCTGGAAGTTAAAAAACAGGGGAAACAGACCCTGCCGACCTGCTTGCTGGAACAACGATTGCTTGGCCAATCACCGCACACCCAACTGCTCCGTCAGCAGGTACAGCAAGCCAGTCAGCATACATTATCGGTTTTGCTGCTGGGCGAAACGGGTACCGGCAAGGATGTGGTCGCCCGGTTGTTGCACGACCTATCGCCACGCAAGCACGCGCCCTTCATCGCCATCAACTGCGCCGCCATTCCGGAGAATCTCATCGAAAGCGAGCTCTTCGGTTTTCAAAAAGGCGCCTTTTCTGGAGCATCGGCACCACAAGCCGGCCTGCTGGCTCAAGCTCACGGCGGAACCCTGTTTCTGGATGAAATAGGTGATATGCCACTGACCATGCAAGCCAAACTGCTGCGCGTTCTGGAGAGTCGCCGCTATCGCCCCTTGGGATGTTCACAGGAACAACCGAGCGAATTCCGGCTGATCGCCGCCACCCACCAACCACTGGATCAGCAGCTCACCGAGCGACGCTTCAGGGTCGATCTCTACCATCGGTTGTGCCAGTGTCAAATCCAGCTGACTCCGTTACGGGAGCGTCCAGATGACTTGCAGCCTTTGAGCCTGCACTTCATCCGGCAATTTTCACAACAGCATCAACGTCTGTTACCTGGGCTGGCACCGGAACTGCTCTCCCTGCTGGGCAGCTATGGTTTTCCAGGCAACATTCGCGAGCTCAAGAATCTCTTGGAGGTTGCCTGTGCCCACACCGAGGATGGCGCTGTCGTGCAGTGGCACAACCTGCCCCCGAGTTGGCAACAGCGCCTGCAAACCAGCCAGGAACATGGCGATAGCTACCAGCATATCCGCGATCTGCGACTGGCCCTACGCCGTTTCGAGGCCGACGTCATCCGCGCCCGTCTCGATTTCTATCAGGGGAATCGAGGATTGGCCGCAGCCAGTCTGGGTTTGCCCAAGCGCACTCTGGACCATAAATGCCAAAAGCTGGAGCTGCGATGAAACGGCTCCTCTTCATTGGCTATGTCTGCCTCTGGCCCGGGAGCATCACCTCGGCATCTGAACTCGCCGCAGGGCAACAGCACGCCATCACGACTTGCTACCGGTTGCTATCACCCTTGGTACGGCTGGCTTGTTACGATCAGCAGGTTCGAGATCTAACACCTGAATTGCTCGAACATAGCCCACACCTCGTATCGGGTGACCCCAAGGTTGCATCTCCGGCCTCCCCGCTGACGACATCGGCGTTCGAGCTGGATATTCAGCCCGACGCGCTCTCGCTGCAGCAACGCATCCCGGGAGCGCGTCTGATGATCCGTTGCCAGCAGCGGATCACTCATCTGTCCGTGCATCTGGAACAGCCGTTACCTGTCACCGCCAGCGCCCCCGTACTGTTGCTGGACGGTCAACCATACCCAGTCCACTGGTTTTTGCGTCAGCAACGGCAAGTACTGGAATCGGGCCGCGGCCTTCCGGCCATCGCCCAGCTCAAGAGCTGGTTAGGTGCCGAGCAGGTACAGTTCAAGCTCGACGCCACACCGCACCTGCAATTCGACCTGCACGATTTGTCGACGGCCATAGCGCCATTGCGACGGGAGTGTCACTGGTGATCGACCAACATTTACTCTCGACGACCCCTCCGGCTCCGGATGCAATCGGAAGTGAAGCAGAACTGCATCCCTGGTGTCAGCGCCTGCTTGCCCCTCTGGCGGAACATTCTGATCTGGTCTCATCGGCACTCGGAACGCCGTTTACGACGGAGGGTTTTCTGGCTGATGCGCGTTGGGAATACATTGAAACCGCCATGCTCAAACTAGGCAGTCTGCAGCATGAACAGGTGGATATCCCCCAGGTTTGCGAATTCGCGCTGCAACTGCTGGAGCAGCGCAGCAAGGATCTTCGGCTGGTCACTCAATTGCTACGCGCTCTGCTGCAGACCGCCGATGCCGCCGATCTGACGCTCGCTGTACAGTTATTGCAACTCTGGTTGCAACACTATGCTGCGCCATCCACCAGCGCTAGCGGACATAGACAGCAGCGACTGTTGCACCAGAACCTGCAGCGTTTGCAAACAGCCTGCTTACGACTGGAGCCACTCCCTGCGCAACAACGACAGCAACTAGAACTCCAAGCTCATCAGCTCGAAAACCATTGTCTCGCCAATGACAACTGCTTGCTTGCCACCGCCAGTCAGCAGCTGCGTCAAGCCATACAACAGCTACCGGAGCAGGATCCAGACGCCGTAATCAACACCACTCACCCGACAGCCACAGTACTGGCCGTCGCTCCAGAGGAGGTCACACCCCGCCCAACCCCTGAGGCGCAAGTTTCGCTTGCTGCCATCAACCTTGAGGCGATGGCCGCATTCACAACGGCCGATCCTCCATCATCCCGGGCGCGACGCCAGGCGCTGCTGGAGTTGGCCAAGCAACTGATCCAGCACGATATGGCACACCCGATTGGGTACCGGCTACGACGCTATGCCCTCTGGAGCGGGATCGAGACCTTACCCAGCCACTCGGCACAGCAACGCACCCAGCTGGCAGCTCCCGATGCAGACCGTCGACATGACTACCGACAAGGTCTGGCGACACCAACTATCGAGCTATGGCAACAGATTGAACAGAGCCTGACGCTATCGCCATTCTGGCTGGAAGGACACTGGCTATCGGCGCATGCAGCCCAGAGCCTGGGTTATCCAACCATTGCCCACGCCATAGCTCAGGAACTGCGTCAGTTGCTGCAACGACTACCCGGACTCGAACATCTGGCCTTCGTCGATGGTACGCCCCTACTCAGCGCGGAAGGAGTTCAGTGGCTGCATCACAGCAGCCCTATCACCTCGGCACCGAGCGAGGGCAATTCATTACCTGCCGATATGGCCAGCATCGAGCAGGCGCTGCAACACAGCTCCTCACCCGAGCAACAGTTCCAGCTGTTACTCGGGATGGCGCACCATCTGGAACAGCAACAACAAACTGCCATCGCCGCTCACTATTACCGGTTGCTGCAGCAGCATGCCCGGCAGTTGAGCCTGGCGGAATGGAATCCACAACTCATGGTGCAGCTGGCCGCACACTGCCGCCGCTGCCCCATTCCAGAATCCCACGCTTAGGACTCCGCCATGGTGACACTCTCTGCCCTGACATCCCGTTTCCGTCGCACCTTCCGCGCACCCCTCTGGCGCTGGCTTGTCGGTGGATGGGCAAGCAGCCTGATCCTGCTCTGGCTCTGGAAACCGCTCACCCGGACCCACATCAGTTGGCTCGATACCTGGCAGTGGACCCAACTCTGGCTTTGGCTGCTGCTCGCCGGTATGGCGCTATTTTTCTATTGGCGTCGACAACGGCTACCACCGCAATCCGGATCCTCATCAGCCGAATCCCCGACAACGGATCTCGGCTGGCTCACGGCGCTCGGTCGACAGCCGGAGCAGCAACAAAGACCCTGGTACTTGCTCCTCAACCCCACAGCCCTGAATAGCGAGGCGTGGCTGCAACAACTCGATGCGGACTCAGCACACTCGCCCCCTTGGGGTAACATGCGCTTTCATAAAGTTGATTCTGGGTCGGCACAGTTGCAAGCCTGGCTGGGCACCGAAGCAACTCTGCTCGAACCTCGAATTCAAGATTGGGCACAGGGCGAGGTATCGGACGAAGCCGTCTGGGCGCAACTCTATGCAGCACTGCGTCAATGTCGTCCCCGAGCGCCACTGCATGGCATACTGCTATTACTGGATCCTGCTTGGCTACTCAGTCCAGAGCAACACGCCAGCAGAGAGACCCGACGGCTCATTGTTCGTCTGCAGGAAATTGCCGAGCAGTTGCAGATCCATCCCCGGCTTTACTGCTACACCACTGGACTGGAGGCGCTGGAGGGATTCACGCTCTGGTCTAACGCCCTCCCCCCCGATAGCCAACAGCAACCGCTCGGCGTGCAATTCAGTCAGCACAGCCATCACTGGCAGGATGAACTTCAGGGGTTTTGGCAGCACTGGCGGGAGCAGTTGGCTCATGCCTTACCGTCATTGCTGCTCAGCCACGACCAACCACACCGGCGAGCGAGCCTGTTCCGTCTGCCGCAGCAATTAACAGAGCTGCAGCTTGCTAGCAGCCGCTGGTTGCAGCAGTTACTCCACTCTCAGCCACAGATACAGCTGCGAGGATTTTTCCTGGGCAGTCATGGTGAGCCGTCGCCCGCACCGGAGCTGTTTGCACAGAGTCACAACGGGATCCCGATGCTGATTCATGCCACCAACGACCATTACCAACTACAGAGCGCAAGCGGCGTACCCGTGCCTCATGACAAGTCGAAGCCAAGTTTTATTGCCCGGTACTGGCAGTCTGTCGTACTGCCAGAATCGACCTTGTGCCCACCAGCCCTAAGTTATGCCCGCCATCAGCGCATGCAACGGCGCGTCCTGCTAGGCGTGATGCTCCTCGGATCTTTGGCCCTGCTCGGCGGTTGGCACTATTTCTACCAGGTCAACCAGCTTCGATTGCAGCAATGGCTAACCCGCCTGACGCCCACTCAGCCCCTAGGGTTATCGACTCATCCGACGCCGAATAGCGATCTAGCTCGCCAGGTGTTGATCCTGGATAACCTGCTGGATGTCCAACTAGGGCAAGCCGTACCGCCTTCGACACCGCTCCTGGATCGCGTCAAAGAGATGGGGCTTTACCAGGGAGGAGTACTACAGCAAGGGATGCAGAATCGTTATCTGGCCCAGCTGGAACATCAGCTATTGCCCCGTCTGATGCGCATCCTGGTTCAGCAAATGGACGCCTCCGCCGGTCAGGAGAAACTACCATGGCTGACCCTGATTCGGTTGCTGGATGCCCCCCCACGCAACCGACCAGAGTGGCTAGACCGCTACCTGCAACACCAGATGACTGCTCTGTTCGATACGGGGCATGCAGCTTACGGGATACTGGATAACCAGGGACAGCAGCGACTCCAGCGCCATGTGCAAATGGCGTTGCAATACACTCGTTGGGCTCACAAACGAGCCACTGGAGACCAATTGGCGCGAACCGATTACGCACCTTTTTCGCAGGCGATCCATCAGGCACAAAGCGAGTTACAAACCGTTCCCGCCTATCAGCGCCTATACCAACAATTAACGACGATGGCGGCAGCGGAGCTGCCGGAGCCGGTAGATCTACGCCGATTAATCTGGCCAAATGCAGGCTCGGAACATGAGGTTGCCAATGCACTGAGTACCGATATGATGAGCTCCGATGCGTCGAGTGCCAACGCACACTATCGCGAGGGAGCAGGACTCCTGCTACCAGTGGTTAGCACTCAGGATGTAGCGCTGCAACTACCCCGGCTATTTACCATCCAGGGCTGGCACTATGCGATGAGCCAAAAATCCAGGTTACTGCAGCAGGCGGCACTGGAGCTGTGGGTTTTGGGCCAAGATGATCGGACTCGAGGCCCCTTAACTCCCCTGGATCCCGGTTATCAACAGCAGTTATGGCAGCAGCTTGGGGAAGCTTACCAGCTCGACGCTGAAGCCCGTTGGCGTCTCGCGCTGGACAGTGTGGTGATGCCCGCCGCCGACACCAAAGAGCAAGTGCTGCAGCAATTGGCGCTCTTTACTCACCCAGAACAACCGCTGTCACAGTTGCTGCAGCGTTTGACCCAGTCGATGGCATACCCGGTGCCACTTCAGCCAGTGACATCCAACGCCACCCCAACCACGCCGCCAGAGTCGGAGACTTCACCAGACCATCTTCCACTGCCGCCAACAGTTCCCGTATGGCAATCCTTGCTCGCATTCGGCCAGCCCCAGGAGCAGCGCCCTTCTCGACTGGCCGAGCTGGAACAGGACCTGCGCAATCTGGAGCGCTATTTACAGCCCCTGCTAAATGCCGATGATCAGGGAACAAGCGCATTAGCCGCCCTGCAAACTGAGACTGCACCATCAGTATTGACACAGTTTCAACAACAAGCGGCCAGTCTACCCGCACCGTTCGACCACTGGTTCACGACTTGGGCACAGCAAGCCGAACACCTGTTGCATCAGGAGGCGCTACAGGCTCTGGAGCAGCAATGGCAATCCCAGGTGCTCAGCGAATATGAACAACGGCTCGCCAACCGTTATCCGTTCGCCACCAACGATATCGCAGATGTCTCCCTGGCGGATATGGAGCATTTCTTTGCGCCACAAGGCACCTTCGATCGTTTCTATCAGCAACAACTAGCCCCCTGGCTAATGCGCACGGGCTATGCCCCCTGGCCGGGCCATCAGCAACCGACGGCAACGAAAACCGCAGAGCCCACGGATCCCTATACCGAGCTGTTGGCATCCGTCACCCAGGTCGAACAAATTCGACGCCTGCTGTTCAACCCAGAAGGCAAATTGGAAATGAACTTCTGGCTGCAACCCTTGCACCTATCGGCCAATAAACGGCGCAGTATCCTGGATCTGGAAGGGCAACTACTCGATTACAACCATGATGCCGGGCTGCGAACCCACCTCATCTGGCCAAATGATCCCGAGGGAACGGGTGTCAGCAAGCTGACGCTGATCCCGACCGAGCGGCAACGCTCACCGCGCAGCATCAGCGCACAAGGACCCTGGGCCTTGTTTCGTTTGTTGGAGCAAGCGCTAGAGGCGTCACCTTCCGACGCTGGCGGGAGCACGGGCACCGGAATGGACGAGATGGTGATAACCGGCTCCGACGCCGGAAACAGCAGCAGTCGAGAACTAACCTTCACCGTGGATGGTGGGCAAATGCGCTATCGGCTGAGCACTGAGGCCGCACCTCTGGAGATGACGCTCTTTCGTCACTTCCGGCTACCGAAAACCCTGAGCGCGCAGCCGTGAGGCATAATGTTGCCAGATGAGCGATTCAAAGATCGCATCAAAACAGCCAGATATCAGCAACGACCCTTCTTGGCTTGCCCGGGAGGACAAAAGGTGCCATTACCCGAGTGACCATCATCCACGCTGATGCGGGTATCCCCCACTTCGATATCTGCACGCCGGACGCGGACCGGATCCTGAGCAGAACAACCACTGATCAGCAACATCAGCACCATGAGCCATGGATACATAGAACCTCCCCAAACAACAAGGCGACTCCAAAAGGAGTCGCCTTGAGTATAACGCAACCGCCGATCAGCGAACGGAGGTATCGGCTTAACGCTTTTTCGCCTTGGCGTTTGGCAGGTCGGTGATAGAACCTTCGAACACTTCGGCAGCCAGACCGACCGACTCATGCAAGGTCGGGTGGGCATGGATGGTCAGCGCGATATCTTCGGCATCGGCCCCCATTTCGATGGCCAGACCGATTTCACCCAGCAACTCACCGCCATTGGTGCCGACAATAGCGCCACCGATCACCCGGCCGGAGGACTTGTCGAAAATCAGCTTGGTCATACCGTCGGCACAATCCGAGGCGATGGCGCGCCCGGAAGCCGCCCACGGGAACACCGAGGTTTCGTAGTTGATGCCTTGTTGCTTGGCTTCTTTCTCGGTCAGCCCCACCCACGCAATTTCTGGCTCGGTATAGGCGATGGAAGGGATCACCTTAGGATCGAAGTAATGCTTCTTGCCGGCGATGACTTCGGCCGCCACATGCCCTTCATGCACGCCTTTGTGTGCCAGCATCGGCTGACCGACGATATCGCCGATCGCGAAGATGTGCGCCACATTGGTCCGCAGTTGCTTGTCGACCTCGATGAAACCCCGTTCGGTGACGGCAACACCGGCCTTCTCAGCATCCAGCATCTTGCCGTTCGGCACCCGACCAACCGCGACCAGCACGCTGTCATAGCGAACGGGTTCCGCCGGCGCATGCTTACCTTCAAAGGAGACATACAGACCATCAGCCCGGGCTTCAACGGCCGTCACCTTGGTTTCCAGCATCAAGTTGAACTTGCCCTCAACCCGTTTGGTGTAAACCTTGACTACATCCTTATCGGCAGCCGGAACCAGTTGATCGGCAAACTCGACCACGTCGATCTCGGCACCCAGTGCTGAATAGACGGTACCCATTTCCAGACCGATGATACCGCCGCCCAGAACCAGCAACTTTCCAGGAACGGTTTTGAGCTCCAACGCATCGGTCGAATCCCAAACGCGTGGATCATCATGGGGAATAAACGGCAGCTTCACCGGACGGGAACCGGCGGCGATGATGGCGTTGTCGAAGTTGACCACCGTCTTGCTGCCGTCATTGGCAGTCACTTCCAAGCTATGGGAAGCCGTAAACTTGGCGACGCCATTGACGACCTGCACCTTGCGCTGTTTGGCCATACCGGCCAGACCACCCGTCAGCTTGCCAACGACCTTTTCCTTCCACAGACGGATCTTGTCGATATCAGTATGTGGCTCACCGAAGACGATACCGTGGGCCGCCAGGGCCTTGGCTTCTTCAATCACCTTGGCCACATGCAACAGGGCCTTGGAGGGGATACAACCAACGTTCAGACAGACACCACCCAGGGTGCTGTAACGTTCGATCAATACGGTGTCGAGCCCCAGGTCGGCACAGCGAAAGGCTGCGGAATAACCGGCAGGGCCTGCGCCCACCACCACCACCTGAGTTTTAATTTGATTGCTCATCATGACCTCTTTTCACATGGGTTGCCGAGCTGAACGCTTGTTCTACCCGGCAAGCATACAGTCAGTTTGCTTGGTACGCGAAGCAAAGGGGCAGGCTCATGCCTGCCCGGTCACAGTTACAGCACCAGACGGCGAATGTCCGCCAGTGCCCCACTCAGTGTGGTGATGAAGCGGGCGCCATCGGCACCATCAATCACCCGGTGGTCATAGGAGAGCGCCAGCGGCAGTGTCAGACGCGGCTCGAACTCCTTGCCATTCCACTTCGGTTTGAAGTCGGACTTGGAGACCCCGAGGATCGCCACTTCCGGTGCATTGACGATCGGCGTGAAGCTGGTACCGCCGATGCCACCCAGGCTGGAGATGGTGAAGCAACCGCCCTGCATGTCGGAAGCGGTCAGCTTTCCGTTACGCGCCTTCTTGGAGATCTCGGCCAGGTCTTGCGACAGCTCGTAGATCCCCTTCTTGTTGACGTCGCGCACCACAGGAACCACCAGACCGTTTGGCGTATCAACCGCCACACCGATATGGATGTACTTCTTCATGATGAGCTTGCTGCCATCTTCCGACAGGGAGCTGCAGAAGCGCGGATGGGCTTCCAGTGCCTTGGCCGCGGCCTTCAGGATGAACACCAGCGGTGTGATCTTGAAGCCCAGTTGCTGCTTGTCGGCGATGACGTTCTGTTCCTTGCGGAAGGCTTCCAGATCGGTGATATCGGTCTCGTCGAACTGGGTCACATGGGGGATCATCACCCAGTTGCGATGCAGGTTCGGACCGGAAATCTTCTGGATCCGGGTCAGTTCTATCTCTTCGACAGCACCGAACTTGGCAAAGTCGACCTTCGGCCATGGCAGTACGCCCAGACCCGAGCCGGAGGCAGCACCGACAGCCGGAGCCGATTCGGCACGCTTGATGGCATCCTTGACGTAGGACTGCACATCTTCCTTCTGGATCCGGCCCTTACGGCCTGAACCCTTGACCTTGGCCAGGTTGACGCCAAATTCCCGCGCCAGACGACGCACCGCCGGGGAAGCGTGCACATAGGCATCATTGGCGACAAAGTCACCCTTCTCTTCGGCCTTGGCGGCAACCACAGGCGCTGGCGCTGCAGTAGCGACAGGGGCCGAGGCCGGGGTCGCAGCAACCGGAGCAGCAGCCACGACAGGCGCTGCACCTGCAACTTCGAAGGTCATGATGAGGGAGCCAGTGGCGACCTTATCACCAATGGCGACTTGGATAGCCTTCACAGTACCGGCAAACGGAGCTGGAACTTCCATGGAGGCCTTATCGCCTTCCACGGTCAGCAGGGATTGGTCGGCCGTGACCACATCGCCCACCTTGACCAGAATTTCGGTGACAGCGACTTCATCGCCACCGATATCCGGAACCTTGACCGCCTGCTCGGCGCTGACCACAGTTGCAGAAGCTGGCGCTGACGCGGCTGCAGGGGCAGCTACGGCGGCGGTCGCGGCACCAGCAACTTCGAATACCATGATGAGAGAGCCGGTAGCGACCTTATCACCGGTCGTAACCTGGATGGATTTCACCGTGCCAGCAAACGGCGCCGGTACCTCCATCGAGGCCTTGTCACCTTCCACAGTCAGCAGGGATTGGTCCGCCGAAACCACATCGCCAACCTTGACCAGAATTTCGGTCACCGCGACTTCATCACCACCGATATCCGGAACATGCACATCCTGCAGCGCGGCCACAGTCGGAGTCGCAACAGCCGGAGTCGCAACAGCCGGAGCTGCGGCGGCAGCCACCGGAGCTGGAGCGGAAGCAGCCGCAGCGGCCGCTTCGAATTCCATGATCAAGGTGCCGGTATTCACCTTGTCACCCACCGCAATCTTGATGGCTTTGACCACCCCCGCCTGCGGGGATGGAACTTCCATGGAGGCCTTGTCGCCTTCCACGGTCAGCAGGGATTGTTCCGCATCCACGGTATCCCCGACCTTGACCAGGATCTCGGTTACCGCGACCTCGTCACCGCCGATATCCGGCACATAAATTTCGATAGACATTCCCATCCCCTTACGCGTACAGCGGGTTGATCTTGTCGGCATCGATGCCGAACTTGGCTATGGCTTGTGCCACCAGCGCGACATCGATCCGGCCCAGCTTGGCCAGTTCGGTCAGAGCCGCGACCACGATATAGCCTTCGTTCACTTCAAAGTGACGACGCAGGTTCTCACGGCTATCGGAACGACCGAAACCGTCGGTCCCCAGCACGCGGTAGCTTTCGGCCGGCACAAAGGCCCGGACCTGATCGCCATACACCTTCATGTAGTCGGTCGCCGCAATCGCCGGAGCCTTGCCCAGCACCTGGGCGATGTACGGCACGCGAGGCTCGCTCTGCGGGTGCAACATGTTCCAGCGATCGGCGTCCTGACCATCACGGGCCAGTTCGTTGAAGCTGGTGACGCTGAACACATCGGAGCCGATACCGTACTCTTCGCTCAGGATCACGGCGGCACGACGTGCGTAGTTGAGGATGGAACCACAACCCAGCAGCTGGACGCTCAGCTCTTGGCCCGCAGTCTTGCTCTTGTCACCAGCCACGGTTTCCAGCTTGTAGATACCCTTGCGAATACCCTCTTCGGCACCGGCAGGCATCGCCGGGTGAACGTAGTTTTCGTTCAGGGTGGTGATGTAGTAGTAGATGTTTTCCGGTTGGTCGCCATACATGCGACGCAGACCATCCTGAATGATGACCGCAACTTCATAGGCAAATGACGGATCGTAGCTGATGCAGTTTGGAATGGTGCCCGCCAGGATGTGGCTATGGCCATCTTCGTGTTGCAGACCTTCACCGTTCAACGTGGTACGACCGGAGGTCGCGCCCAGCAGGAAACCGCGCGCTTGTTGGTCACCAGCCGCCCAGCACATATCGCCGACCCGTTGGAAACCGAACATCGAATAGTAGATGTAGAACGGAATCATCGGGCAGTCGTTGGTGCTGTAGGAGGTCGCAGCAGCCAACCAGGAGGACATAGCGCCCAGTTCGTTGATACCGTCTTGCAGGATCTGGCCCTTCTTGTCTTCCTTGTAGTAGGAGACGATGTCGCGGTCTTGCGGGGTATATTGCTGACCGTGCGGGCTGTAGATACCAATCTGGCGGAACAGGCCTTCCATACCGAAGGTACGGGCCTCATCAGCCAGGATCGGTACGATACGTTGACCGACTGACTTGTCCTTGAGCAGCACGTTCAGGGAACGCACAAACGCCATGGTGGTAGAAATTTCGCGGTTCTGTTCACCCAGCAGCGCATCAAAGGCTGACAATTCAGGGATATCCAGTTTGACCGTGGTTTGCGGCAGACGGCTTGGCAGATACCCCTTCAGAGCCTTGCGGCGCTCATGCAGGTAGTTCCACTCGGCAGAGCCCTGTTCAAATGACAGGTATGGCAGCTCTTCGAGTTGCTCATCGGCCACCGGCACCTGGAAGCGATCGCGCAGATGACGCACGGAGTCCAGCTCCATCTTCTTCACCTGGTGAGCGATATTCTTGCCTTCGGCCGCTTCGCCCATGCCATAACCCTTGATGGTCTTGGCCAGAATAACTACGGGCTTGCCCTTGGTCTCGTTGGCTTTTTTGAAGGCCGCGTAGACTTTACGCGGATCATGGCCACCACGGTTCAGACTGAAGATCTGCTCATCAGTCCAGTCAGCAACCAGGGCTGCAGTTTCCGGATACTTACCGAAGAAGTGTTCGCGAACATAGGCACCATTCTTCGACTTGAAGGTCTGGTAATCGCCATCCACGGTTTCATTCATCAGTTGCAACAGCTTGCCGGAGGTATCCTTCTGCAACAGCTCATCCCACTTGCTGCCCCAGATCACCTTGATCACTTCCCAGCCTGCGCCGCGGAACAGACCTTCCAACTCGTGAATGACCTTGCCGTTACCAACCACAGGACCATCCAGACGCTGCAGGTTGCAGTTGATCACGAAGATCAGGTTGTCCAGCTTCTCGCGGACGGCAACGGTAATGGCGCCCTTGGATTCCGGCTCATCCATTTCCCCGTCACCGAGGAAGGCATACACCTTCTGCTCGGAGCAATCTTTCAGACCCCGATCGGTCAGATACTTGAGGAAGCGCGCCTGGTAGATGGAACCAATAGGACCCAAACCCATGGAAACAGTCGGGAACTGCCAGAAGGTTGGCATCAGCTTCGGATGCGGATAGGAGGAGAGCCCCTGGCCATCCACTTCCTGACGGAAGCTATCCAGCTGGGTTTCGGTCAGACGACCTTCCACAAACGCACGAGCATAGACACCCGGCGAGATGTGGCCCTGGAAGTAAACCAGATCGCCGCCATCCTTCTCGTTGCGGGCACGGAAGAAGTGGTTGAAGGCAACTTCATACACGGTGGCAGAAGAGGCGAAGGAGGACATGTGCCCACCCAAATCCAACCCCTTCTTCGACGCCCGCAACACGATCATGACCGCATTCCAGCGGATAATAGCGCGGATACGGCGTTCCAGCTCCTTGTCGCCCGGATAGGCCGGCTCATCGCTGGTAGCAATGGTGTTGATGTAGTCGGTGAGGATGCTGCCACCCTTGCCGGCCGCGGCCAGATCGACACCGGCCTTGCGGGCCTGCTCGGCCAACTGGTCGATGATGAAGCGAGCGCGCTCCGGACCTTCTTCACGCAGCAGTGACTCAAGGGCTTGAAGCCACTCGCGGGTCTCTACCGGATCCACATCGTTTCTGAGGAGTTCAGACATGGCTGTTTCCTATCTCGTTAACGGCAATAGCTGTTTTGAATGACGATATGGGCACACTCGTGGTCAGCTCGGGCGCATGCGGACCTGGCGAGTTTGCCGCTGGGTTCGCAAATCTTCCCGCTGAATATCCAGCAAGGTGTCCTCGATAAAGGCGAGATGCTCATGACAGGCATCCCGCGCCTGTTCCGGTTGCCCGGCCAAGATCGCCGCAATCAGGTCAGACCTATGACGGCGGATCCGGTTAACCACGCCCGGGCGCTGGTTCAACACTTCGATGTTGCGCAAGATATTGCGCTCCAGCAAGGTGCGTAACGCTCGGACCAGATGGAGCAATACGGCGTTATGGGAAGCCTCCATCATCACCAGATAAAAATCTGTGACCGCTTCGGCTTCACCGGCCAAGTCCGCTTGCTGCTGGGCTGCTTCGATATTGGCTTGCGCGACGCGGATACGTTCGAAGTCCACTTCGGTACCACGCAACGCCGCATAATAGGCGGCAACCCCTTCCAGCACATGGCGAAACTCTAGCAGATCAAATTGCGACTCCGGGTTGTTCAGCAACAAGTCGAACAACGGGTCGGTCAGACCACGATTCAACTCCTGCTGTACATAGGTGCCGCCCCCTTGCCGCCGATAGAGCAATCCCCGGGCCTCCAGGCGCTGGATGGCCTCACGCAACGACGGACGGGATACTTGAAACTGCACCGCGAGCTCACGCTCCGGCAGCAGTTTTTGTCCGGGTTGCAGGCTGCCATCCACTATCATCTGCTCGAGTTCAGCGACGATAGCATCTGCCAGTTTGGGGGCTTGGTTCTTGCGAATGGGCATTATGGGCTGCTAATTGGTATTACCAATACATCTATATGCAACGAAAATTAGCAACTTCATTAACAAATGTCCATACAAAAAATGATCTCGGTCAACGGAATCACCCAGTTGAAGGAGTGGAGATGATTCTGATGGTCAGACCAAGAGAGTGAAGTTGCAGGTATCGCACGACAGAAAATGGCAGAGCGAGGTGTAAATCGTCGTCAGAGTGGATGTATCAAACCGAGGTCAATAGTTGGCGATAGAGATCCCAGTCAAAACCCGGGCCCGGGTCCGTCTTGCGGCCCGGCGCTATATCGCTGTGGCCGACGATCCGTTCCGGCGTCAGATCGGGGTAATGCTGTAACAATACACGGGTCACCGCCACCAGAGTCTCGTATTGTGCAGGGGTATAGCCGCTGTCGTCGGTGCCTTCGAGCTCGATACCGATGGAAAAATCATTGCAGGCCGAACGCCCTGCATAACTGGAAACACCAGCATGCCAGGCGCGGGCAGAAAACGGCACATACTGCACCAGTTCACCATCCCGACGGATCAGGCAGTGAGCCGAGACCTGTAAACCGGCGATCGTGGCAAAATAGGGATGAGCATGGGCATCCAGTCGTCCCATAAACAGATCGTCAATCCAGGAACCTCCGAACTCGCCCGGCGGCAAGCTGATGCCGTGAATGACCAGCAGCGACACCTCACCCGCAGGCCGTGGATTCTGATGCGGAGAACAGAGGTGTCGAGCCGGAACCAGCCAACCATCCTCGATCACCATCTTCTGTAGCGTCATGTTATTCCTCAATGAACGACAAACCCCAGAGCCAATCACCTGCCTGCCGAGGCTGGGAGGGTGCCAGGCTTCATGCTATCCTTGCCCCCATTCGATTGCCAAGCGCCAGAGCCGTTTTGCCTTCTTGCTCCGGCCACTTGATACAGGACTCATCATGTTGCAACAGGATATTCAACGCGCTGTACGTCACGCACTGGAAGAGGATCTGGGCGGCATTCTGGACGCCGGAGCCGACATCACAGCTCAGCTGATCCCCGCAGACAAACAAAATAGTGCCACCGTGATCACCCGGGAGCCGGGCGTTTTCTGCGGCGTCGCCTGGGTCAATGAGGTATTTGCCCAACTCGGCGGCGAGGTACAGGTGGAGTGGTTGGTCAAGGACGGCGAAACCGTTGCGCCGAATCAGACACTGTTCCGGCTCCATGGCCCGGCGCGTATCCTGCTCACCGGTGAGCGCACCGCTCTGAACTTCGTACAGAGTCTATCCGGTGTGGCCACCCTGGTTGCCCGCTATATGCAGGAATTGGCCGGTACCCGCTGCAAACTGCTGGATACTCGCAAGACAGTACCGGGTCTGCGTACGGCGCTGAAATATGCGGTCACCTGCGGCGGTGGCACCAACCATCGTATGGGACTCCATGATGCTTATCTGATCAAGGAGAACCATATTCTGGCCTGTGGCGGTATCGCCGAAGCCGTGCAGACGGCACGACAGTTGAATCCTGGCAAACGGGTCGAGGTCGAGGTCGAGGATCTCGAGGAACTGCAACAAGCGCTGGCCGCGCAGGCGGATATCATCATGCTGGATAATTTCGAAGTGCCCATGATGGAGCAAGCGGTAGCGATTAATCAGGGCCGCGCCAAGCTTGAGGTCTCCGGCAACGTCAACCTGCAAACCATTCGCCGCTTCGCGCAAACCGGTGTGGATTTTATCTCGGTTGGCGCCCTGACCAAGCATGTTCATGCCCTGGATCTCTCGATGCGCTTTGCCGCGGAATAACACCTAAGCTCACCTCCCTCCCCCGGAAAAATGGTGGAGGGATAACAGCAGGTCTGATGAATGTAACCGTTTCATTTTTATTGTTTTTCCTATCAGATAAATCCTACAGTTTTTAGGCTTGACAACCTTTTCTTTTCTCGTGAAAGCCCACGGCTACTGCTATTTTCGATTTTTTGCGCTTTACTCTTTGTGATGCCTCACAGTTTTGGCTTATCAGCCATACCATGGCGCGGTAAGGGATATACCCAAGCACGCAAATGGAGCTATTATCGGCGCTGTGGTGGCATGACCGCCTCTTACCTCAGGAACTACAAACGTAAGGAAACCTGAAATGAAAAAGCAAACTGGTTTTACCCTGATTGAATTGATGATCGTTGTGGCCATCGTCGCCATCCTGGCTGCAATTGCGCTGCCTGCATACCAAACTTATACACTGCGCGCTCGATTTTCCGAACCTGTTGCGGCAGCGGGTCCAGCCAAAACAGCTTTAGAAGTTTGTGTTCAAAGTGCAGATACAGCGGGTGCAGATATTGATCTGACAGGCACAAACGCCAATTGTATCGATGCCGCCGCTGCCGCATTGGCTGCAGGCATTGCGAATGCGACCGCAACCCGAGTAGATAACGCTGTTGCCAATACTAATGTGGTTGCCACTAATGCTACGACAGCAACAATCACAATAACTGGTGGTACTGATTTTGACGCGGGCACCACTTTTGTAATGGTTGGGACTGTCCAACCTAACAAACAGATTACTTGGACTCGTGATACAGGTACCTGCACCGAAAGAAGTCTCTGCTGAAACTAGTCGAGGGAATAGGCTCATAGTTCAGACGAATTATGAGCCTATGTTTTGTTAACATCAGGAAGGCGTTAATGACAGCATCTCCCAATAGTGGCTTAGCCTTAAGCTTGGTTTCTTCGGCACTATTAAGCGATGAAGAGTCCCGCAAATATAGCGCCGAAGCCAAGCAACAACGCAAACCCCTAGTCACTTTTCTGGTGGAGAATAAAATTCTTGCCAGCGCGGCTTTAGCCGAGTTTTGCGAGCAGGAGTATGGGATACCTCTGTTGGATCTGGACGCCTTCGATCTGGGCGAGATCCCGCAGAAATATCTCAATAGCAAGCTCATCGACAAACACCACGCCCTGCCCATCTATACCCAGGGGCATACCCTGTATGTCGCCATGTCGGACCCCACCAATGTCTCGGCACTGGAGGATTTCGGTTTCAGCTTTGGCCTGCATACCGAAGCGCTGCTGGTCGATGAGTTGAAACTGCAAAAAGCCATCCAGAAGCTGACCGAAGGCGTCAGCGAGGCGCTGGGGGTGGATAATCTCAGCGACAGCGATATGGATAGCTTGGAAGTCGCCGAGGAGAGTAGTCAGCTCGACAACAAATCCAATGATGATGGCGATGATGATGCTCCTATTGTTAAATATATTAACAAGGTGCTACTGGATGCCATCAAGCGCGGCGCCTCGGACTTGCACTTCGAGCCCTACGAGACCAAGTACCGCATTCGTTTTCGAATCGATGGCATCTTGCACGAAATCGCCAGCCCACCAGTGAATCTGGCCAGTCGCTTCTCGGCACGCCTCAAAGTCATGTCACGACTGGATATCGCCGAACGCCGTCTGCCGCAAGATGGCCGCATCAAGCTGAAAATTTCCAAAAACAAGGCCATGGATTTACGTGTGAATTCCCTACCCACCATGTGGGGGGAGAAGATAGTACTGCGGATCCTAGACTCCTCGGCCGCCCGCTTGAATATCGACCAGCTCGGCTATGAACCGCAGCAAAAAGAAACCTACCTCAAGGCGCTGGCCAAACCCCAAGGCATGATACTGGTCACGGGGCCCACCGGCTCGGGGAAAACAGTCTCCCTCTATACAGGCCTCAATATCCTCAACACTTCAGAGCGCAATATCTCCACCGCCGAAGATCCGGTGGAAATCAACTTGATGGGCATCAACCAGGTGCAGGTCAACCCCAAGGCGGGACTCACCTTTGCCAGCGCCCTACGCGCCTTCTTGCGCCAGGATCCAGACGTGGTCATGGTCGGGGAAATCCGCGATCTGGAAACCGCCGAGATCGCCATCAAGGCGGCGCAAACCGGTCACCTAGTGCTCTCTACCCTGCATACCAACTCGGCAGCCGAGACCCTGACCCGGATGATGAATATGGGGGTCCCAGCCTTTAATATCGCCTCTTCGGTGACCCTGATCATGGCTCAGCGTTTGGCTCGTCGTTTATGTGACCATTGCAAGGTGCCAGAGATCATTCCTGCTCATGAGTTATTGGCTCTGGGCTACTCCCAGCAACAACTGGATGCCGGGTTGCAGCTGTACAAACCCGTGGGTTGTCCGGAGTGTTCCGGTGGTTACAAAGGCCGTGTCGGTATCTACGAGATGATGTCCATGTCCGAGGCAATCGCCAATCTGATTATGGAAGGGGGCAACTCCTTGCAGATCGCCACTCTGGCACAACAAGAGGGAATGCGCACCCTGCGTCAATCTGGGCTGGATAAGGCGCGGCTCGGCATCACTAGCCTAGCGGAAATCAATCGGGTGACCAGCGGCTAAGTTCCGCAGACCAAGTTCGCCCGCTGATCTACAGCCCATATCGATTTAGCGCCATTTAAAGACAAGGAAGCAACATGGCACTCACTCCCGGAAGTCGCGACAAGATCGAAGCCAAGAAGTTCTACCCCTATGTCTGGCAGGGCATCAATCGCAAGGGGCAGAAGGTCTCCGGCGAGATGCAGGGGGAGAATCCCAATCAGGTGAAGGCCGAACTGCGCAAGCAAGGGGTCAATGTCAGTAAGATCCACCGCAAGAGCCAGTCGCTGTTCTCCAAGTACTCCGGCGCCATCAAGCCGATGGATATCGCGATGATCTCCCGGCAGATCACCACCATGCTCTCGGCCGGCGTCCCCCTGGTACAGACTCTACGCCTGCTGGCCAGCAGCCATGAGAAAACTAGCATGCGCGATCTATTGGCCGCTATCTGTGCCGAAGTGGAAAGCGGTATTCCGCTCTCTCAGGCGCTGAAAAAATATCCGCGCTATTTCGATGATCTCTACTGCGACTTAGTCGCCGCCGGTGAGCAATCCGGCGCTCTGGAGCAGATCTATGACCGCATCGCCACCTACCGCGAGAAGGCCGAGGCGCTGAAATCCAAGATCAAAAAGGCCATGATGTATCCAGCTGCGGTTATGGGGGTTGCCATAATCGTCACTACTATCCTGCTACTGTTTGTGGTGCCACAGTTTGAAGATATCTTCAAGAGCTTCGGTGCCGAGCTGCCCGTCTTTACCCAGATGGTGATCGGTCTCTCCCGTTTCCTGCAACACTCTTGGTACTTCATCTTCGGCGGTGTGGCACTAGTCGTCTTTTTGTTCGTACGCGCCCACCGCAATTCACAAACCGTGCGCGATAAGACCGACAAGGCGCTGCTGAAATTGCCGATTATAGGCATGATCTTGCACAAAGCCTGTATGGCACGCTTTGCCAGCACCCTCTCCACCACCTTTGCCGCCGGTATCCCGCTGGTGGATGCCATGGTCTCGGCGGCAGGCGCCTCCGGCAACGCCCTCTATCGCGATGCAGTGATGGCGGTGCGCAACGAGGTGATGGCCGGGATGCAGATGCATATCGCCATGCGCACAGTGGAGGTGTTCCCGGATATGGTCACCCAAATGGTGATGATCGGCGAAGAGTCCGGTAGTATCGATGATATGCTGACCAAGATCGCCGGTATCTACTCCCAGCAGGTGGACGATGCCGTCGATGGCCTCGCCACCCTAATCGAACCGCTGATCATGGTGGTCTTGGGGGTACTGGTCGGTGGTCTGGTGGTCGCCATGTATCTGCCTATCTTTAAACTGGGTAGCGTCATCAAGTAACAGCAACTTTTATGCATCAGGGGCACACACTGTGGGCCCCTTTTTATTGAGAATCACCATGCCGTCATTCCACGATCTGGCCCTAGTGGCTGAACAATTTCCCGTTCTCTATCTGGCGACTCTAACCCTGCTTGGGCTACTGGTCGGCAGCTTTTTGAATGTGGTGATCCATCGCCTGCCCATCATGATGGAACGCAGCTGGCAACAGGAGTACCGCGACTATTTTGACAAATCCTCCGATGATAACCAGCCGGCGGCGGCGCCAGAGCGCTTTAATCTGATGGTTCCTCGCTCGGCCTGCCCCCATTGCGGCCATGCCATCACGGCGCTGGAGAATATCCCTATCCTGAGCTGGCTGATGCTGCGGGGCCGCTGCCGGGGCTGTCAGACTCGAATCTCTGCCCGCTATCCTCTGGTGGAGCTGTGCACCGGCCTAGCGACTGCGGCTATTGCCTGGTATTTCCCGCTCGGCTGGCCGTTACTCGGCGCCCTGCTGCTGACTTGGACCCTGATCGCCTTGACCTTTATCGATCTGGACAAGATGCTACTGCCAGATCAGCTGACACTGCCCCTGCTTTGGCTGGGTCTGCTGCTCAATATCAGTGGTCATTTTGTCAGTCTGCAAGATGCGGTGCTGGGCGCGGCGTTCGGTTACTTGGTACTTTGGAGCCTGTACTGGAGCTTTAAACTGCTAACAGGCAAGGAAGGCATGGGATATGGTGACTTCAAGCTACTCGCTGCCCTTGGCGCTTGGCTGGGCTGGCAAGCGCTGCCGCTGATCCTGATCCTCTCCTCGTTAGTCGGCGCCATAGTTGGCATCACGCTGCTACTACTGCGTCGTCACCAACAAGGCAATCCCATCCCTTTTGGTCCTTATCTCGCCATGGCGGGCTGGATCGCCTTGCTCTGGGGTAACGACATTACAACCTGGTATTTGCAGAGCCTGCTATGAGGTGTTATCACCGTGAGTAACTGGATCCTCGGGCTGACTGGCGGTATCGGCAGCGGCAAAACCACGGTCGCAAACCTGTTTGCTACCGAAGGCGTAACCGTAGTAGATGCCGACGCGATTGCCCGAGAACTCGTGGCGCCAGGCCAACCCGCGCTACAGCAGATCGCGGCACACTTTGGGTCCGAGGTCCTCAATGCCGCAGGCGAGCTGGATCGAGCCACTCTGCGTCGGCTTATTTTTGCCGACGCGCAACACAAGCAGTGGCTGAACCAATTGCTGCACCCCCTGATCCGCCAAACTCTGCTGCAGCGCTGCCAGGAGGCGAGCGGCGACTACGTGATCCTGATGGCTCCCCTGTTGTTTGAAAATGGTCTGGATCAGGCCGTCCAGCGCACCCTGTGCATTGATGTCAGCGAGCAGACCCAGATTGCCCGCACCTGTCAGCGGGATGGCAATAGCCCCGAGCTGGTTCAGGCCATCATGGACTCTCAGCTGAGCAGAGCCGAGCGCCTGCAGCGCAGCGATGACCGGATTGACAACGAAGGCAATGACTTCGACGCCTTGCGAGAGCGAGTCAGACAGCTACATATCACCTATTTAGCGTTATCTGCTCAACATCCGCAGTGAATGCCATTACACTCTGCGCATCCGAGATAAGAGTCCAAGCCTAATGCTCACCTACGAATTTCCGCTGAATGAAAAGAGTCGTACCTATCTACGATTCGATGCCCTGTTCCAACAATTGAAAAACTGCCAACAACTGGAACAGTCGACCCAGTCGTTCAATTTTTTCAAGGCGCTATTTGATTTCATCGAGCTTTCCGAGCGCTGCGATATCCGCACAGATCTGATGAAAGATCTGGAAAAACAGCGGCAAAAACTGGAAAGCTGGAGCCAGTTGCCCGAGGTGGACCTGAGCAAACTGGCCAGCCTGCAGAGCGAATTGGCAACATTGATTTACGAGTTACCCCGCTCGGTTCGCGCCGGTAGCCGTTTCAAGGAAGACAAATTCCTCTGTGCCATCCGGCAACGCTTTTCCATCCCCGGCGGCCTCTGCCCCTTCGATGTGCCGATCCTGCATCATTGGCTGGGTCTTCCTCTGGAAAAACGTCTGCGAGATAGCCAGGCCTGGGTTCAAGAGCTGGATCTGCTGATGCGCGCCACAGAGCGCCTGCTCCAGCTTTGGCGCGATAGCGGCAGCTTTAGCGCTCAGGTTGCGCGGAATGGTTTTTATCAAGCCAATGCAGAAGGTGCCGAGCTGATCCGGCTGCGTGTCGATCCGTCCCAGGGTCATTATCCGACCATGAGTGGCCACAAGAGCCGTTTCGCCGTGCGTTTCCTGCCGTTAGGAGAACTGGAAACCGGCGATATCGAATTTCAGCTGGCCTGCTGTTAGGAGAATGAATATGGTCACCGTAGTCCAATGCCCAACCTGTGGCAAAGCCGTCAGCTGGAATGAGGAAAGCCCGTTTCGCCCCTTTTGCAGCAAGCGTTGCCAACTCATCGATCTCGGGGAGTGGGCTAATGAGGAGAAGCGGATCCCGGCCCAAAACCAGGATCCAGAGGGTAGTCTGCTCGGCCTTGATGATGAATACGAGGACTGAGCCGCGAACCTCTGCGACTCATCAAATCGGAGCCGGGTCCTCCTGCGCCATCACTCGTTCGGTGATTGGGCGGTTCGCTTCCGGAAACTCATATTCCAGCAATGACTGCCGATCGACCCATAGTGCGGGTTGACCTTCACGGCCATAAGGTTGGCCGCTAAATGCGGTCACCCGCCAGACATCCAGCAACACCGACTTGTCCGGATAATCGTGTTCAATTTGCAGCAAAGGCTCACTCTGCTGCACCTCGATACCTATCTCCTCGGCTAATTCACGAGCCAAAGCGGTAGGCATGGTTTCACCCGCTTCAACTTTACCGCCAGGAAACTCCCATTTCCCCGCCTGATGCTGCCCATCCGAGCGGCGGCAGATAAACACCTGCCCAGCCGTGTTTTCGACGACCCCGACTGCAACCCAGATCCGTTTCTTTTCCATATCGCCTCACTTTGACTCATAAAAAAGGCGGCCTAAGCCGCCTTTTCCAAACATGCCAATCAGTTAGCTCAATTGGCCATGACACTGTTTGTATTTTTTACCGGAACCACAAGGACAAGGATCATTCCGCCCCACCTTGTCACCACGCACGAAGGGAGTCTGCACCGCAGCAGGGCTGGCAGGCTCGCTTTCGCCCTCTTCATTCAGTGCCGCCGCATCGGCATGAGTGTAGGTGCGCGGGGCTGCCTCAGCACGTCTACGCTGCTCTTCCAACGCATCCACGTCTCGCTCCTGAACCTGAACCCGGCAGATGATAGAGACAACTTCCTGCTTCAAGGTTTCCAGCATCTGGGTGAAGAGCTCGAATGACTCGCGCTTGTACTCCTGTTTCGGATTCTTCTGCGCATAACCGCGCAGATGGATACCCTGCCGCAGATGATCCATGGCCGCCAGATGCTCCTTCCACAGGTTGTCCAGCGTCTGCATCATCACTGACTTCTCGAACTGGTTCATCACCTCATCGCCGACCAGAGCTTTCTTGGCGTTGTATAAAGTTTCAGCTTCCTGGACGATACGCTCGCGCAGCAGCTCTTCATACAATTTGTCATCTTCCGCCAGCCACTGGGCAATCGGCAGAGACAAATTGAAATCCGCTTGCAGGCGCTGCTCCAGCCCTGGAATATCCCAAGTTTCGTCCAGTGAGTGCGGTGTGATGTACTCATCAATCACGCCATCGATGACGTCGGCGCGGATCGCATTGATGGTTTCACTGATGTCGGCCGTATCGAGCAATTCGTTGCGTTGTTCGTAGACCACCTTGCGCTGATCGTTGGCCACATCATCAAATTCCAGCAGATTCTTACGGATATCGAAGTTACGAGCTTCGACCTTGCGCTGGGCATTTTCGATGGCCTTGGTCACCCAAGGATGTTCGATCGCCTCTCCATATTCCATGCCCAGCTTTTTCATCATGCCGGTCACGCGATCGGAGGCGAAAATACGCATCAGAGTATCTTCCATGGACAGGTAGAAACGGGAAGAGCCCGGATCGCCCTGACGACCGGAACGGCCACGGAGCTGATTATCGATACGCCGGGATTCGTGACGTTCAGTACCTATGATATGCAAACCGCCGGCGGCGATAACCTCGTCATGGCGCTTCTGCCATTCCGCCTTGGCTGATTCGATCTGCTCGGGAGTAGGGTTGTCGAGCTTATCCAATTCAGCCTGCCAATTACCACCCAGTACGATATCGGTACCCCGACCGGCCATGTTGGTGGCGATGGTGACAGCCCCCGGACGACCGGCTTGAGCCACGATATCGGCTTCCATCGCATGGAATTTGGCATTCAACACCTGGTGCTTGATCCCTTGCTTGTTCAGCACCGAAGAAATCAGCTCCGAGTTTTCGATGGAGATGGTACCCACCAGCACCGGACGCCCTTCGGCAACCCGATCCTTGATGTCCTGCACTATGGCCGCATATTTTTCTTCGGCCGTCAGATAGACCAGATCACCGGAGTCTTTACGCACCATGGGGCGATTCGTCGGCAGCACTACGGTATTGAGGCCGTAAATTTGCTGGAACTCAAAAGCTTCGGTATCCGCAGTCCCGGTCATACCGGCCAATTTGTCATACAAACGGAAGTAATTCTGGAAGGTGATCGAGGCCATAGTCTGGTTCTCGTTCTGGATCTTCACCCCTTCCTTGGCTTCAATCGCCTGATGCAGACCTTCCGACCAGCGACGACCGGTCATGGTACGGCCGGTATGTTCATCGACGATGACGATCTCACCATCCTTGACGATGTAATCCACATCGCGTTCGAATAGGGTATGAGCCCGCAGGGCCGCATTGACATGATGCAACAGGGTTATGTTGGCCGCCGAGAACAGAGAGTCCTCAGCCGACAGCAGCCCATTTTGCTTCAACAACTCTTCCACATAGATCTGGCCATTTTCGGTCAACAGCGCCTGACGCGCCTTCTCATCAACCGTATAGTGACCTTCACCCCGATACTCCTCGCTATCTTCCTTATCCTGCTTCTGCAGAGCCGGAATCAGCTTGTTGACCTTGATATACAGTTCGGAGCTGTCCTCGGCGGCACCAGAAATAATCAGCGGAGTCCGAGCTTCATCGATCAGCACCGAATCCACTTCATCGACCAATGCGTAGTACAGCGGACGCTGAACACGCTGTTCTGGTGAAAACGCCATGTTGTCACGCAGATAGTCGAAGCCAAATTCGTTGTTGGTGCCGTAGGTAACATCGGCCGCATAGGCCTGATGCTTCTCGGGAGGGCTCATGCCCGGCAAGTTGCACCCCACGGTCAAACCGAGAAACTCCAGCAATGGACGATTCCATTCGGCGTCCCGTTTCGCCAGATAGTCGTTCACGGTGACGATATGTACGCCCCGACCGGTCAAAGCATTCAGGTAAGCGGGCAGGGTCGCAGTCAGCGTCTTTCCTTCACCGGTTTTCATTTCTGCAATCTGGTTGTTATTCAACACCATGCCGCCCATCAACTGGACGTCAAAATGACGCATGCCGAATACCCGTTTGGAGGCTTCGCGAACGGTCGCAAAGGCTTCCGGCAGCAGTTGCTCCAGCTCTTCGCCCTGCTCGATACGGGCGCGGAATTCGACGGTCTTCGCCTTCAACTCAGCGTCACTCAACGCTTCGAATTGAGGCTCCATGGCATTAATCTGCTTGACGATTTTGCGCAGTTTTTTCAGCGTGCGGTCATTGCTGCTACCAACAATGCGGGTCAGTAAATTTGTAATCATCTCGAACCAACTCTCTGGTTGTACTCTTCTTATTTCATCACAGGATGAAACAGGCCACTCAACAGAACACACGTCCTGACTCAGGACTCATGTATTGCCAAACCAAGAACCAAACTCTGGAAAATAATCAGCTCGCCGTTTTGAACACTTCGCAAGGGTATGGGGTCATTGCGTAAGGATAATCGGGCAAAACGGTGGTTATCTTAACCCATCCCCTGCGGTCAGCTTGCTTCCCCTAGACCATCAATACACGGAAAGCAAACCGATATCACACAACCAAGAGGATATGGTGACACCCGACTCATTATTCAAGTCCACGCCCCATAATAGCGGCGTCGGAAAAACCGAGTCCGACGCCGAGGGTAGCATATCCGGACCGTCGAGTCGTCAGTTGCAAAAAGCCCAAAGAAAAAGGCACCGGGGAGAGAGTCGGTGCCTTTTTACAAAAACGATATGACGCAGCTGATTTACGCGGTAACCCACTGCCCATCGAGGAAGGGGATGGGCGAGGTAACAGCGACATCTTCAAAGGTCACCATTTCCCACGCTTCAGCATCGGCCAGCAGGGTGCGCAACAACTGGTTATTCACCGCATGGCCTGTCTTGAAGGCACTGAATTCGCCCAGAATACTGTGATTGCACATGTACAGATCACCCACAGCATCCAGCAGCTTGTGCTTGACGAATTCATCGTCATAGCGAAGGCCTTCTTCATTCAGTACCCGATACTCATCCAGGACGACGGCATTTTCCAGACTGCCGCCCAACGCCAGATTCTTGGAGTGCATGAACTCGACATCCTTCATGAAGCAAAAGGTACGAGCGCGACTCAGCTCCTTAGCAAAAGCGGCGCCGCTGAACTCCATGCTCAAAGCCTGCTTGCGTGGATCAAATACCGGATGCTGGAAGTCGATGCGCAAATTCATGCGGAAACCACCGGCATACGGACGCAATTCTGCCCACTTGTCGCCATCTTCGACCCGCACCGTTTTTTTGATGCGGACAAAGCGCTTCGGCGCATTGAGCTCTTCAATGCCAGCCGATTGCAACAAGTAGATGAACGGATGAGAACTACCATCCATCACCGGCAACTCGGGCGCATCGACTTCGACAATCAGATTATCGATGCCCAATGCGGCCAGGGCAGCAGACAAATGCTCAACCGTGGAGATCCGGACTCCTTGCTCGTTGACCAAGGCCGTACACAGCACTGTATCACGCACCGCAGAGGCTTCTGCTTTGATGGTGACAGCAGGCTCAAGGTCGCTGCGCACATAAAGGATACCCGTGTTGGCGGGTGCCGGGCGAAAGGTCACGGAAACCTTGCGTCCAGAGTGCAGCCCTACACCGGTAGCCTGTACGCTTTTCTTGAGAGTACGTTGTTTAATCATCAATTCACCTCGATCAGCCGGGTGGTCGGACCAACCCTTCGCATGCATATTAACATACGAGTTGCGCAAATGCTAATCACGTCACATTCCTGACGCATTCCGCCATTAATCTGCTTGCTTGCGCAGAAAAGCGGGAATGTCCAGATAGTCCGGCTCGGCACGGGCTTGTACCGGCTCGGCATTGACAGCTTTTGGCCGCTCATCGTACTGAGGCATCGGATTATCCTGCATCAGGGAGCGCAGTGGGCGCTCGCTCTTCTGAGCATTCTTCACCAGGGTAATTTCCGGCTTGCGATCCTGGCCAATCCCGGTCGCAACCACGGTCACCCGCAGTTCATCCTGCATGTTTGGATCGATTACGGCACCCACCACCACAGTCGCATTCTCGGAGGCAAACGCCTTGACAGCATTACCCACGATTTCGAACTCTTCCATGGTCACATCCATACCCGCAGTGATGTTAACCAGAATGCCGCGCGCACCCGCCAGATCAACATCTTCCAGCAGTGGGCTGGAGATCGCCTTCTCGGCCGCTTCTTCTGCCCGATCGTCACCGCGCGCATGGCCGGTACCCATCATGGCGGTCCCCATTTCTCGCATCACGGTACGCACGTCAGCAAAGTCGACGTTGATCAGGCCCGGGCGGGTAATCAGCTCAGCGATCCCTTGTACGGCTCCCAGCAACACATCGTTGGCAGCCTTGAACGCTTCGAGCAGGCTGACACCCTTACCCAGCACCTTCAGTAACTTGTCATTCGGGATGGTGATCAGCGAATCAACGTGCTTGGAGAGCTCTTCAATCCCTTGCAGGGCGTAGCTCATCCGCTTCTTGCCTTCAAAGTTGAAGGGCTTGGTCACAACCGCAACCGTCAGGATACCCAGCTCCTTGGCGACTTCAGCCACCACAGGTGCGGCACCGGTGCCGGTACCACCACCCATACCGGCGGCAATGAATACCATGTCCGAGCCTTCCAGCATCTGGCGGATGTCATCACGGTTCTCCAGAGCGGCTTCGCGGCCGATCTCTGGATTTGCCCCAGCACCCAGGCCCTTGGTGATATTGCCACCAATTTGCACTGTGGTTTCGGCGCCGGAATTGCGCAACGCCTGAGCATCGGTATTGATGGCGATAAAATGCACACCTTCGATGCTTTCACGCACCATGTGTTCCACCGCATTACCACCACCACCACCGACACCAATTACTTTGATGACGGCATCATCACCCTGGCTTCCTACCGGTTCAAAAGTAAACATGATTCTCTCTCCGCACTATTTGCTTACTCGCAAAATCTAAAACTCGCCGCGTAGCCAATTGCTGACCCGCTGGAACAAGCCACCAACGCTCGCTTTGACGTTACTATCCCTGCTTCCTTTGGACTGGTGAAGCTTGCCATATTGCAACAGACCCACGGCGGTCGAGAAGACCGGCGCCTGTACATAGTCCGTCAGGCCACGAATGTTTTCGGGTTCACCGACACGCACTTGGCACTGGAAAATCTGTTCGGCACATTCGACTATGCCCTCAATTTGCGCGGCACCACCGGTCAAGACCACACCGGCAGCTAGCTGATGCTTGACGCCCTGCGTTCGCAGCTCGTTTTGCATTCTGGATATTTCATCTTGTACCAGGCCCAGCAACTCGCTGTAGCGGGGTTCAATCACCTCGGCCAAGGTCTGCCGCTGCAGGCTGCGCGCTGCCCGCCCACCGACACTTGGAACTTCGATGGTATCTTCTTTACTGACCAGACGTCCCAGGGCACTACCGTACCGCACCTTGATGGCTTCTGCATCAACTGGTGGCGTCCCGAAGGCATAAGCAATGTCACTGGTCACAGTATTACCTGCGTAGGGGATCACCTTGCTATAACGCAGGGCGCCACCGGTAAACATGGCGATATCCATGGTGCCGCCGCCCATGTCGACCACACAGACACCCAGCTCTTTTTCGTCATCGGTCAGCACCGCATAGCTGGACGCCAAGGCCGAGAAAATCAGCTGATCCACACGCAGACCAACGCGCTCCACGCATTTCTCGATGTTCTTGACCATATCGTTGTGGCACGTAATCAGGTGGACCTTGGCTCCCATCCGTACCCCTGACAGCCCAATCGGGTTTTTGATTCCCTCTTGATAGTCAATTGAGTACTCCTGTGGCAGCACATGTAACACCCGATGCTCTTCCGGCAGCCGTACCGACTTGGCGGTATGGATGACGTTATCGACATCCTCCTGGCTAACCTCTTCATCGGAGATAGGGACCATACCCTTCTCGTTACGGCACTCGATATGGCGTCCGGAGACACCGAGAAATACTGACGAGATATGGCAATCCGCCATCATCTCGGCTTCATCAACCGCCCGCTGCAGCGACTTGACCACTGATTCCAGATCATTGACCCCGCCTTTATCCATGCCGCGCGCCGAGTGAGTACCCAAGCCGATAATATTGATCTCGCCATCAGGCAAGACCTCTCCCACTAATACGGCAACCTTGGTGGTGCCGATATCAAGTCCGACTATCAGGTTTCTGTCCGCGGTCTTGGTCATTGCCAGTCCCTTCAATTGGTTTCCAACCTACAGCAATTCCGGTGTCGTAGCGCATGTCCAGATAGGCGATTTGATCTCGCATCTCCAGCAAGGGATAGACATCGATAAAGCGCTGTAGACGCGCTCTTGCATCACCCCGTCCGAGTATCAATCTGGGCCCTCCCTTGACCTGCAACTCCCACGAGTGGCGTTTAGTCAAATTCAGGGACTCGATATGATAGCCATTCAGAGCCAAAATTCGTTCGTAACTCTTGTATTCATCCCAGATCCGCTCGGCCATATCATCCGGGCCAGAAAGCTTCACCAGTGGTCGCTTCAAACGCTCTAACGGCGCCTTGAAAATTCCGCCCTTGTCACTGAGCAACCGATCCTCACCCCATAACGCCAAGGGCGATTGTTCCACCACATAGACGTACAGCAGAGCGGGCCAGCGTTTCCGGATCGAGGCCTGGTACACCCAGGGCAAGTCTTCAATCCGCTGCTGGATCTGATTGACATCCAGTTTGAAAAAATTACTGACCGCAGGCTCGTCGCGCAGCGCCGAACGCACATCCTCGACCGTGACATAATCCAGCTTGCCCTGGACCACCAAGCCACTGACCGGGATCCGGTCCTCTTCAAAAAACCAGCGTTTCAAATCGGTGACCGCCGAGCTCAAGCCAAAAATAACGGCCACAAAAAACAAAACGCCAAACAAAAACTCACCGCGGGTACGCATGACTGTTCCACTCATCTTGCTGCGCCTACCCCTGCCCAAACCATTGTCGATGCCGCCTAGTACTTGCCTGATGCGGCATCGCGAAAAATCAAGTGCGCCATTATATCGGCCGCCCCCGTCTGGTCAAAACAACGCTTGTAAAAACCTGAGCGAACATCAGCCATTTTGCTTCATTTGTTCCACATTCAGCTGCAAATCCGCCAAAGTGCGGGCCAGTGCCCCGACATTGCCTGCGCCCTGAGTCAATACCAGATCGCCTTCGGCTAACAATCCGGCCAACACCGCGGGAACTTCGGCGGTAGTCGCCACAAACACCGGATCCAGTTGACCCCGCTGGCGAATGGAACGACACAGAGCCCGACTGTCAGCGCCCGGGATCGGCTCTTCACCGGCGGCATACACATCCAGCAGGATCAGTACATCCACCTTCGACAACACTTCAGCGAAATCTTCGTACAGATCCCGTGTCCGGGTGTAGCGGTGCGGTTGGAAGATCATTACCAGGCGCCGTTCCGGCCAGCCGGCACGTACCGCATTAATGGTGACTCTGACTTCGCTGGGATGATGGCCATAATCGTCCACCAGCATCACCTGGCCCTGACCAGTGGCAAACTCGCCATAGTGCTGGAAGCGACGACCAACTCCCTCAAAGCGAGATAACGCCGCGGTAATGGCCGCGTCGTCAATGCCATCTTCAGTTGCAACGGCAATGGCCGCTGCCGCATTCAGCGCATTATGGCGGCCCGGTAGATTCAAGGTGACCGCCAACAAGGAGCCATCCTGGCGTCGAACCTTGAAACTACTGCGGTTGTGATCCTGCACAAAATCCAGAACCTGGACATCTGCATCATCGCTATAGCCGTAGGTAATAGTCGCGCGACCAACATCCGGCAGTAACCCGCGGATCACCGGGTCATCGATGCACAACACAGCCAGACCATAAAACGGCAGGTTATGTAAAAACTCGATAAAGGTTGCCTTGAGCTTGTTGAAGTCCCCACCATAGGTATCCATATGGTCGGCTTCGATATTGGTCACAATGGAAACCATAGGTTGCAGATGCAGGAAGGAGGCATCGCTCTCGTCAGCCTCGGCAATCAGATAGCGGCTGGATCCAAGACGGGCATTGGTTCCCGCACTATTTAGCAAGCCGCCGATCACAAAGGTCGGATCCCGATCCGCTTCGGCATAGATACTGGAGACCAGACTGGTAGTCGTGGTCTTGCCATGGGTACCGGCGATCGCGATCCCGTGGCGGTAGCGCATCAATTCAGCAAGCATCTCAGCCCGACGCACCACCGGGATGCGCAGTTCACGGGCGGCAACCACTTCCGGGTTGTCGTTCTTGATGGCGGTCGACACGACCACCACGCTCGCCCCGGCAACATGACTGGCTTCGTGCCCGATAAAGATAGTAGCGCCCAACTGGTTCAGTCGCTGGGTCACCGCATTGTTGGCGATATCCGAGCCGGAAATCTGGTAGCCCTCATTGGCCAGAACTTCGGCAATACCGCCCATACCAGCGCCGCCAATACCGATAAAATGGATGCGACGAACCCGGCGCATTTCCGGGATCATGGTACGTAGTTTTGCCAGTTCAACCTTTGTCATGCTCTTCTCTCATTATTTGACTAGTTGTCTACACACGGCAGCAACCCGCTCCGTGGCATTCAATATGGCAACGCGGCGAGCCGCTTGTGCCATACCGACTAATTGTTCCCGATGCCGATTCAGTTCTTCGACCTGGTGTGCCAGCCGGGTAGGTGTCAGCTCCCGTTGCGGCAACAACAAGGCCGCACCTTCACGGGTCAGACTCTCGGCATTGCGGGTCTGGTGATCGTCCACCGCATGGGGCAGCGGCACAAAAATGGCGGGGACGGCGGCCGCGGCCACTTCGGCCACGGTCAGGGCTCCGGCTCGACAGATGATGAGATCTGCCCACTGATAGGCCTGAGCCATATCGCTTATAAACTCGCTGACTTCAACATCGCCGACACCCAGATCGCGATAGCTCATCTCCACGGCTTCCGCGTTGCCTTTGCCGGTCTGGTGCCGGATGCGAACTTGATCGACCGCAGCCAGAGCCTGAGGAACCATCTCATTGAGAACCCGGGCGCCGAGACTACCACCGATAATCAAGACCTGCAGCGGTTGTTGATGATCCGGCAACCTCAACGGCTGAGCCGCCAAGGCGACAACCTCAGCCCGTACCGGATTGCCCACCACCTCGCCCTGGATATCGCGTCCGAAAGCACCGGAAAAACCCATCAGCACACGGCTGGCTAGACGAGACAACAATCGGTTGGTCATGCCTGCAGCCGCATTCTGCTCATGCAGCACCAGCGGAATGCCAGCCAGCCAGGCCGCAATGCCACCAGGACCAGCCGCAAAGCCGCCCATTCCCAACACCAGGTCCGGATGTAGGGACTTGATTATCCGGCGAGCTTGCCAGATGGATTTGAGAATGCGCCAAGGTGCCATGCACAAGCGTCGCAGGCCATTGCCTCGTACTCCCTGGATATCGATAAACGAGATGGGATATCCGTGAGCGGGGACTAGCTGCGCTTCCATACGATCCGCCGTACCCAACCAGTGGATCTGCCACCCTTCGGCCTGCAGCTGATGGGCAACCGCCAATCCCGGGAAGACGTGGCCCCCAGTACCACCCGCCATAATCAGCAGTGTTTTGCTCATACGGCTCCCTTTTGTAACACTTGCACCCGATCCCGCCGCATCTCGAAATCAATGCGTAGCAACAGGGCGACGGCAATACTCATCGCAATCAGACTGGAGCCACCGTAGCTGACCAGCGGCAAGGTCAATCCCTTGGTCGGCAGCATGCCAGCCGCAGCGCCGACGTTAATCACGGTCTGAAAACCAAACCAGATGCCAATCCCGCAGCCGACATAGCCCTCAAAGAACTTCTTCTCTTGCAGGGCTATGTAACCAATCTGCAAGGCTTTGAACACCAGAGCCAGCTGCAATGCCAGTACGCTCAGCACTCCGAGATATCCCAGCTCTTCGCCCAAAATGGCAAATACGAAGTCGGTATGCGCTTCCGGCAAATACTCCAGCTTCTGCACCGAATTCCCCAGCCCTTGGCCGAAGAAACCACCGCGACCGAAAGCCATCAAGGACTGGGTCAGCTGATAGCCACTGCCAAAAGGATCCGCCCACGGGTCCATGAACGAAGTCACCCGCCGCATCCGATAGGGTTCAAACAGGATCAGCATCACCAGCGCAGCCACCCCCATCAGGATCATCAAGGCAAACTGGATTACCCGGGCACCCGCCAGAAACAACAGTCCCAGCGTGGTCACAAACAGCACCACCACAGAGCCCAAATCCGGTTGCGCCAACAGCAACAACGCCATGCAGAACACCAGCGCCAGGGGTTTAACGAACCCGGTAAAGCGTCCGCGGACTTCGTCAATGCGACGCACCAGATAACCAGAGAGGTAGGTGATGAGCACCAGCTTGGCAGTTTCCGCCGGTTGCAAATTAAAGGGCCCCAATGGCAACCAGCGCTTGGCACCATTGACGCTGTGTCCGGCCACCAGCACCAGGAGCAACATCAGAATAGAGAAAATCAACAACTGGCCCCCCCATTGCTGCCAATAGCGGACTGGCACATACAGGGTTCCAACTCCACACAGCAAACAGAGCACCAGGAAGATCAGATGGCGTTTGACGAAGAAAAACGCATCATTCTGCAACGACACCCCTTCGGTGATCGATGCAGAAGCGACCATGATTAAGCCAACACTCATCAGACTGAAGGCCAGCACCAACAATTGTCGATCGTAAATCGACTGCCGTTCCGGCACCAGCCATTGCCAGATCCAGGCGAACATCTGGCTCATAGCGCCTCCACCAGAGCCGTGAAGCAGTCGCCCCGTTGCTCGAAATTCTTGAACATATCCAGACTGGCACAGGCCGGTGCCAGCAACACCCAATCGCCGGGCTGCGCTACGGCCTGGGCTCGAACCACGGCAGCGTTCAGATCCGCAACTCGCTCGGTTTGCGCACCAAGAGCACAGAGTAAATCAGCATCCTGACCAAAACAGAGCATGAGATCGATGCCGTGACCGAGCAGCGCTTGCAGCGGCGCAAAATCCTGTCCTTTGCCCTGACCGCCAGCGATGAGGATCAAACGTCCCTGGACCGCCTCCGCCAGACCAGCCACTGCCGCCAGGGTCGAGCCGACATTGGTGGCCTTGGAGTCATTGATCCAGCGCACGCCCTGATATTCACGCACAAATTGGCAGCGATGAGGTAGACCGCTGAAGCGGCGCAGCACCGCCAGTTGCGCGGCGCGCGGTACAGCCACAGCATCACACAGTGCCATGGCCGCCAGTGCATTCATCTGGTTGTGGGCACCGACAATATTCAATTCCTTGACTGGCAGTTGGGGTTCGCCCTGTACCGCCAGCCAGAGAGCCCCCTGGTGCAGGATACGGCCATACGAGGCGGCATCCAGCCCGAAACTTTGCCACACGCTTCCCGCTTGGGGTTGGGTGGCGTGGTCGTCGCGGTTGACCAGAATGTGCTGTGCTCCGGCATATATCCGTTGCTTGGCCGCCAGGTAGCCGGCCATACCCTCATAACGATCCAGGTGGTCTTCGCTGAGGTTGAGGATGGTCGCAGCGGCCGCACGCAGAGAATGAGTAGTCTCCAACTGGAAGCTGGAAAGCTCGAGCACATACAGATCGCAAGGCTCTAGTAACAGATCCAGTGCGGGTGTACCGATATTACCGCCCACTCCAACCTGGATCCCGGCCTCTGCGGCCATCTCGCCCACCAGCGAGGTCACGGTACTCTTACCATTGGAACCGGTGATCGCCACGATAGGCGCCCGGGCATCGCGGACAAACAGCTCGATGTCACCGATAATCTCGACGCCTGCAGCGGCTGCCGCCTGGAGTGCCGGAGTCGCCAGCGCGATCCCGGGACTGGCGATGATGAGCTCGGCCTGGGTCAGTAGTGCCACATCCAGTTCGCCACAAAGCAGTTCGACACCAGCAGGCAACTCCTGACGTCCCGGTGGATTGGCACGGGTATCCAACACCATAGGAGTGATCCCCTGACGCAGGAAGTAATGCACACACGAAAGACCCGTTTTCCCCAGTCCGAGGATGACCACCTTGCTCATCTGCGTTTGTTACCTCAGTTTCAGGGTCACCAGACCCAGCAGAACCAGAACCAGCGTAATGATCCAGAAGCGGACAATCACCCGCGGCTCTGGCCAGCCTTTCAATTCATAGTGATGATGGATTGGAGCCATGCGGAAAATGCGCTGTCCCCGCAGCTTGTAGGAGCCGACCTGCAGGATCACCGAAAGGGTCTCCATCACGAATACCCCGCCCATGATCACCAGCAAGAACTCCTGCCGAATCAGCACCGCGATCACCCCCAATACACCACCCAGGGCCAGCGAACCGACGTCGCCCATGAACACCTGAGCCGGATAAGTGTTAAACCAGAGGAAACCCAATCCGGCACCGACGATGGCGGTACAGACGATCACCAGCTCGGAGGCATTGGCGATATAGGGAATATGCAGATATTCAGCAAAATTGACGTTGCCAGTCGGCCAGGCGACCAGAGCCAAGCCAGCCGCTACCATCACAGTTGGCATGATGGCCAGACCGTCGAGACCATCGGTCAGATTCACCGCATTGGATGAACCGACAATCACCAGATAGCACAGCGGGATGAATAGCAACCCCAACTCGGGCATGAAATTCTTGAAGAACGGCAGCACCAAGGTGGTCTGGGCATCACTCCCCGCCGAAGCATAGAGATAGACGCCGACCGCCAACGCCGCCAGGGATTGCCAGAAGTACTTCCAGCGCGCAATCAATCCCTTGGTGTCCTTGCGCACCACCTTGCGGTAATCATCGACAAAACCGATGGCACCGTAACCGACAAGCACAAACAGCACGACCCAGACATAGGGGTTGCTGAGTTTGGCCCACAGCAACACCGAGATCAGGATCGAGGCCAGGATCATCAAGCCACCCATGGTTGGCGTGCCGCGCTTGCTGAAATGGGACTCAGGGCCATCGTTACGCACCACTTGTCCGATCTGCAGCAGTTGCAGACGGCGGATCAGATGCGGTCCCATCCACAGGGCTACGCCCAGCGCGGTCAGGATCGCCATGATGGCGCGGAAGGTCAGATACGAGACCACATGAAATAGCGAAATATAGGGCGTCAAATACTCCGCCAGCCAGACTAACATGCCTGCTCCTTAATAGTTTTCACGAACTCAACCACCTCTTCCATACGCGCACTCCGCGCTCCCTTGGCCAATAAGGTGATTGCCGGGTGTTGGGATAACAGCTCTTCCAGAGCCTGGAGCAGGGATGCTTTATCGGCAAAATGCCGTCCTCCCGCTTCAGCTGAGGTCAAGGCCGAGAGCTGACCGACTGTGTACACCGCATCCAGTTTCGCCAGCTTGGCGTGCACACCAATCCGCCGATGCTGAGCCTCAGCTTCGAGCCCCAGTTCGCCCATGTCACCAAACACCAGTACCCGGTAGCCAGTCATGGCTGCCAGAGTATCAATTGCCGCCAGTACCGACTCCGCACTGGCGTTGTAGGTATCATCAATCAAAGTCACACCGGGCAACTGCTGGACGCAGAGCCGTCCCTTGACCGATCTCATGGCCTCCAGACCTCGCTTGATCACGGTCAGGCTGACGCCCAGAGACTCGGTAGCCGCGGCGGCTGCCAGGGCGTTGGCGATGTTGTGGCGTCCCGGGATCGGCAATACAACATCCATCTCGCCTTGCGGACTCACCAGGGTAAAGCTGCAGCAGCCTGATGCGTCCGTCGTGATATCCCGCGCCAGAAAATCCGCACGACGGTTATCCAAACCAAAACTGAGCAGGTTCGGTTCCAGATCGGCACACCAGTGGCTATAAAACTCACTGTCGGCATTGACGATGGCCATGCCACGATCATCGAGACCATTGAAAATTTCAGATTTGGCCAAGGCCACCCCCTGCAAGGACCCAAACCCTTCCAGGTGGGCGGCGGCGACGTTGTTGATCAGTGCCACATCCGGTTTCACCAGCGACGTGGTCCAGGCGATTTCACCCGGATGGTTGGCACCCAATTCCAACACGGCATACTGATGTTCCGGAGTCAGACGCAGCAGCGTCAACGGCACACCAATCTCGTTGTTCAGATTTCCCTGGGTAGCGAGTACAGGCCCGCATTGACTCAGGATCGCCGCGCACATCTCTTTGACTGTGGTCTTGCCACAACTACCGGTAATGGCGATGACTTTGGGGACCAGTCGATTCCGCACCATGGCGCCCAACTGCCCCAAGGCGTAACGGGTATCGGCCACCAGCAGTTGTGGACAATCCAACGCCAGCGGCTCACTGACCAGCAAAGCGGCAGCTCCGTCCGCCACTGCCTGGGCACAGAAGTCATGGCCATCGAAGCGTTCACCCTGCAGGGCAACGAACAAGCATCCGGAACTCACCTGCCGACTGTCGGTGGTAACCGCAGTTATGGTGGCGTCATCCCCCTGCAGAGTAGCCCCCAGCGTCTTGGCGATATCCTGTAATGACAGCGGGATCATGCCTGCTCCTTCAATAATTGTGCGACCGTATCCCGATCGCTATACATCAATTTTTGCTTACCGATGATCTGGTAATCCTCATGACCTTTGCCCGCCACCAGGATTAAATCGCCAGCCTGCGCCTGCTCCAATGCTCGTTGGATCGCCAGAGGCCGCTGATGCTCGACCAGCAACCGCTCGGGATGCTGAAGACCCGCCTGCATGTCGGCAATAATCAGCGCCGGATCCTCGGTACGGGGATTGTCATCGGTCAGGATCGCCACATCAGCCAAGCGCTCGGCGATAGCCGCCATCATGGGGCGCTTGCCCCGATCCCGATCGCCGCCACAACCAACCAGGCAGAACAGGCGCCCGCGGCAATGCAGCCGTGCAGCCTCCAACGCTTTTTCCAGACCATCCGGGGTATGGGCGTAATCCACCACCACCAGCGGTTGCTCGCCCCCTCCGAAGCACTCCATCCGGCCGGTGACTGGTTGCAGCTTTCCCGCGACGGCCAGGAGAGCCTTGAGGTCGTATCCCAGAACCAGCAGCGACGCCAGCGCCGCAAGGGCATTGGCCACATTAAAGCGCCCCAGCAAGGGCGCGGATAATACTCCGTTTCCCCATGAGGATCGAATCTCGGCCGAAAAGCCCCGGTCATGGAAGGTCAGCGCCATGGCTTCAATGAAACGAGCACCACGAGGTGCGGAGCCCGCCGCCAAGCTATAGGTCACCGCTTCCGGGATCTCGCGCAGCCATTGCTGTGCTACTTCATCATCGGCATTGAGAACGCAATCCGATGCTGGTAGTCCACGAAACAGGCTGCGTTTGGCGGCCGCATAGGCCGCCATGGTGCCGTGATAGTCCAGATGATCCCGACTGAGATTGGTAAACGCCGCCACCGCAAAGGGCAACGCTGCCACACGATGTTGCACCAAGCCGTGCGAAGAGACTTCCATGGCTACCAGATCGGCGCCCTGAGCCAGTTGGTGAGCCAGCTCTTGCTGGATAGCCACAGCGCTGGCAGTGGTATTTTCACAAGGTGTCAGCTGGCCAAACAGACCATTACCTATGGTTCCCATCACGCCAGCCACACCACCCAACAGGCTGCGCCAATTGGCGATTAACTGGGTGGTGGTGCTCTTGCCATTGGTTCCCGTCACCCCGACCAGTTGCAGTTGCTGGGCAGGCTCACCGTAGAAGCGGCCCGCCAGGGCCGACAAGTGAGAAGCTAATGCTGGAACCGGAATGCAAGGAATGTCACACGGCGGCAACGCGAAGTCGGTATCAGGCTGATACAACACGGCCGCGGCACCCAAGGCGACTGCGGCTGGAATATAGTCGCGGCCGTCGACCGCGTGCCCTTTGAGGGCGATAAACAGGTCGCCGGGCTGAACGGCCCGGCTGTCGAGTTGCATCTGTCGCAGCGGAATACTATCTGCCAGTATTCCGAGCGGAGCAAGCAAGGCATCAAGTGTGAGGGACAACTTTAACCTCCTGACGAGCCAGGCTAATTTGGGGTTTATTGGGATCTATGGTCTGGGGGGCGTCCGGCGGTACGTTGTACAGCTGCAAGGCGCCGCTCATTACTTCCGCGAAGGTCGGTCCGGCGACCATGCCACCATAATAGGCACCCGCTTGCGGCTCGTTGATGATGACCACCATGGCAAATCTCGGGTTGGATACAGGTGCAAAACCGGCAAAAGTACCGACGTAATCCTTGCCATATCCACCGGCTATCGCCACCTTGGCGGTCCCTGTCTTACCGGCAACCCGATACCCTGGAACTTCCGCCTTGGTACCGGTGCCGCCATGCTCTACCACAGATTCGAGTTGCAGCATTACCGCCTCGGCATCCTTACGGGATACGACCTGCTCGCCCTGCGGCGCCTCATTGACCTTGAGAATGGAGATGGGTTTGCGGATGCCCTTATTAGCCAGAGTGGCATAAGCCGAAGCCAGCTGTAGCGGTGTAATGCGCAGTCCGTAGCCAAAGCCTAAAGTGGCGCGTTCAATCTCGGACCAGCGACGCCGGACCGGCAGCATACCGGAACTTTCACCCATCAGACCGGTCCCGGAATCCACGCCCAGACCAAACTGAGTCAAGGTATCCACGATCTGTTGTGGCGGCATGCGCAGGGCAATATGCGCCATGCCGATATTCGAAGAAAATTTGAGGATGTCGCCCAGATTGCCCTGTGCCATGCGATGGCTATCAGTGACTCGTTTGCCGCCGATATTGAACGGGCGGGTATCGAATACTTCGCTCCAGTTGGTGACACCATGCTCCAGCGCACTAACCGCCACCAGCGGTTTGAGGGTTGAGCCTGGCTCATAGGTATCGGTTACCGTCCGGTTGCGAGCACGGAAGCCTTGATATTGCCCGCGATTATTCGGGTTGTAGGAGGGGGTATTGACCATGGCCAGCACCTCCCCGGTGGTAACATCCAGCAACACCAAGGAGCCAGAAGTGGCCTTATTGACCTCGGTCGCATACTTGAGCGAGCTATAGGCAAGAGACTGGAGGCGCTGATCGATACTCAGCACCAGATTATTGGCTTTCTTGCCTTCCTTGACGATCCCGATGTTCTCGATGACTCGCCCCTGGCGATCCTTGCGAACCTTGCGCTCAGCCGGCACGCTGGAGAGCCATTCATTGAAACTGCGCTCGACCCCTTCGATGCCGGAGCCATCAATATTGGTCATACCGACTATATGCGCGCTAATTTCGCCCGCAGGATAATAACGACGGGACTCCCGTCGCAGATAGACACCACCCAGTTTCAGCTTGCTGACATACTCTGCCACGGCAGGAGTGATCTGCCGCTGCAAATAGACAAAACGACGCCGGGGATCGGCAATCCGCGAGGTCAGTTCTTTGACATCGAGCCCCAACACTTCGGCCAAGGCCTTCCAGGCCCGAGTGTTATCCAGACTACCACTTTCATGTACCGCTTTGGGATCGGCCCACACTGCTTGCACCGGCACAGACACAGCCAGTTGTTCACCATTGCGGTCAGTCACCATGCCGCGCCCACTCTCATCTGCGGTAGTCCGCAACGAGCGCAGATCCCCTTCCAGACGCAGGCGATCCGGATCCACGATCTGGATCCAGCCGGTACGGGCCACCAAACCGGCAAAACCCAGCAAAATAAATGCAATCACCGTCAAAAACCGCCATTGCGGTAAGCTGTGATCCGGCTTTTTGGTTTTACGTTTTACACTCATGGCTGGTTGATGATCTGTTCCTTAAGCGGCGACGGACGCGCCATTTGCAACTTGCTCTTGGCGATATCACTCACTCGGGAGTGCTCGGCCAATGCATTTTGCTCCAGTAGCAAGTGGCGCCATTCAATATCCAGTTTGTCCCGCTCATCCTGAAGCTGGTTCAGAGTGATCGTAAGCAAACGGGTCTCGTTGGTCACCACTATGGTGGTCATGGCCGACGCGATGATCGACAGCACCAGGATCACCTGAAATTTATGTCGTCCCAGATCCCGCAGGATTTCCAGTGCCAGATTGATACGGGTATCCATCCCTACTCCTGCAACCGCTCCGCCACTCGCAACACGGCACTGCGAGAACGAGGGTTTCCGTCAATCTCGGCGTCGCTGGGCTTCATGGCTTTGCCAATACTCTTCATAGTCCGGCCGACGGCCAGTTGGGCCTCGGTCAAGGGCAGTCCGCGTGGCACCTCGGGACCTTTTTCCTGTTTACGGATGAACTGTTTAACCAGACGATCCTCAAGGGAGTGGAAGCTGATAATCGCCAGTCGCCCTGCCGGAGCCAGAACGGTCAGAGCCCCTTCCATTGCTCGTTCCACCTCTTCCAGCTCGGAATTGATATAGATACGAATGGCCTGAAAACTACGGGTAGCCGGATGCTTGTTCTTCTCTTTGTTGGGGATCAGCCGGGCAATCAGCTCGGCCAGTTGCCGAGTGCGCGTAAACGGCTTCTCCACCCGATCATGAACAATGGCGCGTCCGATCTTCTTGGCGAAACGTTCCTCGCCGAACTCCTTGAGTACCCAGGCGATGTCGTCGGCTTCAGCCTTGGCGAGCCAGTCGGCGGCACTGATACCGGAGGTCGGATCCATGCGCATATCGAGTGGCCCATCCTTCTGGAAACTAAAGCCGCGTTCGGCATCATCCAATTGCGGTGAGGAGACTCCCAGATCCAGTAGCAGACCATCGATCTTGCCCGCAAGCCCCCGCTCCGCCAGATAACCGACCAGACCGGAGAAGGCACCAGGAATCATCTCGAACCGGGGATCATCAATCCGCTGTGCTTCGGCAATTGCTAACGGATCCCGGTCGATGGCCAATAAGCGCCCCTTGGGACCTAACTTCGACAAAATAAGACGCGAATGACCACCTCGACCAAAGGTGCCATCGACATAGATACCGTCCGGTTTGATCGCCAACGCATCAACCGCTTCATGCAACATGACGGTTACATGGCTAAAAGTCTGTTCCATGGTTACAGTGAGAAATCCCGTAAATTGTCTGATTGGGACCAATCGGCAGCGGGCAGGGACTCTAGATCCGCATCAACCTGTGCCAACCAGCCTGCTTCGCTCCAGATCTCGAACTTATTCAGTTGCCCGACCAGCATGACCTGCTTATCCAGCGCAGCATGTTGGCGCAATGGAGCTGGAACCAGAAAACGGCCATTACCATCCAGTTCGCATTCACTGGCATACCCCAGCAACAAGCGTTGTAACCGTCGTTCCAGCGGATTCACATTCGAAAGAGCCTTGAGCTTTTTTTCAATCTCCTCCCATTCCGGTAATGGATAGAGGAGCAGACAGGGATGACTAATATCGATGGTGCAAACCAGCTGATTTTCGCATTCGTCACGCAGCCATTCACGATATCGGGTTGGCAGAGCCAAACGACCTTTAGTATCGAGAGTGATGGCGTGAGCCCCGCGTAGCATAGGATGTCTTCCTGCTGATCTACTTTATTCCACAATAAACCACTTTTCCCCACGCAAGAGTGTAAGGATGCCCCCCCTGCTTTGCAAGGGAGCAAATGGCTGCAAGCCGCGATATTACTGGCGTTCCACCGTGTGAATCGCTAAAAGGCGCTTATTTTTCAGGTAAATGGCAAGCAGTAAGCAATGCAGGGAAATGCGAGAGAACTCACGATTTCTTTACATTGCGATCACCAGCATTCCTGGATGCCACTCTCAATCCGTGGCGCGGCATGCCTGAACATCGCCAGTAGCGGCAAATGGCTCTTCGAATGGCATAAAAAAAACCCGGAGTACGCATCGCGTAATCCGGGCTTCCTGTTCAAGAGGGGGAGTCGGCCGGTAAGCCGGGTTCTGTGCCGCTTGCGCGGTAGCAGTCATTCCTCTAGGCCAGCAATCGCTCACTGGCTCAAGCAACCTACCCGCCCCCAACGCGGGCCGCGCCAATGGGAGCCTATTTGGTCTTGCTCCGGGTGGAGTTTACCGTGCCACGAACTGTTACCAGTCGCGCGGTGCGCTCTTACCGCACCCTTTCACCCTTACCTGATCCCTGACGGGCCATCGGCGGTTTGCTCTCTGTTGCACTAGTCGTAGGCTCACGCCTCCCAGGCGTTACCTGGCACCCTGCCCTATGGAGCCCGGACTTTCCTCTCCCCTATCCGTCTACCCGAAGGTACAACGACAAGGCAGCGACTGCCCTGGCCAACTCCGGCGCGGATTATAGGGCTTATGTCCCTTCAGAGTAAACAGAAGCCTGCTCTAATCCCAGTTTATACAGCGCGTTCTTCTTCACTCCGTGGATCTCGGCGGTTAACGCCGCGGCACGCTTCAGCGGCAATTCTTTCTGTAACAGCGCCAGCGTTCGCAACACTTCGCTGGGAATGGCCTCCGGATCCGGCTTGGCGCCTGCGATCATCAGCACTATTTCTCCCCGGCAGCGGTTGCTGTCCGCAGCCAACCACTCGGCCATGGCCGGTGCCGGCAGCGAATGGAAGCTCTCGAATGTCTTGGTCAGCTCACGCGCTACCACGATTTGTCGTTCACCATAGAGTCGAGCAACCGCCTGTACTGTCTCGAGCAAGCGACGCGGTGACTCATAGAAGATCAAGGTCCGGGTCTCATCCAACAATTCCGTCAGCCGATCATCCCGAGCTTTTTCTTTGGCTGGCAGAAAGCCTTCGAAGGTAAAACGATCGGTGGGTAAGCCCGAAGCACTCAAAGCGGTGATCGCAGCACAAGCGCCGGGAAGCGGAATAACCCGGACACCCGCCTCACGGCAGCGAGTGACCAGATGATAGCCTGGATCACTGATAAGTGGCGTTCCGGCGTCAGAAATCAGCGCCACAGACTGCCCCTGCTGGACCCTGGCAATCAAGGCATCTGCACGTTGCTGTTCATTGTGATCGTGCAACGCAAGCAGATTAGCTTTAATCTGCAAGTGGTTGAGTAACACGGAAGAATGTCGCGTATCTTCTGCTGCTACCACATCGACCATGGTCAGCACTTCGATGGCCCGCTGGGTGATGTCAGCCAAATTACCAATCGGGGTCGGTACTATGTAAAGAGAGGGGGGCGATTGCATGGCTTCTCCTCGCCGAACAATTGTGTCGGAAAAATGGCCCGATTACACTATGTCGCACACCACATTGCGGTCGGGGAATAATTTTGTATCGGTTCAATAAGCCATTTAGCGTATCACAGTTCCTGTCTCTGGTTCTGCTCAGCCTGTTGTTGAGCGCCTGTGCCAGCACGCCGGACAACTCCAATAGCGCGCCCACAGTGCCACCGTCCGCTTTTTCGCGTCTCGAACATAAGTCGGATTGGTATCTGCAGCAGCTGGCGCAATCCGATGCCGCCTATCGTTTCACCTGGGAAACACTCGCGGCTCGCAGCCTGATCGCGGCGGGCGATTTACAACAGGCCTCCGCACTCTCCCAGCAGTTGGCTAAAGAAGCCTTTACGCCCAAGCAAAAGCACGAACAGCGCATCATCCAAGCGATGATCCTGCAACAGCAAGGCAAGAGCGGCGAAGCGCTGGCACAAATCGCCGATATCGATCTGCGCCCCTTGTCCGATGATGCAACCGCCAGTTACTACAAGTTGCAGGCCAGCTTACTCAGCCAAACAGCAAACCCGTTGAGTGCTTTGCCAGCCTATATCGCCTTGAACAATTACCTGTCGCCTGCGGAGCAAAAAACTAACAACGAGACGATCTGGAGCCTGTTGCAAGCTCAAGAGACCGCCCGTTTACAGCAAGCCATGGCCGAGCCAGCACCAAAAATACAGACCGGTTGGTTAGCGCTAGCGGTGTTGCAACGCACCTTAGGCAATCAGCCGCAACAGTTTGCCACCCAGTACGCCCGTTGGCAGGCCGAGTATCCGGATCACCCCGGTAGTCAGCTGTATCAAAAAGATCAGACAAGCAGCGAGACAGCAACCACAGCCCTTGCTTTCGGCATGCCCAAACAAGTTGCCATTCTGATCCCGCTCTCCGGTAATCTGGCTGCCCAGGGGGATGCCCTGCGCAACGGCATGCTCACCGCCTATAAAGAAGCCGGGTTGCAGGGTGACTTACGCTTTTACGACAGCGCCAGCCAACCCATAGCCGCCCTGTACCAACAGGCCGTGAAAGAGGGTGCCGAGTTCATTGTCGGCCCCCTGCTCAAGGATCAGGTCGAGGCCTTGATCGCGTTGAAACCGCAAGTCCCCCTGCTCGCACTCAACGAAACGGATGGCAAATCCACTACCGACACCCACTTCTATTTTTCACTCTCACCTGCGGCAGATGCCGCAGAAGCGGCCGAAAAACTTCGTCAGGATGGTAAACGTCTGCCGCTGTTGATTGTGCCGCAAGGAGCCCAGGGACAGCGCGTCGTCGATGGCTTCACGAACCAATGGCAACCACAAACCGGCGGCGCGCCACTGGTGGCTCGGTTCACCGACCGGCAAAGTCTGGAGGCCATTTTGCGTCAGGCGATGGGGGTCGGTGCCAGCCAGCAACGAATTGATGCCTTACAGAAGAGTATTGGCCAGAAGGTGTTTGCTCAGGCTTTCAACCGCCAGGATGTCGATGCGATCTATATCTACGCCTCCCCTCTGGAAGCCGGGATCATTAAATCGTTTATCGATATATCCCAGAGCCCCTTTGCGCCCCCCCCCACCTATTATCTGGGTGCCAAGGGTAATCCGGGCCTGAATAATCCTGGAGTTGCCCAGAATGTGCTGGGTATGCAGCTGGGCGATATGCCCTGGATGCTGGACTCCAGTTCGCCCCTGCGCGACAAGGTGCTCACCTTGTGGCCGCAAGCCAATAATGACCTGTTACGTTTCTTCGCCATGGGCTACGACAGCATCAGCTTGTTACCGCATCTTGCCGAGCTCCGTGCCGCAACGGGGCAACAACGCGAAGGATTAACCGGTGCCTTGAGCATCAATGAACAGGGCGTTGTACGCCGTCAACTGCACTGGATCCGCATCGAAAAGAGCGAGCCAAGCCATGAGATTGCGAAACCTGTTGCCGAGCCTGCGGCTCAATAACCCGAAAGGGCAACAGTTTGAAGCTCTGGCCCTGCACTTTCTCACCCGGCAGGGCCTGATACTCATCGCCAAAAACTTTCGCTGCCGTAGCGGAGAGATAGACCTCATAATGCGGGATGCGCACTACCTGGTCTTCGTCGAAGTCCGGTATCGCGCCTCCCGCAGTCACGGTGGAGCCGCAGCCTCCATCACCCGGAGCAAACAGCGAAAACTGTGGCTTACCGCCCAAACATTCTTGCTGCAGCAAGGATGGAACGAGTCAAATCAGGCATGCCGCTTCGATGTTGTAGCCTTCGATGGTGATGATGCCTGCCAGTGGTACAAAAATGCTATTCAGGGGACCTAGAGTTGGATCGTATCAAAGAGAACTTCACCGAGAGTATTCAGACCAAGATCGCAGCCGCCGAAGCCCTGTCGGATGATATCCAGACCGCGGCCCAGATGCTGACCATCTGTCTGTTGAACGGCAACAAGATCCTGGCCTGCGGCAATGGCCCTGCCGCAGCACTCAGTCAATTGTTTGTCAGTCAATTGGTGCATCGTTTCGAAACCGAGCGCCCTTCGCTCCCGGCCCTGGCACTCTCGGCCGATAGTATCCTTCTCAGCGGAGTAGCCGCCGATAGCGGCTTTGCCGATGTATATGCCAAGCAGATACGCGCCCTCGGTCAACGTGGCGATATCATGTTGGTCTTGGCGGGAGATGGCCGGGAAAAGGCATTAGTGAAAGCCGCCGAGGCAGCCTTGAGCCGTGATATGACCATCATCGCCCTGACCGGTAGCGACGGTGGAGAAATCGCCGGTTTGCTGGGTCCCAGTGATGTAGAGATACGGGTTCCATCAGCCAACATGCCCCGCATCCTGGAGGTCAATCTACTCTGTTTGCAATGTCTGTGTGATCTCATCGATCGCACCCTGTTCCCACAATGATGTGATTGGAGAAACACGCATGAAAAATCGACTGCTACTGGTAACCGTAGCAAGCCTGTCCTTGTTGCAAGGGTGTGCGGGAGTTTTTGTGGCAGGCGCCGCCACGACAGCATCCATCGCCAATGATCGACGCACTGTGGGCTCCGTTATCGACGACCAGAATATTGAACTTAAAGCGGCCAATACAATCGCTTCGCGCAAGGATATGGATAAAGCCAGTCGTATCAGCGCGGTTAGCGTGAATGGCAAAGTCCTGTTGGTCGGACAGACACCCTATGGCCAATTCAGCCGCGATGCCGAACAACTGGTCAGCAAAATCGACGGCGTTCGTCATGTATACAATGAGTTACGGATCCGTAAACCAGTTGGATTTAGCGTTCAGAGCCAAGACTCCTGGATCACATCGAAGATCAAATCAGAAATGTTGACCACCAAGGGCATCGATAGCACGCACTTCAAAGTGGTTACCGAAAACAGCGAAGTATTCCTGATGGGCCTGGTGACCCGTGATGAAGCTGAAAAAGCCGTTAATTTGGCGCGCCACGTCTCAGGGGTAAAGAAGGTCATCAAGGTATTCGAATATATTCAAAATGGCGGCAAGAGCTCTACAACCCAGACCTCCAGCAGCACATCATTACCCGCCAACAGTAATGATTCTGCGACAGGAGGAGATGTACAGTTGGGCAGTGCCGCCGATGAGGTTATTCAATACTAATCCAGAGATGACGGATGTAAAAAAACGCGCCCCAAGGGCGCGTTTTTATTTGTGCGAGGCTAAAGATAGCGCAATAAACCGATTCATTTGACGATACGTAGGCTGGGGCGGCCTGACGGTTTCGGAGGTTCGGGTTCATCATCCGGCACTTCAATACTGACCGATTGCTCCGTTGCATCGCTCGCCAACCAAGCCTCATAGGCAGGCTCAGGCGGGAAAAAAGTGCCAAGCCCGTTCTCGCGGGCGTGAATAGCAACGATAGCCGCCATGGGGATATAAACCTGAAACGGCACACCACCAAAACGAGCATTGAAACTCAATGACTCTTTACCCATCGCAAATGACATCACAGCTTGTGGCGCTATGTTCAAAACAATCTGTCCATCCTGCACAAATTGCCGTGGTACCTGCACATGCGGCACTTCACTGTTCACCAGCAAGTGCGGCGTCATATCGTTATCGAGCAACCAATCGTAGAAAGCTCGTAACAGATAGGGACGACTGGGGGTCATCTGGTGTTCCATGCTCAGAATCCGTTACGTAGTTCGCGTTCAACTTCGGTCAGGGACGCCTGGAACGACTCCCGTTCAAACAGACGTGTCATGTAGTTCTTGAGCTCTTTGGCACCTTTGCCGGTCAGTTCAATACCCAACTGAGGTAAACGCCACAACAGCGGAGCCATAAAACAATCCACCTGGCTGAACTCTTCACTCATGAAATATGGGTATTCGGCAAAAATCGGAGCTATGGCTAGCAAGCTTTCACGGAGCTCTTTGCGCGCAGATTCTGCCTCATCGCCATTCGCCATGATCTTATCCACTAGCGAGTACCAATCCAGCTCAATACGATGCATCATCAAGCGACTATTGCCACGCGCCACCGGATAAACAGGCATCAGTGGCGGATGAGGAAAACGCTCATCCAGATACTCCATGATGATCCGTGAGGTATAGAGAACCAAGTCACGATCGACCAGCGTCGGTACTGAGGCGTAGGGGTTTAACTCCAACAATTCTTCCGGCAAGTTAGCCATATCAACATGGCAGATATCGACACTGACGCCCTTTTCGGCCAGCACGATACGCACTTGGTGGCTGAACATGTCGTTCGCCCCAGAAAACAGAGTCATGATAGAGCGTTTATTGGCAGCAAAAGCCATCGACCCCTCCATTTACAAGCAGAGAAAAGCAATGAAGGAATAGACCTTCATTGCCAAAAAGTTAGTTAGTTCCACCAGATACATAGGGAACCAAGTTGGCATCATGCAGCGATGCGTTGCTTTCAAGATTGTGCCAGATCCTGTCCCTGTTGAGGGGCAGTAATGGTCTCTTGAATCAGACTTGCACTGCAGAATAGGTGAGCAAGTGTACCAGATCTCGCCCCACTTGAGCAGGATCTTCGGCATTAAATTCATACCAAGCGCGCCCTTCACATCCAGCAAGACTATTGCGTATAGGACTAAGACTCGGGATCTGGATTCTAAAGGCAGTAAACCATCCCTCGATAGGGCGGCTATGCAAATCTTCGGAAATGAAAAAGCCTCGGCATGCCGAGGCTTTTAAATACCCAAAACGAATTAACGCTTGGAGTACTGAGGACGCTTACGGGCCTTGTGCAGACCGACTTTCTTACGTTCAACCTTACGAGCATCACGAGTAACAAAGCCAGCTTTGCGCAGAATTGGGCGCAAGCTTTCGTCATATTCCATCAGCGCACGGGTGATACCGTGGCGGATAGCACCAGCTTGACCGGAAATACCACCACCAACAACGGTGATGAACAGATCCAGCTTCTCAGTCATCTCGACCAGTTCCAGCGGCTGACGAACTACCATACGGGCAGTCGGACGGCCGAAGTACTCTTCCAGAGAACGTTTGTTGATAACAATGTTACCTTTGCCTGGCTTTACGAACACGCGAGCGGTAGAGCTTTTGCGACGGCCAGTACCGTAGTATTGATTTTCTGCCATTTGCCAGATCCCGAATTAGATGTCCAAAACTTGAGGTTGTTGAGCAGCGTGGTTGTGCTCGCCACCAGCGTAAACTTTCAGCTTACGGAACATGGCGCGACCCAGCGGGCCCTTCGGCAACATGCCTTTAACAGCAGCTTCGATAACCATCTCAGGCTTGCGGTCGATCAACTTCTCGAAGCTGATGGACTTGATGCCACCCGGGAAACCGGAGTGAGCGTAGTACATCTTGTCGGAAGCTTTCTTACCAGTAACAGCAACCTTCTCAGCGTTGATAACGATGATGTAATCACCGGTGTCAACGTGCGGGGTGTATTCTGGCTTGTGCTTGCCGCGCAGACGGCTGGCGATCTCAGTGGCGATGCGCCCCAGGGTTTTGCCCTCGGCATCAACAACATACCAGTCACGCTTAACGGTTTCTGGCTTGGCAACGAAAGTTTTCATTACAGTTAACCCAAATTACTGTTTGAAAGATGAACATTACGTCCGGCGGATGCCGCACATAACAAATTAAAGACCACCCGTATCCCTTCGAATACAAGTCAGATCGCGATTGCTAGTACCACCAGATTGGTGGCCTGTAACGTGGGCCGGGCGATTATAAGTGAAGTCGCCCAAGAAATCACCTGCAGATTTCATTGCCCGTGAAATTTGCAACACGCCCGGCCCGCCTTTGGAAATGGATGCCCCCATAACCCAAAGGCGCAATATTTTGACTAACAAAAGCACACTCTGGCAAGGCATTCGTGCAATCTTGGCGATTTTATTGTTCATTTCTTGCCATCTGAGCCGAGTCGAGCCTCAAGACATGTGATCAATCAAATACCAATGATGCTGAAGAGTACCCACCAGGAGAGCTTGACGGTATAGTGCATGGACTGAAGCACCCTTACTTGTCGTATACAAGGTACTGTCATGACTGAATTCACCACCATTCTTTTTGTCCTCATTGGCGTCATCATTGGTTTTGTAGCTGGCAGAGCCACATCTAGGGCCGGAGATGCAACAAAACTACACAATGAGCTGACTAAGGCACGAAAAGAATTGACCCAGTACAAGCGGGAAATGGGTGATCACTTCACCAGCACCGCAGTCATGTTTGAGCAACTAGATGAACATTACCAACGTCTCAGCCAGCATTTTGCAGAGCAAAGTGAAAAGCTGGTTCCTCATGCCAGCCCACTGTTCCGGCATGACACCAAGGCCGACGATACAGAGACGACTGAGTCAGCTCCTGAATCCCAGCCTCTTGACTATTCCGGTGAGCGTTCAGGACTTTTGACAGACAGAACTAAACTGGGCTAGGAACTATTCATTACAACCGATAGTCATAGTGTTGTGACATTTTCATCACTTGTCTTTATTAGGAGTTGTAATCAATGACTCGATCCACACGCTTAATGTTGTCCGCTATTGCCATCAGTGTTGGTCTATCTTTCGGCTCTACCACGGCTCAAGCCGCTCTCCCGCTTGTAATGAATGGGCAGGAGATGCCCACCTTGGCTCCAGTTTTGGAAGGCGTCACACCCGCAGTCGTTAATATCTCAGTGTCCGGGAAAAAGGTCACCAAGCAAGCTATTCCGGAGCAATTCCGCTTTTTCTTCGGCCCTGACTTGCCTCCGGATCAAATCCAGGAGCAACCCTTTCAGGCACTCGGCTCAGGCGTCATCATTGACTCGGATAAAGGTTATGTCATCACCAACTTCCACGTCATTCAGGAAGCAGACGAAATAAAGGTAACGCTGAAAGATGGCAGAGAATTTACTGCGAAGAAGATAGGTGAAGATCAGCAATCCGATATAGCCCTTTTGCAAATTAAGGCCAAAGACCTTAGCCAGGTTAAGCTCGCCAATTCAGATCAACTACGAGTAGGTGATTTTGCCATCGCAATAGGAAATCCATTCGGCCTCGGACAAACCGTCACTTCCGGTATTGTGAGTGCGCTGGGCCGCAGCGGATTGAATATCGAAAACCTCGAAAACTTTATTCAAACTGATGCAGCAATTAATTCGGGGAATTCGGGTGGCGCACTAATTAATCTTCGTGGTGAACTTATCGGTATCAATACTGCGATTCTAGGCCCCAATGGGGGGAATATTGGAATAGGGTTTGCGATACCATCCAATATGGTAAAAGATCTAACCGATCAAATTATAAAATATGGAGAAGTTCGCCGCGGTGTCTTGGGTGTGATGGGGGGTGAATTAACCACGGATCTCGCCAAAGCATTTGGTTACGATAAGCAAAATGGCGCTTTCGTCAGCCAAGTGATGTCAGGATCTGCGGCTGATAGTGCAGGCATCAAAGCCGGGGATATCATCGTCAGCATCAATGACAACCCGGTCCGCTCATTTGGTGAACTCCGGGCAAAAGTTGCAACTATGGGAGCGGGTAAAGTTGTAAATCTCGGTATCATCCGTGATGGAAAACCGCAAACAATCCAGGTGACCCTGAAGCAATCCGATGAGATGGCAGCACCCGCAAAATCTATCCACCCCGCGTTGGAAGGTGCCAAATTGGAGAACACCAAGAAAGGACAGCAACCACAAGGCGTTGAAGTAGCCGAAGTTGCCCCTAAGTCTCCTGCGGCTGCAATCGGGTTGCGTAAAGGCGATATCATTGCCGGTATCAACCGCCTGCGGGTCAACAATATGAGCGACTTCAGTAAGGCGATAAAAGGCCGCTCTGACGTTTTAGCCCTCAATATTATTCGCGGTGACTCCTCTCTGTATCTGGTCCTCCGCTAAACATCTATTGGCCCGATATCCATGCTGGTATCGGGCCAGCCTTTGCCTCATCCCTCTCTTTCTATGTTATTCTGCTTTAATCGCTCAATGACTTGATTAACGCTATGAAAATACCATCTTCGATCAGTTACTTGGCTAAATCAGTATTATTAGGCGCAGGTGTTGCTGCCGCTTTGCTTCTCGCGCTCCCAGAACTAACGCCAAACTCTACCTCCATTCTATCAGCCGAGAGAAACCAAGCCCCTTTGAGTTACGCTACAGCAGCCAGAAATGCAGGCCCAGCTGTTGTAAACATTTATACCCGCAGCTATCAAGACACTAATGTACGAACAGATTCACAACTCAAACCTGAAAGCCTTGGCTCGGGCGTTATCATGACGAACAAAGGGCATATTTTAACCAACTATCATGTGATTGCCTCAGCCGACCAAATTATTGTTGCCTTGCAGGATGGCCGCGTATTTACAGCTGATTTAGTTGGCTCCGATATTCCGACAGATCTTGCTGTACTCAGCATCAATGCTGAAAATATCCCTGTTATTCCTCAAGAGGAATCACTATCTCCTCAAGTTGGGGATGTCGTTCTTGCTATAGGTAATCCATATAATGTTGGCCAAACCATCACACAAGGCATAATTAGTGCGACGGGTCGCATTGGATTAAGCACTATGGGACCAGATAGTAATGGCCGTCAGGATTTATTACAAACTGATGCAGCAATTAACTCAGGAAATTCTGGCGGAGCCTTGGTGAATACCAATGGTGAATTAGTCGGCATCAACTCAGCATCCTATCAACTGGGCAACTCCGATAATTCAGGCATCGGCTTCGCCATCCCGTATCGCTTAGCCCATCGAATAATGCAAGACCTAGTAACACACGGGCGTGTGATGCGTGGCTATTTGGGTATATCTACCGTAGAGGTAGATACGGTCACCGCCAGGCTACTTAATTTAGGCGAACTTCGTGGATTAGTGATTGAAAACCTAGATCCTGATGGGCCAGGATTTAAGGCAGGACTGCAGCGCGGGGATGTTCTCACGCAAATTAATGGAAAGCCAGTCGCAGGAGTTCGAGCCGCGATGGATATGATTGCTGAGGCAAAACCAGGTACCAAAATTACAGTGACGGTATTACGCAAAGGAAAACCAATCAATAATACGGTGACAGTCG